>CAIYDX010000270.1 GCA_903925005.1 uncultured Geobacteraceae bacterium
AACCATGCCTACTATTTTGCACAGGTTCGTGTGAGGAACCTAATACTTAAAGCCTGCTCCTTCGGAGCAAGATCGGCAAGCCGATCAAAGGCATAATCATCCCGATGTCGGGCTTAGTGAATTTCTGCAATTGAGTTCCGAGGCGGTCAGGTCTGGAACTTACTCCCTGCTTATATCTCAAGGCGGTTTAGGCAATGAGGGCAGAGATAATTCCTTTAGAGAGGTTGCGGGTTAGGCAACGTAAAAAGGAATGAAAGGTTACTATATAGATCAGAAGGGTGTCCGGTGCTATTAACGGGGGATAAGTTATATATAAAGAATGAACGGAAGAGTGTCTCATGTTACGCTTATCAGTAGCCATGTCAATATTTTTTACGACATAATATTTTTACGATCGGATATCCACCTCAAAGGCGAAACCTGCTTCATGCTGGCGAGCCTCCCTATTATGGCCAACATCTATCTAACTCGGTTCCATCAGATTGCCTCTGCAACCTTTTTTTGAGGAATTGCGTGAGCAAACTCATCAACAATATGTTTTCCACTTACAACGATAGTCAGCCAATGAAGATAGTGACTGGAATGTTCGAGGAGATCTGGCATTGTTATGAATATTGTGCTCGCAGCTACTATAATTTGAACATTTTTAAACTCCCTGATGGCGCTCTTAGAATTGATTTCTTGTTGATGTAAATAGTTATACAGTACATACTGTATAATGTCAAGAAAAAAAAGCACCTCGTGGAAGAACAAGTGATTTTTTAGAAAAGCTGGTTCAGGGCTATTTCATTAACGGTTAGATACTTTGCAAGGAGTCTGCGTAACGTCTCAGATTTAGTTATACCTTCCCGTGCTGCGATGATCACAAGTTGGTCTATGTCCTCTCCTTCAAGATAGATAACAACCCGTTTCGACTTTACACCTTCACTAAACTCTTCATCCAAACTGGAATCACCAAACTTACGGACAGCTAATCTGGATAGGCTCGACATATTAATACCCGTCTCCTTCAGTTTGGCGATCACGCTGTGCTGTAAAGGAATTAAGAGAATATTTATTTCCTTTTTGTTTATGTTTCGCATAAGTACAGTATATACAGTATAGAGAAAAAATACAACAACAATTGGGTTCAACTCGTGAAATAGCGTGGAATATTGTATGGTCAAATTCACCAGTAATAGACTTCTTATTGTTGACAAACGGCGCTTTCCACCAGGTTCAAGAACTCATGTGTTGACAGGCTCCCTTTTCCTTCGATCCGCCAGACTTTTCCCGCCAATCGCGCCCGGTCGGTTGCTGAAAGGTCCATTGAGGTTAATACAAGTATAGGCACATTAACGGCGGCGCTCTCCGACTGAAGCCGGTCGGCTACGTCGAAGCCGTTCATGCCTGGCATCATCAGGTCAAGGACTATCAGGTCAGGTGGGTCAGTCTGTGCCATTTCCAAACCCATTTTCCCGTTACTCGCCCTTAGTGCCCGATACCCTTTGCTATGTAGGATTTTTTCCATGGAGGCCAGTGTCAACGGGTCGTCCTCAATCAGCAGAACAGTGTTGCCCGTACTGCGAACAGTCTCCGGTTTTATAGGTGGGGAAACTGTTATAGTTGTTTGAGAAAGCGGAATTGTAAAACTGAATCTGCTCCCCGTTCCGACGTGGCTCTCCACCCAGATTCTGCCGCCGTGCAGTTCCACCAGTTGTCTGTTGAGTGCCAGTCCGAGGCCGGTGCCTTGAAATTCTTTGGTATAGATCGATTCCAGCTGAGTGAATGGCTGGAATAGTTTCGGAATATCTTCTTCCTTGATTCCAATGCCGTTGTCTGACACGGTAATTTCGATGAAATCTCCATCTATGACAGCACTCACTTCTACAGCTCCACCGGTCGGGGTGAATTTGACCGCATTAGAGATCAGGTTGAACAGTATTTGTTTCAGTTTCCTCTTGTCTGCCACAATGTTTACATCGGCCTCCGGGGAAAGGTCTTTACTAAGTGTTATTCCGCCTTTTATTGCTTTTTCTTTGAGCATTATAAATGACGACTCCATAGCTTCTTGCAGCGAAAACTCTGTCAGATCGAGTTCCATTTTTCCGGATTCAACTTTGGAGAGGTCGAGGATGTCATTGATCAGTGATAGCAGGTGTTTTCCGCTGGCAAGGATGTTGCTGACGTATTCATGCTGTTTTTCATTGATCGGGCCAAACAATTCATCTTCAAGTATCTCGGAAAAACCGATCACTGAGTTAAGTGGGGTGCGCAGTTCGTGGCTCATATTGGCAAGGAAGTCCGACTTGCTCCGTGAAACAGCCTCCAAGCGCAAATTGCTTTCGGAAATTACTATCTGCTGTGATTGAAGTTGTTCGTACGATACCTGGAGTTCATCGTTTAAAGAACATGAGTTTTCGTTTATGGTAACGAGTTCTTCGTTGGCTTTTTCAAGCTGGGAAGATCGTTCATTGATCTCCTGCTCAAGCTTCCTCTGCTTTATTCCAAAGCCGAGTTGCGGGGCAATCCGTTTGATAATCAGAAGATCGGTTTTACTGAAATCGTGCAGGGAGGCCAACTCCACCACGGCGACTATTTCATTCTTTACCAAAAGAGGGATAGCAATAATTTCGGAAGGACTAACAGTTCCAACAGCGGTCGAAAGATTGAGCATTGAATCAGCCGGAATAGTGCGCAGTGTGACGATACTCTTACGATTCAGGGCTTCCCGTGCCAACTCTCCAGTGGTGCCGGGAAGTGGTATTCCTATGGAGGCGTTCGCCACCAGCTCATTATCATGAACGAGATAACTGATACCTGCCATTATCGAGATATGGCTGTTAAACTGACTCAGAGCTGCCTGAGTCATGTCTTCCACGCTGAACCAATCCTGGTTGATAAGGGTGAGGATATCTCCGTAAGCTATATTGATGGCATTTTCTCGCTTAAGATCATCAGAAATCAGTTTCAATTGCTGACTTTCCTGCACAATCAACTCGCCCTCAAGTCGTTCCTTTGCAGTGCGTCTTACCCGCCACCACACTAATGGCAGGCCTGCCAGGGTAACCATAACCAACAGCGCACCAATTATCTGAGCCTGACGGGCATTCTGTTCAGCCAACTCAGAACGCTGCTTCAACAAGGTCAGTTCCTCTTCCTTCATGGCGCCACACTCTTTCTGCAGCGCCGCCATGTTAATAGCCGATTTACCGTTATTGCTGCCATTGCTAACCGCTTCAAAGCCTTGTGATTGAAACAGCCTGTTAACTGAGTCCACAAGCTTTATACGCTCATCCACCGTCTGTAACAGCTCCGTAGCCCGCAACAGTTGACTCGGATTATCAGCGGTAAGCTGTTTGATCCGTGCCAAAGATGCTCGAATGTGAACCGTTTCGAGTTCACTTTCAGAAAGGAACATTTTATTACCGGTGATGAAGTAGGCTCGCTGACTACCCACCAGATCGCTAATGCCCAGCCTCATCTCTTCGATTGATTCCAGCACCAAATGGGTGTGCGCAACCATCTGCATTGTCTGTCTGTACTCCATTAGCGTACGGTACATCAGACCGCCGGCCAACAACAACAACAGCAGTGTAGCAGTAAAGGCGCCAACTATTTTGGATTCAACGGATAATCTGTTCATGTTACGCTCCTTCACAGTCAGAAACCGACAATATGCTTACGATTCTTCAGAGTTATGATTCGCCTTTCAGCCACCGTTCAATAAGAGCGGGAAGTTCACGAGTACTGATTGGTTTGGATAGATAGCCGTCGAATCCTGCCGCCAGGATTTTTTCCTTGTCACCCTGCATGGCAAAGGCGGTCACGGCTATTATCTTCAGCCTGCTTGTCGCCGGATCCCCTTTCAGGATACTGCGGGCGGACATGCCGTCCAAACCGGGCATCTGTATGTCCATCAGGATCAGATCCGGCAACAGTTCCCTGGCAAGATCTACCCCTTTTTGCCCATCAGAGGCCACTGCAACTTCATAACCGTGAATGATCAGAATATCACTCAGAAGCGTACGGTTGTTATCGTTGTCTTCAACAACCAGAATTTTGTATGGCATATCATCCGTGGCCGGAATGTTTTTAGAATAAATTCAGTTGTTTAGGTTTTGCGGCAGACCTGTTTTTGTAATCATAAAATGTAAGTAGCTGGTTTAACTCCGTTCTTTCAAATACTGATACACTCAAAATCTGTAGAATTGTGTAGAGGCTGGCTTCAATTTTCAGCCGTTTCTTGATAATGGCCACCATCAGGTAGACACTGACTGCAATCCATATTTGGGTCTTCACGGCATTCTCCGAGGTGCCGTAAAAGGTCTTGATCCGCAGGTTCTGCTTGATCCATTTGAAGAAGAGCTCCACCTGCCAGCGTTGTTTGTAGAGATCGGCAACCGTCTTTGCTGGCAGATCGAAGTTGTTTGTCAGAAAGATCAGAACCTTGTTGGTTTCAGGATCGCAGTATTTTACTCTACGCAGTTTGTCCGGATATGTCTTTGCCGTCGCCGGCACCGTCAACTTAATCGTCTGGTCGCAGATCAGTCCGGTGCTTTTATCCACCAAGTGTGAGTAGATCCGCTCAAAGCTGAAATTTGATTTTGCTCTGGTTACGAAAAAGGCCAGACTTTTGGTGATCCGGTGGAGCCGTTCAAAGTCTACGTAACCGCGATCCATGACATAGATAGAACCAGCTTCTATGGGCAGTTCATCCAGAATGTTGACATCGTGCATCTTGCCGTCAGAAATATGGATGAATGTCGGTATACTCCCCTTGAGATCAAGCAGCGTATGCAGTTTGACAGCTGCTTTTGTTGAACGAAAGTGAGCCCAAGGAAATACTGACAGGCACAGATCAATCGTTGTTGAATCCAGAGCATAGACGGTCTGTTCAATGTCAATAGCCAGCTGATCTTGTTGATACAGCTTTCGAGCAACGCCAATCAAGTGATGGGCAAAATCAGCATAAATAAGCCAATCCCGAACCTCATTGGCGTCAGCAAGTGTGCTTTTTGAAACTTTACTGCGAATGCCCATACGATACAGCTTGCTGTTCTGGGAACGGAGACAGGTGACGGTATCCCGCAGACTTTCACGATAGGTCAATTGAGCAAATGCCATAACGCGGAACTGTTCCAGGCAGATGAACTGCTTGACGCTAAAATCACCTTGGTAGCGCGCTACACAGCGATGGAACGTCTTCAGAGGCATGACGTCCATAACCTGAGTGAAGATCATCTGACCTGAATTCATAACTGCTCCCCGAAGTTTTTAGGGAACAATGACAGATTTTAGCAGGCGCTGAAATCGACGACATGAACAATTTAGTTACTTTTCAAAGAACTTAGATGGTTACGGAAGACCAGATGCAATTATTCCGGACATCAGTGATGGCATATGTTTCTTATGTGATCTGCACGTAGTCATGTCATTTCCTGGAGGATACATACATTCACCGCTAACACACTCATTATTATTTGAAGGAGACCAGCGTACATATCAGCAAAATAATCAATATCTGTTAAGCCAAAAGACGCAACAAACATGCCAGTGAAAACTTTAAATATGTGACGCATAACCCCTCGAATATACAGAAATAAACGGAATGTTCGGTGAGGCTGGCAGATAAACTGCACAATGAAACCGTCATGCTTTACATTACTGCAATATTTGGCGGGTTTTCTGTAGCGATTCTGCAAGAACAGCAGGAGTGATTTTTCACGGGGAACTACGGTCGTATAATCTATGTCGCCAAGCTGGCTTCCTCACCAAATGATTTTTAGATTCAATCTCCAAACGGTAATCTATACATGCTACAGTTGGTCCACCCGTTAGTGATACCTTAGCCAGCTTAACTCCCATTTGGTTTGCTATATCAGAGACATATTCATTAATCATATTGTAACAGCTCCTAGAGATGATCTACAGATACTGCAAGCCCCGCACCTTGATGGCTGACAGTACAAGCGGCAATGATTTCTCTGGATTGTGATTTGGCGTCCCCTAGCAAACGCACTTCGAACTTTTTAACGACATCGGTTCAAATCCTGATTACTGATTTGAATTCGATAAGCCATGACTCCTTATCCAAGATTACACCGGAAGGGGCTCCCTATTTAGCGACCTTTTCGCACTATTCAAAAATTATGCAATCATATGTAAAATATTATATGCCTGTCTGAAGAGTCACCCAAGCATTAACGTAGAAAAAAACATTTTCCAAACCGTAATTATCAAAAACAACAGATAACAGGCAAGCGTAATAAGGGCAAGCCGACGCTGAATGTTAGGAATAATTCGTTTAAGACTGCCGATTCGAATGGACGGCATCAGAACGCCGACTCCGATTCCAGTAACAGCACCGGTAAAAAGAAAAGCGTACATGATATAGCCGACGTAATTATATTCCTTTTGCAGCAGACAGAACGGGCAATGGTGACTTGGAAGTTCATAGATATAGAGGCAGATAAACGAAATTATTGAGGCAACTGATATCAGAAACGTAATCGCTGAGGAAATAGAAAACAGATAGCCGAGCCGATTCCAAGTATAGAAAATCATGCCGCTGAACGCAGTAATAGCCATGCTGATAAAGAATGTAATCTGCATAGGCTTATGCGGCATTGAAGCAAGATCACCACTGAACGTGTGTGCTTCATTGCTAAACAGACTTCCGCAGCAGGAGGTTATGACGTCGGTCTTAATACCGGAGAAGTATAATATGACTACGATGCTCTCCAGCACCAGCAGCGGCGCCATCAACGTTAGAAACGCAAATTTTGTCCGGATCAGCGGATAGTCATACCCTTTATTGTCGGTATAGTTCAAAATCAGCCAAACGCCACCCAGTATAAAATTAACTACCTTGAAAAGCAGTGCCGGGTAGCCGTAGGGATTTACTGCCAGGGTTCCTGCCGCACACATGGCCCCGGTGCACTGGGTATGAAGGTTGTCTGCGGTATATATGAAGAGAAAGAGGGATATGAGCTCAAGACTGAGGAGGTAGCTCATGATTGTTGATATCAAGTATGTGCGGCGTTCCAAACCCAGTTGCTGTTCACTACCGCTTGCAGGGTCCCAGTTTTCGTAAATCTTTACGGCGTAATAACCGGCATATACCACTAAACCTGACGTCAGTAAAGCGATCAGGATCAACGAGAGAGTCGCAGGGCGTAAAATCACCGGATACTCCGACTGCTGATAACCTCGCCGTCACGCATCTCTACCAGCGAGTCAATCAGTGGCGAATCAAAGACCAGCGGGTCATGGCTGGCAATCAGCACACTTTTTCCTTCACTTTTCAACCGGCCAACTATTGCCATAAACTCCTGGGAAAGTTTTGAATCAAGATGCGCGGTCGGTTCGTCAGCAATTATAATGGCCGGATTGTTGATTAAAGCTCGTGCAATGGCCACCCGCTGTAATTCCCCTCCTGACAACAGTTCTACCCGCTGTGCTGCATGTCTGGCAATACTGAACTGTTCCAGCAAGCTCATCGCTCGTGCCTTGAATTGTGCCAGCCCTTCACCGGTTGAATATGCAGGCAACATGACATTCTCAAGAACGGAGATTCCGTTGACCAAATTGAATTGCTGGAAGATAAAGCCAAAGGTTGATCGTCGGATAGAGGTAAGAAAACGCTCTGGAAGACTTGTTATTTCCAAAGTTTCTATCCCCTCTTGCTGAAATGGCACAGCCGCAGCAATCCCTTTCAGAAATATCCTGCCTGAAGTGGGGCGAGCCATACAGCCAATCATTGTCAGGAGTGAGGTCTTTCCAGAACCGCTTGGTCCTTTGAATACGGTGATCTCCTGTGGTCTGACTTCGAGCGTAACATTATTCACAGCGGTGAACTGGTTCGGCTTATCACTGTTGAACGTTTTTGTCACTTCGGCAAGCTCTATCACGTTACGACCTCATAGCGGCATCGGGATCAATTGTTGCTGCCCGCCAGCAGGGTATAATGGTCGCAGTTGTATAAGGGACAACGGTAAAAAAGAAGAGTACCACCAACTGATACACATCCATTACCGGTACCAACTGGAACTTGGGATATAATACTGACCACCCCTTGAGCGCCTGGGCAAAAAGAGGGGCTGACAGAAAGAAGACATGGGCATAGGCAAGTATTACACCGACAACAAACGCCGTCAGGGAAATGACCACTCCTTCCCAGAATTTTAGCAGCAATACATCCGATGTTTCCCAGCCGATTGATTTCAGGATGCCGATTTCCTTCCGTTCCTCTGCCGAAAGACCGGTTGCCTTGTCCCAGGCAAAGATGATGAACGAAATCACCGTTGATGCCAGAATAAGCAGTGCCATTCCACCTCGCCAGTCAAAAATAGACTGATAGGTTCGCTGAATCTCGCTTTTCAGAATTGGTCTCGAATCCGGGAACAGTGAGGCAATTTTGGACGCAACCGTAGGCAGCTCTTTAGCATTACCAACCGTTACTGCCAGATCGGTCACCTGGCCGCTCGGGAAATTAAACAGTTGCTGGAAGTCATCCGGAGTTATGACAATCATGTCAGCTGCCATAAGGTCGGATCGGCTTAAAAATATGTTGTCTACTTCCAATATCAGTGGCACTTTAGCCTGTGCACGTAATGGAAACATCTCGCCAACTCTCATTTTTCTGCTTCGGGCCACACCTGATCCGACAGATGCCTTTCCCTGTTTTAACGAGGGATCGTCACTTGCCATGATTGTATAGTTGGCTCCGTTCCATGAGTCGAAATAATATCCCCATAAACGTGGTTTGACCTCTGAGACACCCCTGATTTTGGCAATCTCATCGGCGTATGTTTTTGGGATAAGATCCTGACGACCGGCAATCAGCCGCTGAACAACCAAATCCGGTGCATCATTAAGTATAATGGCCGCTTCTCTTTTAAGGGCAGATACAAAGAACAGGAGTGAAGCCAGCAGAAAGATAACCAGCAGATACATGGCAAGAAGAGACAGGTTCTTGGTTCTTCTCCGCTGTAGTGACGAAAGCGTAAAATCAAGAATATTCAAATGACGTTCGATGGTCTTATTCATGGTTTATCTGAGGGTACTGGCGGCAGAACCAGCGAACCGGAGGGGAAATATTCAAATGCCAGGGGATGTTCCTGAAACGGCGCATGTCGGTCTGCCAGTGCCGGGTGACGGGTATATCGGGCTTCCGTTACCAGGCATAGATCGGTCACATGTAAATCTTTGAGTTGCCTGCTGACAAGGTTTTCCGGGCGTTTAGAGGCTTGTTGCTCATGGCGGGCATGTATCGGGAGTAGTGAAACAATCACCAGGCCGACGGTTATGAATAGAAGGAATCGGGTTGAGCTACGCATAGATACTCAGTTTAGCGATTTTATGGTTTGTGGTGATATCTCGTTAAAGCGCAACAGTTTCTTTCCCTTGTGATCTGCTTTAAAGGATTGCGCATCTTTTTCAGTCCGGAACGGGATCAGCTCAGCTCCCATAGGGCCGTTGACGTCACTGCCAATCACGAAAAAAGCGGAGCGGGCGTCAATCATAGCCAGCGAGTAATATTCTTTCACGGAAAGTGCGACAATGTCTGACTGACGTTTACCGGGAGTATAACGGGCGGTATTGAAATAGTGGCTGAACATGTCCTTTGGCCCGTCGTAGTAATTGATGCTGCCATCCTTGAAGCGTGAGGTAGCTGTCCAGTCAGGATATTTTGCGACAAACATTCCGCATACAGGGCACTTTGCCGTGGAGGGCACGGCAATTGTATTCTTATCGGCTGCCGAGACAACGGCACCCATTAGTAAACAGATCATTATAATTGCGAAAAATTGGCGTTTCATAGCAGCCCCTCTCATATGAACTATGTCTTGGCAGAGCCTGTATGTACTGATATATTGCGGCAAAGGCTTATTGAGCTTCGCATGGACTACTAGCATATTGCCCATGAATAGTCATGCAGTTATTTGGGATTTAGAGTGATGAATTCCCAACCTTTAAGTTGGATATCAGCCTTTGACTTATCCGGAGTCCTGTGAAAATACTTCACAAATACATTACGTCGTATGTACTGATTTCGGTTTACCTGTTGATCGTCTGCACTCCACTTGCGCCATGTGCCATGAAGTCAAAACACATTGCACATGCCGTCACGGGCGAGTGTACGGGTGACTGCAAGATTGACGGCTGCTCACCTGAAAGAAGCGCTAATCACACCTGCTGCTGTTGGCAGAAAAAGCTGCGCGGTGGCGGTGAACATCACTGTAAGGGGGAATGTTGTATTCCTCCATCTGCCCAACATACTGAAGCTCCACATAATGGTAAAGAGTGTTGTAAAGTAAAAACCAACAATACAGATGAACATGAATCCGCTTCTTCCGAATTATCATCTCAAAAAAAGAGAATAACAACTATCGGTTGCACCCCTTGTGGAAGCGGTAAATTACTCGCGCTGATGAATGTCGAAACGGTTCATCACCTGCCATTCTTCTATACTGAGAAAATCTCCAGTCCAGGGCAAACTTCTCTCTCATTTATAACACCTGATTGCCTGATTTCCCGCATTGGCGATCCACCTGATCCCCCGCCAATAATTTCCAACATTACCTGACATAATTTATTTGCATTTATTCAGAGAATTTATCCCTGAAAGACAAAATGACTGGAAAACAGGCGCATTGCGGTTGTGCTGTGCACGTTTGTTCTGACTTCAGGCTTATTACACAAGCGTGTATGGTATCGCCTTGTCCAATGCGTCTGATCCGGTTCTATCCGAGGGACATCTGCTGCTACATAATAAAATTGCCTGCAAGGAGACAAAATACATGAAGTTTTTTACTTCTCTTCTCAACTGGACAGCTATTATCTGCCTCTCTATCGTATCTTTCGGCTGCAGCAGTTCCAGCAGCGATTCCGCACCAGCGACTACATCGGTTTCCGGAGTTGTTTTTGCCGGGCCTGCAGTTGGTACATCGGTTACTGCGAAAACGACTGCTGGTGTTGTTGTAGCCGGTCCGGTAACGTCGGCTGCCGATGGAACATACACAATTTCAATTCCAAACTCGGTTCTTTCATCTGATGTGGTTATCGAAGCAACTGGTGGTACCTACACCGATGAAGCCACCGGCACTACTGGAGTTTCGCTTGGAACATTCAGCGTGTACATAGATAAAAACACCCTCAATGCCGGAACGAATGTCACGATTGATCCATCGACCACCATCATTCGCGAGCTGATCCGAGGCGGAAAAACCAGAGCGGCTGCTGAATCTGCATTTAACAGCTCGTTCGGTTATACGCCGGACAGCACCATCAAACCGGTTTTTGCCGGAATATCGAGTGCATCAACGACACCGCAACGACTTGCCGGAGTGCGTGCCGCTGCCTTCAGCCAGCTTACAAACGATCTGGGGATTCCGGCGACCAAACAGAGCGAGGTGGTACTGGCGCTGGCAAATGATCTGTCCGACGGTGTCCTGGACGGAATTGGTAATGGTGGGACAGCAGTATCTACCGCATCGAACACGGCTATTCCTGCCGATATCGGCGTGAAATTCAATCAGGCTCTATTTAACTTTGAAAAAAACAGCAGTCGTAACAAATCAAAGCTGACCATAGACAATATTGGTAACCTTGCATTTAACAAGGTCGCACTGACAACCAGCTACAAGGTCGAATATGTACCCGGCATGACAGCGGCGGCTCAAGGCAAAACAACATTCCAAGTCAAACTTACCAATCGCAGTGATGGCTCCGCCGCAACCGGTAAGTCACTTACACTGATGCCGACAATGTATATGCCCGGCATGACCCACTCTGCACCGGTTGACACTGTTGTCGAGTCGTCTACACCCGGAACCTATAACTGCACCGTGTATTACCTGATGGCTTCAGGCGCTGGTATGGGCATTTGGCAACTTAATGTCATGATCGGCATGGAGACTGCTACATTTTACCCTCCCGTTGCCATGGCAATGGGTACCACAAGCCGGGCAACGTTAAAGGGCGTTGCTGATGTCATCGGCTCTATGATGGGAATGGGAACTTCCAGTCGTACCTACTATCTGTTTAACGATGGCTCAACTTTCGGCATGACCAGTACTTTCAAGTTGTTCTTAGCAGTGGCCGATGACAGCATGATGATGAAATTCCCGGCAGTATATGGCGGTTCTACGTTGCACGATGCCATGAATATGGCCTGGACGGTAAATGCAGCTACTTCAGGCGTCCAGGTGTCTTCGGACGGTGGCAGCACATGGGTAACCGCGACAGATAACGGCGGTGGTCACTGGTCAGCAGCAGGGCTATCCGGATTGGCTTCCGGTGGTACGGTCAGAGTCAAAGTTACCATCAATGGTGAGCAGAAAACCTCCGATGGCACCGGAACCGGATTGAACTATGCAACGTTCACAATAGTTGCTGGAATGTAAGGCCACTATAATGCCGAAACTTATAACCATTATTACTTCAGCAGCCCTCCTTGCGGGGGCTGCTTCACCCTTCTCCGGCAATGCTTTTGCCGCTTCCTGCTGCGGCGGCGGATCTGCTGCCGCCTTGAGCGTCCCCAAATATGCAATTGCAGTAGCCGATTTCTCTTTTGATACTGAACTGTACGACGGTTACTGGAACCAGAGCGGAAAATATGTCACCGATCCGCCCGGGTCTAATTTGAAACAGTATCGCCTTAACGCAGGACTTGGCTATCGGTTTGCCAAAGATTGGCAGACCAGTATATCAATGCCGTTTGTTTGGAATGACAACAGGTATTCGGGAATATCCTCGCAAACGGAGGGAATGGGTGACACTACCGTTTCTCTGCTCTACGAACTGCTCGATGATAATTCCATCTGGCGCATACGAGATAGCAGCGACCTGATACCGGGAGTTACGTTAGGTGTATCACTACTGATCCCCACAGGTATTTCGCCTTACGACAATCAACAAAGCAGCTTTGATATTACCGGTCGAGGCTTTTATCGAGTAGACGGAACACTTCTGATTGAAAAGACCATTCGTCCCTGGAATGCTTCTCTTGCTCTTGCCTATGGCACCTATGTCGAACGATCCATAAATCGTGAATACGGAAAATATGTGGAACCGTACAAAAAAGATTTGGGAGATCGTTTCTCTGCATCGCTTAGCACCGGATACACTTTTGTAATGGGAACCGGCGGCGACAGTATTACCGCCACGCTCTCCTACGCCTATCTGAATGAGGCGGATGCCAGCTACAACGGCATAAAAGACAACGGCAGCGGTTTTGACAAGCAATCGTTGGGTGCGGCACTTTCATATGCAAATAACGATCAGAACTGGAGCATCAGAGCTGGATGGAACCATGCCATTAAAGAAAACGGCTGGGGTAAAAACTTTCCGACTACAGATGTTTTATCGGTGGGGGTGCGCTATGTTTTCCTGTAAATTGATTGGATTACTCCTGTTCTTCTTTATGCTTGCTGCCTGTGGCGACAATCTGTTTCCTTCCGGCGAAGACAAGCGTCCATCAGTGCAGGCTGGCATCAGCGGTGGCAGTGTCAGCCAGTACGCTCCGGATTTCTCGGCTTCTGACACTAACGGAACCGTAGTAACACGTGCCAGCTCAGTTGCCGGGAAAAAAGGTGCTGTTTTTTACTTCACCATGTGGTGTCCAATCTGTGATAGTCACATGAGTAGTATTCGCGCTTCTATAGCCCCATCATTTCCTGACGTAAACTTTTATCTGGTTGATTATGTTTCCGGCAGCATTGCCGCTGCTGCAGATGCTGCTTCAGCTGATGGTTATGCAGGAGGCTTTTTTACCATACTGGCAGACACCAATCATACTTTGCTAAACAACTTCCAGGGTACCATGGGTACAACAGTTGTGATAGACAGCGCGGGAATGATAATGATGAATGAAGATTACCGTGACGGTTCAAACCTTCGCTCAATTCTTACCAGCCTGAAATGATCAATTCTGACGACAAGGAGTTCTTATGAAACGCTCAATGCTTTTTACTCTTTCGACAATGTTCGTGCTGTTATCTCTGTTTGTATCGGTTGTCTGTGCTGATTCCGATATTGATCAAAATCGGGACTGCAAACATTGCGGCATGGATCGTAAGGCGTTCGGTTACAGCCGGATGCTGGTTGAATACAAAGATGGTAGAAAAGTCGGCACCTGTTCGCTGCACTGTGTCGTAACCGAACTGAACGGCAAAAACGGTGAAGTGATTTCAATAAAGGTAGCTGATCGCGATACGAGAAAACTGATTGACGCGGAAAAAGCGGTATGGGTAATTGGTGGCAATAAGCGTGGGGTGATGACCATGAGAGCAAAATGGGCGTTTGCCAGCAAAGCAGCGGCGCAGAAATTTGTTGATGCCAATGGTGGCAAAATAGCGGCTTGGAGTGATGCTCTTGCGGCGGCTCAAGAAGACAATGCTCCAATGAAACATTAGATGTTTCTGTATCGGCATCTGAATAATGCTTATTTGCCAGTTATAAGGAACAACCGCGCTATGTTAGCAAAATTCTCAAGAGCCCTTTTCTCAGTTTATCTACGGACACTTCTGGTCTTATTCACCATCGTTTCGCTCATCGGATGCAACGAGAATCATGGGGTCAAAATCAATGAAAAAGCCCCGTCAATCTCAGGTGCTGATATTTACGGCACGTATATAACGCTCAGTCAATTCAAGGGAAATGTTGTCGTTCTCTATTTCTGGACAAACTCCTGCTGCGGAGAAAAGCTGAAACTTCTTGAACCATATTACGAACAAAACCGCTATAAGGGGCTGGCAATTCTTGCGGTTAATGAGAACAATTCCAAAGAGGTTGTTGAAGCTTATGCCAAGTCAAACAGCCTGACTTTTTCGTTACAGACCGATGAGATGGGAATGATTGCAAAGGAGTATGGCGTTTTCGGGTTTCCAACCATATTTATAATTGACAGAAACGGGGTAATTCAAAAGAAGATTTTGGGGGATATAACGGTTGAGCAACTTAACGGAATGGTAGTTCAATTCCTGTGAAAGATGTTCACGCCCATTTTACTAGCATTACAGTTTCTGACATATCGAAATATATCCAAAAATGGTGGGCACAGTTGGGATCGAACCAACGACCTGCCGATTAAGAGTCGGTTATTTATCGCTTTTGCCTCGAAACGTCTGATATGAACTTTCAACACTGGTGACATAAATTACCGTAATAACTCGCTTTTGTCAATAAAACCATTGATACACGATACCACTGTTTTTAGGAATTTACAAACCAAAGTGTGCACAAGGTGTGCACACAACTGGTCAAGATAATCTATCTGGTCAAGCTTTTGGTTCCGTTTCGGGTTCCGTTTCGGCTGGTTCTTGTGTATCAGATTCTTCTTCGTAAGACAACATATTAACCGCCTGCATAGTGTGTGTCGGGCTTAAATGGGTATACCGAAGGGTCATAGCAAAGGACTTGTGTCCTGCGAGTTGCTGGACGGCTTTCAAATCTGCACCTGACATAACAAGCCAGCTTATGAACGTGTGCCTCATATCGTGAAAATGAAAGTCAACAAGCCCTGCTTCTTTTGTCAATGTCGCCCACGCCTTTTTAGCATCAAACCAGCGTGTTAATGTAGCCTCATTATAAAATACATACGGAATATCGTCTTTTCTAACCGCCAGCCGTTCTTTTATAACCTCCATAGCTTTTGGGTGGAGAGGTGCGTCGTAGCGGTCGCCGTTTTTGTCAACTGGAAGATGAATAAATCCGTTAGCAACGTCTATCTGATTCCCCAAATTTACGTAGTCCGATTTCATCTGATTTCCCAAATTTACGTAATCAGTTTTCATCTGATTGCCCGTATTCACAATGTCGTTTTTGACTGAATTGCCTGCATTGACGATCCCTTGTTGTGCGGCCTGGCCTGCCCCAACGACACCGGCTTGGATCGACCCCCCAAGGCTCGCTAAATCGCTTTTCA
>CAIYDX010000271.1 GCA_903925005.1 uncultured Geobacteraceae bacterium
CGCCTTTTCTATTTAAATATCTTCATATTTTCTCGTCCGGTTCGACCATAGCCGTGAGTAATTTGTCTATTTTCGAGGGTTAACAGTTTTATGGTTTCTCTCATACAGCACAAATATGGAGAAAATGAGGATTTATGCACACGCCCCTAAATAACACTTTTATTATTTACTGAAACTATCTACAATGCGCAACCCACGCAGCCAAGGGTGTATTTGTTGTTCATGATAAGTACGACTAGGAGAAGAAGCCATATGAAGAAAGTATCCTTACAATGGAAAATGATCATTCCCATAATCTTCTGCGTAATCATTGGCGTTACTGCCACAATTTTCGTAACCGGGTAACCGGCTGGTTGACCTCACAGGGTTTCAGCATTGATGAGGTGGGAAAGGGTCGTAATTGGATCAACTTTTCTGGCCAGGCACGCCACGTTGAGTCGGCATTTCGCACGAAGATGCACGATTACAAGGTCAGTGGCAAAATTCACCATGCTAACGCCCAAAACCCAACAATTCCACGAGCACTTGCCGATCGAGTGGCAGGCGTGGTATCCTTACACAGTTTTCCTTTAAAGCCCAATTTAATCTTCGCAGATGGTAATAACTATCTGGCTCCCGGCGACTTCGCGGCTATCTATAACGTAAACCCACTCTACAATGCGAGCCCCAGCATAAATGGTTCCGGAGTAGGTATTGCCATTGTGGGCCGTACAAATCCGTCACCGGATAACTGGGCCATTTTTCGTAATCGAATGGGGCTTCCTTACAATCCTCCAATAGTGGTAGTACCTCCAAACAGTTCCGACCCCGGTGATCTTGGCCCAGGCGATGACAACCATGAAGCTGATCTGGACGTTGAATGGGCAGGTGCCGTGGCAAAGAACGCCACTATCTATTTCGTACCCTCCGCGCCCACAAATGCAACTGAGGGGGTGCACCTGTCAGCCCAGTACATTGTCGATGATCCTGTATTCTCTCAGAAGATTCATGTTATGAACACCAGCTTTGGTCAGTGCGAATCGATTATGACAACCGCTGAAAATTCATTTTACAGTGCCCTTTGGGCACAGGCCGCCGCTGAAGGCATCACCTCGTTTGTCGCCTCGGGCGATTCAGAGGTAGCTGGTTGTATAATTCCAGATCATGATTCAGGCAACATAACATCCTGGGCACCGGGAGTGAACGGTATTGCTTCCACACCCTACAACGTTGCAGTGGGTGGGACTATGTTTAATGAAGGCACTGGTGACTATTGGAACTCCACTTATGGGGCTGACCTCACCACTGTTAAGAGATATATCCCAGAAGTAGCTTGGATCGAGAGCGGATATGCTCAGAATTGCCCTGCGGGCGACAATTGTTTGGATTACAGAGCCTCTGGTGGCGGCCCTTCTTCAAAATACCCTAAGCCTATGTGGCAGGTAGGCTCAGGGAGTCTGAATGACGGTTGGCGTGACATCCCTGATGTGTCTCTTACTGCAGGCAAACACGATGGCTATTGCATTATCACCTCTTACAAAGATCCGCAGACAGGAATTATTAACTCAGGGGGTTATGCGTTTCCGGGTGGTACTTCAGCCGCCTCGCCTGCTTTTGCAGGCATAATGGCGCTTATCGTGCAAAATTCCGGTCATCAGCGCCAGGGCAATGTAAATCCCAAGTTGTACCAGCTTAGCTATGCCCAGCGTGGCTTGGGCGGCCCCTCCGTTTTCCACGACATCACATCAGGCGACACCAGCGTCCCGAATGTGCCCGGTTATAATGCCGTGGCAGGCTACAATCTTGCTACAGGGCTCGGTTCGGTTGATGCCACTGCGCTTGTTCATAATTGGCCCGGACCAGGGGGGAGTTATCCGGCAATAATAAGTGGCGGCGGGAATTATAGTATTCCACTCTATCTCCCAACGGGTGTCGCCTATCCCTCTGGCCTGACAACGTCCAGCACATATTGCTTTAGTGTGGGTGAGTATGCATGTGATGGCTATCGCCCAACACCACTATTTGGGTATGTTTCCCCAACGTCGTTTTCTGGCAGTATCCCACTTTATCTCCCACCAGGTACAATACCGACAGCGACCAACACTTATTGCGCTAGTTGGGGTGAGTATGACTGTGATTTGACTCGCCCAACACCACTATTTGGATATGTTTCCCCAACGTCATTTTCTGGCAGTATCCCACTTTATCTCGTACCGGGAACTACCTCTCCGGTTACCAACAGCAGTTATTGTGTCTGGGATGACGGAATGGGGGATTGTATGAGCTACGGGACAGCACCCGTATTTGGGTATATAGCAACCTCAACAGGCGCCAAAGGCGGTCAATATACATGCCCATTCGGCGGGACGTTGTCTGGGGCAACGTGTAATAGATAACTTTGATTTGTTATTTGATTGTCTTGAGTTTACTTTATTAAGGCTCAGTTTGTATTTCAGAAATGGGGAGTTAGTATGAATTCTAAAAAGCTTAATGTTATTTTAGCCATATTTTTTGTGATGCTAATTGCTGGTTGCGGTTCTCAAACGCAATCTGCGCCATCTGCACCGACAAATGTTACCGCCTCACCAGGAAACGGCCAGATAACTCTTGCCTGGACTGCAGTCCCTGGCGCAACTTCTTACAACATTTACTGGTCCACAACGACCGGTGTAACTCCGACCACTGGCACCAAAATAACCGATGCAACTAATCCTTATATCCATTCACCTCTAACTATAGTTGTCTTCTACTACTATGTTGTAACTGCGGTTAATTCCGCTGGTGAATCTGCGGCGTCAACACAAGTGTTTTCAGTCCCAGCCATCCTTGGACCATACCCTCTCGGTAGTTAACGCTGAATCAACGTAGGTCCTTGCGAGTATTCAATTAAAATGAGTAAGGCAATAAGAAAAGACCACAGAATTCAGAGAATTTATACATTATGGGTTTGCAGAGTAAAATAACAATTGAGCAACAAGGGGTTACGAATTGTCGTAAGCCCTTGTAAATGAGTCTAATTGTCTTGGGGAAGTTTCCACTCCCGCAACACCCGCACCCGCTCAACCGCCGGTGGATGGGAATAATAAAAAGCTGCATAGAAGGGGTGCGGGAACAGGTTGGAGAGGTTTTCGACCGACAGCTTGACCATTGCCGAAGCCAGATCCTGCGGCCTTCCGGTCAGGTCGGCGGCAAAACGGTCCGCCTCCCGTTCGTGGCAGCGGGACCGCCAGGCGGAAAACGGCCCTAGCGGAAACAGTACCAGCGAAGCGACAAAGCCGAGAACTACCATTTTGGCCGGCAGCGAGATGTCGGCAGGCAGACCCAACAGCCCCGGCAGGCCGGGCCAGACAAGCAGCTTGAAACTGATCCACGCTCCCGCCAGCGCCATGATTTCCGCCCATAATAACCGTTTCCAGATATGCCCCTTTTTCCAATGCCCGATCTCGTGGGCCAGCACCGCCACGATCTCGCCGTGGCTCATCTGTTTGATCAGGGTATCGAACAGCACGATGCGCTTGACCTTGCCGATGCCGGTGAAATAGGCGTTTGAATGCTTGCTGCGTCTGGAGGCGTCCATCTGCATTACCCGCCCCACCTTCAGCCCCGCCTTCTCCATCATGATGCGGATTTCGTCCTCCAGCCCCTCTTCGGTCACCGGTTCAAACTTGTTGAAGATCGGCTCGATCACGTAAGGGGATATGAACATCATGAACAGGCTGAAAAGCGCCATAAAACCCCAGACCCAGAGCCACCAGCTCTGCGGGCTCCAACTGATCAGCTGAAAAACGACGGTGATCAGAAACGTCAGCAGGATCGCGCCGATGGCCTGCGCTTTGAAAAAATCGGCAAGCCAGAGCCGTGGTGTGGTGGTGTTGAAGCCGTAGCGCGCTTCGATGCGGAAAGTGCCGTACAGGTCGAAGGGGATGCCGAGCAGAGTCGATACCCAGGTCAACAACAGGAAAAAGAGGATGGCCGAGATGGTGAATGAGCCGCTGAGCGTGCTGATGAACCGGTCATAGGTTGTAATCACGCCGCCGAACAGGAAGGCGATCAGGACGGCGTTGTCGAAGAGCGAATCCCACAGCCCCAGACGGCTGGAGTCGAAGGTGTATGCGGAACTGCTCCGCAGCTTCTCCTCGTCGATGGCGCCTTCAAACCCTTCCGGCACCGTGGCGCCATGCTGTTTCAAGTGCTGTAGGTTTATGTGGCGCAGCCAGTAGGTAAAGGTGGTAATGGCGGCGAAGAGACAGAACAGGGTGAGTTTCATCGAGAGTATCCTTGCAAAAAAAATAAGGGCGAGACAGATGTGCTCGCCCTGAATTATATTCAGAATCCAAATATGAGGCTATATCATCTTTACTACTTCCCTGACGCATTTGTCGATACCATCAGCCACTTCGGAGATGCGGGTGGCCAGCATGTAGGCTGGCGATGTAACCAGTTTGTTCCTTGCATCCACCACCAGCTCGGTTACCGGACACGCCTGGTGTTTAGCTCCGGTTTTATCAATCTCGGCCGCTGTTCCGGCATCGGTGCCGATTGTAACAGTAGGCGAATATTCCTTGCCCAGTACCGCTGCAATGAGAGCCGGCGCAATGCAGACCGCGCCGATCGGCTTTTTGGCCGATGCCATCTCCTTCAGCAAGCGGGCGACGTCGGGGTTTACAGAGGCCGCCGCCCCCTTCATGGCAAAATTGCAAAGATTCTTTGCCGCGCCAAAACCGCCCGGAAAAATTATCGCATCCAGATCGGCGGCCGTGACCTTGCTGATGTCGCGGATGTTGCCGCGGGCGATTCGCGCCGATTCCACCAGGACGTTCCGCTTTTCGCCCGATTCCTGCGTGGTCAGGTGGTTGACGACGGCTAAATCGACCTGCGGCGCCATGCAGACCGCTTCGCACCCCTGACGGTCGATCGCCAGCAGGGTAAGGACCGCTTCATGGATTTCACTGCCGTCATATACGCCACAACCTGACAGTACCACTCCGATTTTTTTCATTTCCGTACCCCCTTTTGAATTTGAAGTCAGGCCGCCTGGGCCTTTTTGTTGAGCGAGCTGAATACCATGTCGAGCACGCTTTTCTGGCGCGCTTCAAATTTATTCAGCACTGCCAGGCAGGTGCCCATCGGGCAGACGCCATGCAGAAAATCCGCATCTCTTCCCGAGAGCAGGACAATCCGGTTTTTGTCCATTCCGGCGCTCACCGCAAATCTGAGAAGCTTGAGCCCATCCATTGCCGGCATTTCGAGATCGACCAACATGAGATCGTAGTTGCCGACTTTAATGTAGTGGAGCGCCGACATCGGATTGTTGCAGATCTCTACCTGCAGCAATGGAAAATTGTCGGCAATATAGGCCGCCAGAAAGCGGGTAAAGGCCGGATCGTCGTCAATTAACAATATTCTTCCCATAGTCGTTCATTATAGCTTATTCGATTGGGTGTGGAAATAAAAATGATGCCAATGAGGATGTTGTTAATTTTAAGCCGAGTGTGGAATTAAAGCTATTTTATCAGGCGAGATGCACTGCGCAGCACCGATGCCGGTACCGTGATTCCTATTTCGCGGGCCTGGCGTACGTTGATAACCAGGTCGATCCGGTGCGGTTGCGCCAGCGGAAGAAATTCCGTTTTTGCTCCTTCCAGGATCCTGACGGCCATTTCCGCTGCGAGATAGCCCTGCTCCTGGGGATTGATTTCAATGGATACGACGGCGCCTTTTTCTGCCGAGTCAGGCATGGTTGAGGCAACCGGAATGTTCCTGGCTTTTGATTTGGCGATAATATGCTTGAACTGTCGGCTAAGCAGCTCTCCATCGGTAACTACTACCGCCTCACATGTGGCTAACAGCTTGTTCAGCTCCGTATCCAGTGCGGTCGCTGAAGAAACGCTTCCTTCCAATACCGTGATACCGATCTTGGCCGCAAATTTTTTCACATCGTCCAGTTGCTGCTGCGAGACCGATTCGCCGGGTGTGAACAGCACCGCTATCCGCCGACAGGGGTGTATGCTCTGTAACGTGTTGAGCAGTGTTGACATTGATACTCTGGAACTGACTCCGCAAACCCCCTTGGTCGGTTGATCGGTCGCGAATGTATCTACCGATATGACCGGAATTCCCTCCGCCTCGCGTACTGCCGTCAATGAGGCCGGAGAGCCATAAGTGACGATCAGGTCAGGCCGGGAAGAAATAAGCTTGCGAATCTCGGCGGTACGGGAAAGCGGATCGGCATGAGATGTCTGCAGGTTGATTTCCGTGGAGGGTGACTTATAACCATGAGCAGCAATCAACTTGACAAAGGCGCGATGCGCCTCACGGTAGCGCGGTAGATCACTGCTCATTATTGCTGCGATCATAATGGCGGACGACTGCACGGACACAACTATCGGTGTGATCATGCTAATCAGCAGGATTATCGTGAATAGACATCGCTTCATGGCCATCTTTACCATTAACCGGGCAAAACGATTTGTTTGCCGCAGAGAAATAATGTTAATTAACGTATTGTAAACCTAAAAAAGGTATGCGTTTGGAAAAACTGCAGAATTCGTGCCGTCAAATTTAGAACAGGTATTTTGAATGGTTGGTGAAGGAGTTTCGCTGGTGTAAAATCAGGCAATAAATCAGTATAATAGCCACTATAACGATGATATTGCCGGTAAGCAGACTGGAGGACTCTATCGCTTCGTCAACAATTTCCCCCAGTTCCGAGGGAGTGATTATGAGGAGGTTAGTCAGTGTATTCACCAGTTCAAAGGTGTTGTAACCGAGTAGCAGATACCACGTCATGCTTTGGCGCTTTAATAGACCAAGAAAAAGATAGAGACATACCAGGCTGTCAAAAAATACCAACATTTCGGCAGTTGGACCTTGATATATAGCTCCGAAGAAGGGGATCGGCTGACCGTAGCTTAATACAGTAACAAGAAAAAAGAACAGATACAGACCGCATAGGAGAGTCATCCCCAGCGGCCGTCGCGGCTTCTGTTCGTTATGGATGTCGTTATTTTCCACGTGTACCTGTATTAATCCTATAATAGTCAGTTCATAACCGCAAAGACGCAAAGTCCGCAAAGAAATCAAAGAGTTGACAAGAAATCCATGGTCACCTTTTGGGTGAGAATGTTTATTCAGTTAATTCACTGATTTTCTTAGCGTTCTTTGCGCCTTTGCGGTTCAAATGCCGAATTCAGGTTAATAGTTCTTTGTGTCATGTGTTGTTGGATTTTCGCATATCGCTGACGGCAACGCATACAAAGATAACCAGCAGAATAAACCCGCAAAAAATCCAGTCAGCCGTACTGAAACTGAACATTGTCAACTCCTTTTGAAAGCTTCCGCGGCTTCTGTCATCAAGCCGATCTCCTGGTAACAGGTTCCGAGGAGATAGTATACCTCATTCATCGGAAACTGTTCGGCAAAAATTTGATCCGCCAGCACATCATTAATGATCGCGGCTGCGTCGTTGCTGAAGCCGTTGTGATGCTGTTCGACCGCTATTGAAAGTGCCGTGAGGTAGTCGAGCGGGGGGACCATGGGGATCTTGCCTGCAAGTATTTCGGCAACCCGAGCTTCGATCCGGGCCTGCTTGGACGGTTCAAGATGTGCGATTAATTCACTCCAGATCCCGGCTGCCTGTTCATAGCGTCCCAGCACATACAGTGCTTCACCATATTCATATGTGACGTGTATATCGTCAGGATTAAGGCTCAGTGCCGTTTCCAGCTGTTTTACGGCGGCGTACCAGCAGGTCACGGCGGAGTGCATGCTTGACAGACGGGAACCCTTGTCGACGTAGGCTCTGGCGATTTCCAGCGGCAAGCCGGCATTGCCCGGATCCAGCAGCGCCATGATCTTGAGAAAATTGATCTTGCGATCCAGGTAAGGGGTATCGATTTCCTTGGCTTCCAGCATGATGATCTGGCCACCCAGTTCGGAGACGATGTGCGGGTACGCCTCTTTCAATACGGCGGCATAGCCGGCTGCGCCGACGCAATCCGGATTGAGGCGCAAGGCTTGGTAAATACCTCGCCCTACCATATCGTAATCAGGTGCGCCGTGCGCTTCCGCAAGGGCAAAATCCTCCTCCAGCAACGGAATCGGAGGCTTGCCCTCCCAAATAATCGCGACCAGGCCGTCCCTGCCGCTCAACAGATAGTCATCCGGCGGGGTAAAATAGCTGATTCCCTCCAATGGGGTCGGCTCTGTCTGCTGGGTGTCGCTCATCGTTTTTCTTCCTCTCTTCCCGGAAAGGTGTTGATACCGGCATGTTCGCCGATCATCCGGTATATCTGCACTTCATCCCACGGTGTATCCATGATGCCGTCGTGTATGGCCCAGCTTCTTCCACTTACGGTGCGTTCCATTCCCGGCATCCGAAAGGGGGTTGATCCGTCCAGACGCGAGAAATACTTGCCGCCCGGCTGAAACTCACGGTCTATCTCCAACATCAACCGTTTGCCGCGCAGATAGTCGAAACCGTATTTTTCATAGCGGATGGCATTGTCGTACGATAGCGGTTCACCCAGGATCATCTGCATGCCGAGCGCATCGGTAAAGCGTTCGAGCAGTGGAAAAAAGGTGATAAACAGCTGCAGTCCGTGGTGGGTCTGATTGGGGAACAGGCCGGCCCGCATCGCGCGCAGCTCTTCAGGGATATTTCTTCCATGAGACGCGAACCAGTTATTTCTCCCGGTTTCATCGACATCGACGGCATAGCTGGGGGCGTGCGGATCACGAATGATACAGAAGCTGAGCTCCATTTGATGAAACTGGGTGTCGGACAGCTCCAGAAAAAAATACAATCACGCCATCATCCGGTTTCGATCTGGCTTCAATCCTTACCAGCGGCAACCCTTTCGGGGCGATGATAGATATCAGCCGCTCTCCAGCCGGATTGCAGAGTGAATCTTCAGCCAATCCCAAAACATCGCGCAGGCGTTGCGGCAGCAGCCGGGAATAAATCCGCTCTTTTTCCGGTTCATCCAGGCGGTTGATGGCCTGAAGAGAAGAAAGCGGTCTGCCCTCGGAGTCCAGCAGTTGACTGTTATGAGGAAGTAGCGCCATAGCTTCCGAGTATACCAGGGAAAATGGTTTTTTTTATTCGTGAGATGCTTTTTTCCACCGCCGCCAGCGCCGGCGACCGCTCTTCCTCATCTGCCCAGTGCGGGGCATCGAGCAGTACCCGGTTATGAAAGCCCAGCGGTGCTATCATGTCGATAAACGCGGGGGGGAGCCGCGGATTAAGTTCAACGTTATTCATGATTGCCCAGGCCAGCGTCCAGGCGCGGGCCGTGTTCATCAGGTCGTACCCTCCACCACCCAGTGCCACCCAGGGGATTTTGAGCTGCTTGATCTTTGACAACATCGTGCAGTAGCTGTGAGTGGTTATCTCAAGATTAGTGAGCGGATCAGTCCGAAAGGTGTCGGAGCCGATCTGTGTGACAATGATGTCCGGATTGAATGCGGCGATCAGCGGGTAGGCAACTTCATCAAAGGCTTTCATATAGATGGCGTCGTCAGTGTGCGCCAGTAGCGGCACGTTGACCGAATACCCCTTGCCGCGCCCCTCGCCGATTTCATTCTCGAAGCCGGTGCCGGGATAAAAATATATGCCGCTTTCGTGAATGGATATCGTCATCACCTGATCGGTATCATAATACGCTTCCTGGACGCCATCGCCGTGATGAGCGTCGATATCGAGATAGAGCACACGCCTGCCTCTGGCAACCAGCCAGTTTATAGCGATCACCGCGTCATTTAAGTACGAAAAGCCGGAGGCCTTGGCGCGGTGGGCATGATGCCAGCCTCCGTTCATATTGAATGCGGCATCGAACCCTTCCTCCTCCACCAATCGAACCGCCTCAAAAGTGGCTCCCGCACCCAGCGCGGCATAATCATACAGTCCCTTGAAAACCGGACAATCCGCATCGCCCAGTCCGAACCTGAAATCGGCCCGCGGTTCTTCCGATACGCTGAACTCTTTGAGCCGGGCAAGGTAGGCGGGATCATGGAAGGAGAGCAGTTGTTCGTCGGATGCCGGTCTGCAGTCACGGATCTGCATGTTCGGAAGCTTCAGCAAGCCATAGGCGTCCATTAGATCATGGGCGAAGCGGTTCCGCTGCAGCTTGAACGGGTGATCGTCACCATAATTAAAGTTGCCGAAAAGCGGGGAATATATCAAGGCGGTACGGCAGGGGCGCATCAGCTGGCCTCACGGCGGAATAAACCGGGTTGCCGAAATTGCTGAGTGAATAACGGACAACCCGGTTCTGAAATTTTTTGCAAGGGCGTTCTGATTACTTTACATCCTGAACTGTGCTACGATCTTTTTGAGTTCTTCCGCCATTGAAGCCAGTTCATTGGCGGCTCCAGCGGTGTTCTGCGAGCTTGTCGATGCATCGTTGACTACGCTGGTGATCTGGTGCATGCTCTTGCTGATTTCGTTTGTAGTTGCCGTCTGCTGTTCGGCAGCCGTGGCAATCTGGTTGATCTGGCTGGTCAGGTCTCCAACCTGCTCGATGATTTCTTCAAGAGCCCGACCGGAGCGGGATGCATCCTCAGTACCGCGCTCAACCTCCTGAACCCCCTCTTCCATGGCATCGACCGCTGATTGGGTCTCCTTCTGAATCGCCTTGATCATTTCGCTGATCTCACGAGTTGCCCTGGTAGTGAGTTCCGCCAGCGCCCGAACCTCGTCGGCAACAACCGCAAAACCGCGTCCCTGTTCGCCGGCGCGGGCGGCTTCAATTGCCGCATTCAAGGCCAGAAGGTTGGTCTGGTCGGCAATATCTTCAATCGTGCCGACTATGTTTCCGATCTGTTCGGAGCGGGTGCCGAGCGATGCCACCGTTTTAGCGCTCTGTTGTACCTTGACGGCAATGCGCTGGATACTCTGAACTGCGTGATCTACAACTTCCGAGCCATTCAGCGCCGTCTGGGTAGCGCGATTCGAGATCTCGACCGTCCGGATGCAGTTGCTGGCAATTTCAGCCGAGGTAGCGGCCATCTCTTCGCAGGCGATTGCAACCGAGGACGATTGCGATGCCGCTTTTTCGGTCCCATAGGCGATGGCGGCGGAAGTCTTGTTGAGATTGTCCGCGGACCCTGCCACATTAACGGCATTCTGGCTGATGCGGACAACGATTCCCTTCAGATTGTCAAGAAAGTTGTTGAACGAACGGGCCAGCGAGCCGGTCTCGTCATCCCGTTCAACAGTCAGGCGCCTTGTCAGATCGCCGCCGCCGCTTGACATCTCCTCAAGATTGGTGGCCACATAGCCGAGCGTCTTGGTTATGCCGCTGCTGACGGAATAAGCCAACAGGAGACTTACCAGCGCGATGAACAGGCTCAGTCCCAGGAACATCCACTTGACCTTGCTGACCTCCTGCTGCACATCATCCACATAGATACCGCTTCCCAAGACCCATCCCCATGGTTCGTAGAGCTTGACGTAGGATGTTTTCGGTACCGGGTCCTTTTCTCCCGGTTTGGGCCACATGTAGTTTACAAATCCGCCCCCCTTGGCCTTGCAGACATTGACGAATTCCACGAAAATAGCGACCCCCTTCGGGTCTTTAAGCCCGGACAGATCCTTGCCGTTAAGCTCCGGCTTGATCGGGTGCATGATGCATATACGCTGAAGGTCGTTGATCCAGAGATACTCTTTTTTCTCGTAGCGCATCTTGGAGATGATCTCGGCCGCTTCTTTCTTGGCCTGTTCCACCGGAATCTTGCCGGCCTTGGCATCGGCATCGTGCTGTTCGATAATGGCCATGGATGCTTCAACTACGTGCCTGGTGGCATCCTGTTTTTCCTTCATGATGTTGTTTTCGATAGAGGGAAGAAGATAAAAAAACAAACCGGCCAACATGATCAATATGCTTACAATTGTGATGGTCATGATCTTAAATTGAATGCGCCAGTTCTTGAATCTTTTAAACTGCATACTTTGGCTCCTCTGCCCGGACTTTAGAATGTTATGCAAATAAGTTTTTTATTTTGTCAGCAATTCGGCCGGTCGGCAAGATAAAATCGATTCGGCCGGTTTCCGCCGCCGCTCTTGGCATGCCGTAGATTACACTGGTTTTCTGATCCTGGGCAATGGTGATTCCACCCAACTGTTTGATATGGGAAATCCCGGCAGCTCCGTCGGAGCCCATGCCGGTCAGAATAACGCCCGCAATCTTGATTACGCCCGGAGCGGATACCGATTTCATGGCCACATCAATCGATGGTCGGACGGAGTTGACCTTCTCGCCATCATGCAGATGGACAATACTGTTCCGTATCAGCGTCAGATGTACCCCGCCCGGCGCCAGATACACCTGGCCTGACTGAATCTGCGTACCTTCCCGGGCAAGTGATACCGGCATTTTCGAAACTCTGGCCAGAGAGGTGACAAAAGATTGATCTACCTGCGGAGTAATGTGCTGGATGATGACAACCGCCGCTTTCAAAACCGGCAAAAGTGGCAGCAGATCCTCCAGTACCTTGAGCCCTCCGGTGGATGAACCTATCAGTACGAGATTGCAACTTGGCATGAGTCAGTTCCGATTCTCCATCTGATCAAGAAGGGCCAGATACTTCCTGACAGCGGCAATAAAGTCGGACGGTTCAAAAGGCTTGGTTATGTAGTCGATAACGACTTCCTGGAGTCCGTCCATCCTTTCATCGGGAACATCCATGGCGGTCAGCATGGAGATGATATTCCCTTGCATGAACCCCGCTTTTTCAATTTCCCGAATAGTGGCCCAGCCGTCCAATCCGGGCATCATGACATCCATAAGGATTACGCCCCTGAATCCATCGCGCAGCAGCCGCAAACAGTCATCTGAGCCGAAAGCGGTGAGGACGCCGATTCCTTCTGAATCGAGCAGTTCGCTGATGGTCTCACGAATGCATTCTTCGTCGTCGACCAGCAGGACTCTAGGTTTGGCGTTTGGCGGTCTGTTTTGGGACGCAACGTCTTTCATTCACTACCTCCAGCTTCAAGAGTAAAGCTTATGGTTGTTCCGGCGTCCTTCCCGGGACTGTTGGCCGATATCCGTCCGCCGTGATTCTCTACGATTCGACGGCAGATAGTCAGCCCCAATCCCGATGAGTCAAGTGCGTGCCGCGCAGAATCAGCCTTAAAAAAATCATCAAAAATATGATGCAGCTCTTCTTTGGAAAGTCCGATACCGTTATCCCTTACAATGACTGTCACCGTACCGTCGGCAGATGCAGCTTCGATGGTGACGCGTGAATCGATGGGAGAAAACTTCACGGCGTTGTTTAAAAGCTGCGCAAAAAGCTCTTCCAGCTCCGCCCGGTTTCCCCGGACGGTTACGCCCTGCGGAATTGAGTGCTCAATGATAATGCGGCGATCGTTTATGATCTCTGCCATGTCGGCAATCGCGGCATCAACTGCGGCGGAAAGCTGTACGTTAAAACGTCCGGAGGTAACATCGGCAGATGACGTTAGCCTTGCCAGTTGGAGGGTTTTGGCGACAAGATCTTTTATATGATTTACATTTCTTATGCAAATATCGAGCAGTTCCTGTTGCCGTAGCTCATCGGTGCGAGAACGGATCAGCGGCAAAAGTGCGACCAGAGGCGTCAATGGCGTTTTCAGGTCATGTCCCAGCCTGCTTACAAAAAGATCCTTTTGTTTGAGGAGTCCCTCGCGGAACTGATCACGGCGATGCTTATGGGTAATATCCTGGATGGTACCGACCAGCTTGACCGGCTCTCCGGATTTATCATGCAGCACCTTTCCGCGACTAAGAAACACACGATTGCATGCGTCCCCCTCCAGTCGATATTTTATCTCATAACTGCCTCTTGAGCGGATAGCTTCCATGACGGTTTCTCGTGCTTGCTGCCGGTCCTCGGCGTGGATCATCAAAAGAACTCTTCCTTGCTTGGAGCCATAGGTCTGGGAGACAAATTCAGAAGCCGATAGTGATTTTCGGACCAATAGCCATTTCCGTTAACCAGGCTGCGTTCCCAACTGCCGAGGCCCGCCAGCTGCTGGGCCTCGTCCAGATTCTGTTTCGCGCGGTTCAATGCTTGACGGGATTGGAGTAGCTTCCAGGAGATGGCAACAAACATCAGGACAAAAATCAGGCTGACCGCTTGTGAAAGTTGCTGTTCGAACGTGGGAGGCACCGATTGCACAAAAAATAAAGTGCCCGAGCTTATCAGAAACAGTAAGAGGAAAATGAGGATTATGACATGTTTGGAAATTTTCATCGAGCTCCACGGGAAGGTGTATCAGTGCAGTGCGTACGCCTAAATGGTGACGACGTCCAAGCGGGGGAGGCCCTTCTTTATGCAAAATAATTGGTGGAGCTGAACGGGATCGAACCGTCGACCTATGCGTTGCGAACGCATCGCTCTCCCAGCTGAGCTACAGCCCCAGGAAACTATTCTGTTACTCTATCAGAGGCAATGCTATAGTAAAAACAGCGCCTTGTCCAGTGTTACGAGCCTGTATCGAGCCAAAGTGATTCAGGATGATGCGGTTTGCAATCGCGAGTCCCAGGCCGGTACCATGATGCTTGGTTGTAAAAAAAGGATTGAAGATTTGCGACAGCATGTCTTTGGGAATCCCCCCCCCGGTATCTTCAACTGCTACAGTAACGGTTTTGCTGTCAGGAGCGTTTTTTCCCATGGTCAGAGAGAGCTGTCCACCTTCCGGCATCGCATCGCAAGAATTTAGAATCAGGTTGAGGAAAACCTGTTTAAGCTGATGCGTGTCACCCAAAACAATCAAAGGTGGAACGTTGCTGAAAAACGATATCTTGATATTATGGTCCTCAAAAGCGGTAGCGCAGCTTGCAAGACAATCCTGAATGATTTCCTCCATATCGCAAGGGGTGAAGCAGATCGTCGGCTTACGGGAAAACGTCAAAATTTCGGCAAGCATCTTCTCCAGGCGGTTTACTTCCGAAACAATGGTGTCGGCATACTGATGTTCTCTTGTTTCAAAAGGAAGTGCCTTAAGCAGCCGTCCGGCAAAACCTCCGATGGTGATGAGGGGATTTTTCAATTCGTGAGCCAGATTTGCCGCCATCTCGCCGATAGCCGCCAGGCGTTCGCCATGCAGCAATCGCTCTCGGGCATAGCGCAGGTTTAAATTGGCATCTTCAATGCGGTTATATAGCATGGAGTTCTCAATAGCCATGCCGGCCTGATTGGCAAAGAGTTGAAGAAAATGCAAATTGTTGTCTGAAATTTCGCGTGCAGAATCAAGATTGTCGACCACGATCATGCCAATGGTTGATTCCCGGGCGACGAGGGGAACCGCCGCAAATGATCCGCTACACAGCGGCCTGATAAAATGGCAGATCTGGCATTTTCTGCAGAGAGTGTCATCGGAGCGACAGAGCAATCGTTCAGAAACAATATGGTGTATGATCGGGCAGGGGCTGTTAATTTCTATGCGTGTCAAGCGTACCTGCAAACAAAATTCCGTAGATCTCTGCTGCGAAATTACTTCATCGCTGATATCCCATCGGCTCCCGAGGGCATCCTGGCCGCCGACAATCTGCAGCCCTTCGGAATGTACACGGGTAACGGCCAGCATGCCTTGCATGATGTCGGTTTTTTCGTTGCGTAGAAACAGAATAGCGCGTTCAAAGAGGTTGGATGATGATGCGGTGATTGCGGTAAGTACGAGATGCGTCAGCTTATTGAGACGTATGGTGGAAAGCATGGTGTTACTGAACTGATATAAAAGCGTCAGTTCGGACAGACGATTATCGGTCTCAGGATATTGTTGAGAATCATGAATTTCCATGCCTGATCCTGTGTGCCGCCATGAACTGATTAAAAGTTAGATTCGACGTTCTTTTGCCTCGGCCGCCATTTTGCAATCGATACACTGGGTGGTAACCGGCCTTGCCTTAAGTCTGGCCTCACCAATCTCTTCTCCGCAATCGTCACAAATACCGAACTCTTTGGACTCGATGCGGTCGAGAGCGTCTTTGATTTTATTTATCAGCTTCCGTTCCCGATCCCTGATACGCAGTTCAAAATTGCGATCTGATTCCTGCGTAGCCCGGTCGGTCGGGTCGGGAAAATTTGAAGCATCGGAGGTCATCTCCGTTACCGTCTTCCCCGCCTCACCAAGTAACACCTTCATCTCTTCATTCAGTATATTCTTGA
>CAIYDX010000272.1 GCA_903925005.1 uncultured Geobacteraceae bacterium
GGTTCAACAGGTTCAACAGGTTCAACAGGTTCAACAGGTTCAACAGGTTCAACAGGTTCGACAGGCTTGGTTTTTCTAGCCCGTTTTGCTGGTTTAATTATGTTGCCGTTTTCGGTAGTATCAGGCTGAATGGGAGCATTGGCATTGCCATCTATTGTAATAGAAGTATCCTCTGTCTGGCCGTTAGTTGAAATTGCCATAATATTTGCTCCAATATCAACTGCCGGATTATATAACCTGTTTGGGGCGAGTCCGGGTAAAAGACCCGTTGTCGATAATCTTGCCGGCACAGACAGATACTTTTGAGGCTTCGTTTTTCCTCGACTGGTTCAACTGTATACAATATACCATAAAACTTGTTTATCCTATCTTAAGAATACCCGCATGTCAACGAATCTGGGGGGCGCATTTGTTGATCGTCAAGTGTCTTGGTTTAATGGTGTGCAATGAAAATATGACAGTTTAACGGTTAATTACTTGACCTCTCAGACGTCAACCAGTTATTTTGTGATGTATAGGCTCAGCGTGAATAGGACTTTTGGTCCGTTTGTGATAAACCATCACGAACGGAGGAAAGTCCATGAAAAAGAAACGTTACAATTACACCCCAGAAGAGAAAGTTTCCATTTTACGGCGCCACTTGGTCGAGCATACTGCGGTATCTGACCTGTGTGACGAATACCAACTTCAGCCGAAGATTTTCTATATCTGGCAGAAGCAGTTTTTCGAGAATGGAGCTGCAGCATTTACCCGTGAAGACCGTCCTCAAAAGCGTGTCGAAGAAGTAAGAATCCAGCAGCTTGAAGCCAAGTTGGTTAGAAAACACGAAGTGCTCTCCGAGTTGATGGAGGAGCACATCAAGCTAAAAAAAGAACTTGGGGAGCTTTAACTGGCAGCTGGGTTCCCCATGACATCCGAGATGCCGTTGTCGATTACACCAAGGAATGGAGCGACAAAGCGGAGATTCCGCTGAAACACTTTATATCCTGGTTGGTTGTCTCAAAGAGCAAATTTTACGACTGGATCGAGCGGTACGGCAAAACTAACGAGCACAACGCCCCGATCCCGCGTGACTTCTGGCTTGCATTCTGGGAGCGAGAAGCCATCATCAAGTTCGCCGTAAATAACCCGCTTGAGGGATACCGTCGGCTGACCTTCATGATGTTGGATCAGGATATAGTTGCCGTCAGCCCGTCCAGCACCTGGCGCGTTCTTTCAAAAGCAGGCATGCTTCAGAAGTGGAACCAGAAACCTTCACTCAAAGGAACTGGATTCATTCAACCGCTGTTGCCCCATGAACACTGGCACGTGGATGTTTCCTATCTCAACATCCGTGGCACCTTTTACTACTTGTGCAGCTTTCTCGATGGTTGCAGCCGTTCCATCATCCATTGGGAAATCAGAGAGCAGATGACTGAACCAGATATTGAAATCATTCTTGAGAGAGCCAAAGAGAAATTCCCGGCTGCGCGACCACGAATCATTTCCGACAACGGCCCGCAGTTTATTGCCAAGGATTTTAAGGAATTCATCCGTATCTCAGGCATGACCTATGTACGGACTTCGCCCTACTATCCGCAGTCAAACGGCAAGCTGGAGCGATTTCACAAAACCATCAAGACAGAATGCATCCGTCCGGGTACTCCGCTTTCTCTTGACGATGCTCGCCGGATAGTAGAAAAATACATCGAACACTACAACACCGTCCGGTTGCACAGCGCAATTGGTTTTGTCACACCAGCAGACAAACTGAGCGGCAGAGACCAGGAAATATTCAAAGAGCGAGACAGAAAGCTTGAAGCAGCCAGAGAACTGAGAAAACAGAAACGGCAGCAAACTTACTCTGGAATCAGGCATTCAGAGGAAGCTGACTTACCCTTAGATCAAGCGGCCTGAAAGTCCAATTTCGACTGAGGCGGAACAGTGACTCGTTGATCAGATTTAGTAATTTTACGGAGAAACTGGAATAAAAATAAGTCATTTTCTTCAAAAAATAATTTAATGTGCTCGTAAAAATATAATCTAGAAAAACAAGGAGAGTACTGTAATGCAGTTTACCTCACTTATTCTTTCAAACGTGGAGGTTTCTCCCGGCTATTGGCGGATGCGTATGACCGCTCCACCAGAATGCGCCGGGGCATCTCCCGGCCAGTTTGTGATGCTGCGCGTTAATGGCGCAATCGATCCGCTGCTCAGGCGGCCATTCGGTATTTTTGATGTCGGCACCTACACACCTGCCCAGAGTGGCGCTATCCAGCAACCGTACCTGGAAATGCTGTACCGGGTGGTAGGGAAAGGGACCGCGATGCTGTCAACGCTGCATGGTTCCGACCTGTTGGATGTTCTCGGCCCGCTCGGCAAAGGGTTTGATCTTGGGGCTGCAAAAGAGGAAAAGCTTATCGTCGGCGGCGGGGTAGGATTGGCGCCGCTGTATCTTCTGGCCAAAGAACTGGTTAAAGAGTCGAAGGTCAGGCTTTTTGCCGGCGGGCGCACCAGAGACGATATTCTCTGCATCACCGAATTCGAGCGGCTCGGGGTCGAGTGTTATACCGCGACCGAAGACGGTTCGTTGGGCGAATGCGGTCTGGTGACCGAGGCGCTGCTGCGGCGTCTGGATCAGTTGCAGGGTAGGGCCGCCATCTACGCTTGCGGACCGCACGGCATGCTGAATGCTGTTGCCGGAATCGCGGCAGAGCGGAACATACCGTGCCAGGTATCTCTTGAAGGGTATATGGCGTGCGGTGTCGGCGCCTGCCTCGGCTGTGTTGCTCCGGGGAACTCCCATTCACCGGAAACTCCAGACTTCCGCTGTGTTTGTACCGAAGGGCCGGTCTTTGAGTCGGGCGAATTGAAGTGGAGGGAATGACCATGAAATCTGCCATAAAACCTGCCATGAAACCTGACATGACCGTAAATCTGGCCGGCATTTCGCTCCGAAATCCGGTAATGACAGCTTCCGGCACCTTCGGCTATGGTGAAGAGTTTGCCGAATATGTCGATCTGGAAACGATCGGAGCCTTTGTGACCAAGGGACTTTCACTCAAACCGCGGGCAGGCAATCCAACGCCGCGAATAGTTGAAACCCCCGGCGGCATGTTGAACGCGATCGGGCTGCAGAATGTCGGCATCGATGCTTTCATCGCCAAAAAAGTTCCATATCTGCGTTCGGTGAGCACCCCCGCCATTGCCAACTTCTTCGGCAACACAGTTGAAGAATACGCCGAAATGGCTCGCCGTCTGGATGCCATTCCCGAGGTAGCCGGACTGGAAGTAAATATCTCTTGTCCGAATGTCAAGCATGGCGGGATCGTTTTCGGCACCGACCCGGCCAGTGCCGCCTCGGTTGTGACGGCGTGTCGCGCCGCGACGAAAAAACCGCTGATTGTCAAGCTCTCCCCCAATGTGACAGATGTCGTCGTAATGGCCCAGGCGTGTGAAGATGCCGGCGCCGATGCGTTATCGCTGATCAATACCCTGACCGGCATGGCCATTGACCTTAACAAGCGCCGGCCGGTGCTGGCCAATATCACCGGCGGATTTTCCGGACCGGCCATCAAGCCGATAGCGCTGCGCATGGTCTGGCAGGTGGCTAAGGTGGTAAAGCTGCCGGTAATCGGCATCGGCGGAATCATGACCGCCACCGACGCTCTTGAATTCATGCTGGCCGGAGCTACCGCGGTTCAGGTTGGTACCGCCAGCTTCATCAACCCTGGGGCTGCCCAGAAAATTGCTGAAGATATGGAAGCCTGGCTTATCGCCAACGGAGTTGCCGACATCAAGAGCCTGATCGGCGCGTTGGAAACCTGATATGAATTCACTGGTTCAGGCCGCTTCAGACACATCGTTTGTGTCACTGATAGATATAAATTTTATCCTGATCAACCGCATTTTTGTGCTGGTAATTACCCTGCTGTTCTTCAGTGTGGTGGTGCTGCTGCGGCGCTCACGCGGTCAGGATGTATACTCCGGCATAACGACCCCGATCAAGCTGGCCCTGTTTGGTTTTATTCTGTTGTATGCCGAACTGGCTATGTCCACGCTGCCAAGTTATCAAGCCCTGCTGCAGGGGGTGCAGACGATTGTTGTGCTGCTTTGCCTGGCCAAGCTGGTGAACTATCTCACCATAGATATCTATCTTCGCATACATACCCGGCAGGAAGTGCCCTCTTTCCTGCGTGATTCCGTACGGTTGGTGGTTTACCTGGCGGTCGGCATCATTTCATTGCGGCTGGTTTTCAAGATCGACCTCTCTGCCATTGTCACGACAACTACCGTTATCACCGCGACAATCGCTTTTGCGATGCAGAGTACACTTGCAAATGCCCTGTCCGGATTTTCAATTCAGTCGGATCTGCTTCTGTCACGCGGCAACTGGATTTCCATCAAGGATAAAAACATATTCGGAGAGATAGTTAACTTCGGCTTTCGATATACAACGCTCAAAAACATTGAAAATCATCTGATCATGGTTCCGAACAGCCTCATCATGCAGAATATAGTCACATTTCACGGCAACCGCGAAACCGAGGAGAAACCGGCTTTGCAGGTAGATGTCATGCTGGGGTATGATATGCCTCCCGAAATGGCGAAGGCGCTTCTGTTCAAGGTGATCAGTGACGACCGGCAGGTGCTGGATCAGCCGGAGCCGCTGGTAATGCTGATATCTCTGAATGACAGCGGCATCACCTATCAGCTTAAATTCAGTATCGACGACCCGTCACAAAGGATTGCGGTGCAGGATTCCATCTACAGCCAGGTCTGGTACGCCGTTAATCGGGCCGGGTATAGCTTTCCTTTTCCGCATAGGCAGATTATTACCGCTGAAAGCCGTCAGCCGTTTGAATTTTCCAAAGAGCACGTTGCCGACTATTTGCGTGATTCCGGACTTTTTACCATGCTTGAAGGAGACGCTGTTGCCGCGTTGGCCGAACAGGCGCCGATCATGGTGTATGGAGAGGGTGAAGTTGTTGTCAGGCAGGATGAGGAGGGGAGTTCTCTTTTTATCGTTCTTAAAGGCGCACTCGAAGTTTCAATCGATGAAATGATAGTGGGCAGTATTTGTCAGGGATCTTTTTTCGGTGAAATGTCGCTTTTGACCGGAGAACCGCGCAGCGCAACGGTGCGTACAATTTGTGAGGTCTGGCTGGCGGAGATAACGAAGGAAATCATGGAGCCGATCTTGCGCGCGAACCCGGCCATGTTGGAGACACTAAGCACGATTCTGTCCGAACGGGAACTTAAAAGCCGGGTAAGCAGAGCGTCTCAGACCGAGACCGTTTCGACTCTACCTCAAAACGAAGATTATCTCTGCCGGCTGAAAACTTTCTTTGGGTTGTAAAACCTTGGCTGCCGCCCCGGTATCCTTTCAAAGGAACGAATTCTGTGCAACTAACTAATACTCCTGCCAGCCCGAAGCAAATTTATCTCGGAACTCCTTGAGTTTATGACCCAATACGACTATATTTCGCTGCGGAATCTTTCCCACAAGGAAGTGTTATGAAAGAAAGCCAGCAATCACTCGGTCTGCGCATACTGGAAGATATCAGCTCTATTATCCTGCATTCACACGATCTGCAGGATACTCTCGACAATATTGTTACCCTTGTTGCCAAACGGATGGGGAGCGATGTCTGCTCGATCTACCTGCTGGAAAAAGACGGTGAAACCCTGGTGCTGAAAGCCACCAAAGGTCTTTCCAAGGCGTCCGTCAACCGTGTTGCGATGAAGGTCCATGAAGGTCTGACCGGCCTTGCCGTTGAAACCCGCGAGATGGTCATGACCGACAATGCCCCGTCGCACCCGCGCTACAAATATTTCAAGGAGGCGAAGGAAGAACGGTTCCTGTCGTTTCTGGGGCTGCCGCTCTTCGAACACAAGGCGCCGATCGGCGTAATTGTCGTGCAGACCCGTGATACCCGCACCTTCAGTGTCGATGAGATCAGCATTCTGCGCACCATAACCTTTCAGATCGGCAGCATTGTTCATACGGCCCGACTGCTTGATTCGATCCAGAACAAAGAGCAGGAGCGGGCCTGGTTCGAGAATGAACTTGCCAAGGTACGGAACGGATCGGTTGGCGAGGCGGATTCACCTCATTCCGGAGGTACGAAGCGGGTTTCCGTATCCAGTACGCTGACCGGAACCGCCGTGTCGGCCGGCTTCAGCCGTGGTAAAATCTACATTCTTGACCGTTTCAACGACAAGGTTATCAAGCTGGCAAAGGTTGGAACCGCCGCCGAAGAGCAGCATAAATTCTCTCAAGCTCTTGAAAAAGCCAAGATTCAGACCATTTACATGGAAAAGCGGGTCAGCGAGACGCTTTCTGCGGATGATGCCGCCATTTTTCACACTCATCTGATGATACTGGAAGACCGGAGTTTTTCCGCCAAAATCATCGATCTGATCGAACAGGGGGTTGGGGCCACCCGCGCCGTTCATGATGTCGTTCAGCATTATATCCAGGCGTTCTCGGCCATGGAAGACCCGTATCTGCGGGAACGTTCGGCGGATATGGAAGACATCGGACGACGGGTCATCGATGCTGTTGAAGGGAACGATGCCAACGAGGTCACACTTAAGGAAAAGCGGGTACTTGTAGCGGACGAAATTTTCCCATCCAACCTTGCGATGCTTGATCCGAACAAAATTCTCGGTATTGTTACCGAAAAGGGCAACATCTATTCTCATGCCGCGATCATGGCAAAGTCGCTCGGCATCCCGGCCGTTCTCGGTGTACATGGGGTTATGGCGGCCGCCAATGTCAAGGATGAGATCATAGTTGACGGCACTTCAGGGCATGTCTTTCTCAATCCGGACGCTGTCGTAAAAAAAGAGTACGTGCGTCTAGAACAGGAATATACCGGGCGGATGAAAGAGCTGGAAGGGCTACGTGATTTGCCGGCGGTTACGACCGATGGCGTCAGGATTACTCTGAGCGCCAACATCGGCTTGGTATCAGATGTCAGGGTAGCCAATCTGCATGGCGCCGAAGGGGTCGGACTCTATCGCACCGAGTTTCCCTACATGGCCCGCTCCGCTTTTCCCGGCCGTGAAGAGCAGGCCGGCATCTATCGCAAGGTTCTGGAGGGTTTCCCCGGACAGGCTGTCAACATCCGCACCCTCGACATTGGTGGCGACAAGGGGCTTTCCTACTTTCCGTATCCTCACGAGGATAATCCTTTCCTGGGGTGGCGCTCGATTCGCGTCTCGCTCGAGCGTCAGGACATATTCAAGGAACAGCTGGCCGGAATTCTGCTCGCATCGCATGCCGGCAACGCGACGATCATGTTTCCGCTCATCAGCAGCCTTGATGAGATTCGCCAGATCAGGGAGATTCTGACATCGGTAAGAAACGAACTGCTGCGGGAAGGTCATGACGTGCCCGGCTATACCCCGCTTGGAATCATGATTGAGGTTCCGGCAGCGGTGCAGATTATCGATTATCTGATTCAGGAGGTCGAATATGTCAGTATCGGCACCAACGACCTGATCCAGTATACTCTGGCCGCCGACCGCAATAACGCCAGTGTCAGGAAGTATTATGATCCGTACCACCCGGCAATTCTGCATTCTATTAAACGGGTTGCCGATGCTGCCAACAAAGCGGGGAAAAAAGCGTCCGTATGTGGAGAAATGGCCGCCGATCCGTTGTGCGCACTACTTTTTGCCGGCATGGGGATTCGGGAATTCAGCCTTTCAGCCCCCAGTATACCGGCTGTGAAGCAGGCGATCCGCGCCAACAGTATCGAAGCATGCCGTCGCCTCGCGAAGGCGGCGCTTGCCTGCCGCACCAGTGCCGATATGGGACGCTGTCTCGCAACCGCGCGAAAAAAGATGAACCTGTAAGGGATATTGCAATTGCTGATATACCGTTTATCCATGTAGGGGCGAAGCAAATGCCTAACCTGCTTCGCCCTTTTGCCACGGAGATCAAAGGCGGGCGAAGCAGATGAAACTTGCTTCGCCCCTACAATCAAAAATTATGAGGTAACACTATTTTGTACGATGGCCGCCCTACATATGCCGAGATTGATCTCTTGGCGCTTAAGAAAAATTATCAACTGATCCGCTCGTCGATACCGCGACGGACCGAGATTCTGGCGGTCGTAAAAGCCGATGCCTACGGGCACGGTTTTATGGATATCAGCCGTGAACTTGAAAGCCTGGGGGTTGATGCATTCGGTGTCGCTTTCCTTGCGGAAGGTATCCAGCTCCGTAAAAGCGGCAGCGATAAGCCGATCCTTATCTTGGGAGGGGTCTACCCAGGTCAGGAACGAAAATGTATCGGCTACAATCTATCCACTACTGTTTTTACGCTGGAACAGGCGCAGGCGCTAAATCATGCCGCCTCCGCGGGTAAGCTCTTTCGCAAGGCGCAGGTGCATCTCAAGATCGATACCGGCATGGGGCGTCTGGGAATCCCCTATAATGAGGTTCCGCAGCTTATCGCCGAGCTGAAGAAATTGCCAAATATCTCCTTGGAGGGGGTGATTTCACATTTTGCCAGTGCCGATGAACTGGACGAATCTGGCCAGTATTTCACACGAATACAGGGGGAACGCTTTGCCTGGTCGCTGGCCGAGATCCGCAAGGCCGGTTTCACCCCTCGCTATATTCATATCGCCAACAGCGCCGCAGCGTTGTTGAGGGATATTCCGGGCTGCAATCTGATCAGGCCCGGCATCGCGATGTACGGCGCTCTACCGTCCGCTGACTTTCAAGGCAAACTTGATCTTAAGCCGGTGATGAGTCTGAAAAGTCGTATTGCCATGCTGAAATGGGTTGATCCGGGAACTACCGTAAGTTATGCGCGCCGCTTTACCGCAGGTCGGCGGACACTGATTGCCAGCGTTCCGGTCGGGTATGCCGACGGCTACCCTCGAACTCTCACCAATCGGGGTGAAGTCCTGGTTCGCGGCCAACGGGCCAAAGTTGCCGGAACTGTTTGCATGGACTGGACCATGCTCGATGTAACCGGAATCGAAGGCGTTGCCGTGGGGGATACCGTGGTGATGATGGGACCCGACGGCGACGGCCACTGCATTCATGCCGAAGAGGTGGCGGCCTGGGCCGACACCATCCCCTATGCGATTTTCTGCGGCATCAGCAAGCGTGTGCCGCGGGTGTACCTGAAATGAAGAGCAGGTCTAAGCTGCAATAGAACGCGGATGACGCGGATCGAGCGGATATACGCGGATTTTAAAACCTATTATCCTGTTTTGCTTCTATCCGCGTAAATCCGCTCAAATCTGGCATTTTCCGCGTTCTATTGCTTTTGATTTATTCTGTTTGGTTCCGGCTAGTCCGGCTTTGGATGACCATGTACGCTATTGCCATTGATCTTGGAACCACCACTCTTGCCGCTTCGCTGATTGACTGCGCTAACGGTGAGCGCCTTGCCGTTTCCGGCGCTTTGAACCCGCAACGCCGCTTCGGTGCGGATGTGATTTCCAGGCTGGATGCGGCCGTCAACTCTGCAGAGCTACAAATGGAGATGACGGCGCTTATCCGTGCCGAGCTGAGGCGGATAGGGCAGGGACTTTGCGATACAGCCAGCATAGCCTGGAGTGACATCCGGAAGGTTGCCATTGCCGGAAATCCGGCCATGCAGCATATTCTGTTGGGGCTGGTGCTCCAATCACTGGCCTTTCCCCCTTTCCGGCCGCTTTATACAGACGGTACGCATCTGAAAGCCGCCGATCTGGATTGGGACGGCTGTGCCGACATCTATCTCTTTCCGATGCCGGGTGGCTTTGTCGGTGGCGATACGGTGGCGTTTGTCTACGGACTTGTAAAGGCAGGGTCAAGGGGCAAGGGGCAAGAATCAAAGGGTCAAGGGTCAAGGGTCAAGGGTCAAGAAGAAGCCTTTGGTTTAACCTTGCCCCTTGACCCTTGCCCCTTGACCCTGACTCCCGCCCTCTGCCTCGACATCGGCACCAACGGGGAAATTGCCCTGATTACAGAAGAGTTGATCTGGGCGACTTCCGCTGCCGCCGGTCCCGCCTTTGAGGGGGGGAACCTTTCCTGCGGCATGGCTGCTCTGCCGGGAGCCATCAGCTCCGTACTGATCGAAGGCGAACGCCTCCGGCTGCAGGTTATCGGCGACGGTCAACCGTCCGGTATCTGTGGCTCTGGCGCTATCGAGGCGATCACCGAGTTGCTGCGTTGCAATATCCTGGAAGTCGGCGGCAGGCTGAGGGGGGCGGATGAGATTGACTCCAACCTGGCTTCAAGAGTGATCGATTACCGGGGAGCCAATGCTTTTGTCCTGCATCGTGACGCAGAGAGGCTGATTCTGCTGTCACAGGATGATATCAGACAGCTGCAGCTTGCCAAAGCCGCTCTCCGTGCCGGAATAGATGTTCTTGCGCAGCGGTCGTGTATACAGTGCCATGCCTTGAAAGATGTGATTTTGACCGGTTCTTTCGGTGCGGTTTTGAAGGCCGGCTGGCTGAAAACGATTGGAATTTTCGATGAAAGCATGGTACAAACTAGCCGTTTTACGCCTGAGGGAGTTCTGGCGGGCGTAGAGCTGGCAGTCGCAGGAAAAGAGGGCTTCAGCGCCGTTGAAGAACTGGCAGCTCGCTTCAGAGTGGTGCCGCTTTCCGGAACGCCGCTTTTCGAGACGTTATTCATGCGGCATATTGATTTTTCTCATAATCGCTTTGATTCTTCAGATTCACTATCTTAGTAAGGAGTACGGGCATGGCAAAGATTACCAGGGCGCTGATCAGTGTCTCTGACAAAAACGGTATTATCGAGTTTTCACGGCAGTTGGCAGGCTATGGCGTAGAGCTGCTCTCTACCGGCGGTACCGCCAAGCTGTTGCGGGACGCCGGATTGACAGTTAAGGATGTTTCTGAATTTACCGGTTTTCCGGAAATGCTCGATGGAAGGGTGAAAACCCTGCACCCCAAGGTTCATGGCGGTCTGTTGGGAATGCGCTCGAACCCGGAGCACGTTGCCAAAATGAAGGAGCACGGCATCGAGAATATCGATATGGTGGTCGTAAATCTTTATCCGTTTGAGGCCACGGTCGCCAAGGAAGGGTGTCATCTTGAAGATGCGATTGAGAATATTGATATCGGCGGGCCGACCATGCTCCGCTCGGCGGCCAAGAACTATCCGGATGTGACGGTGCTGGTTGACAGCGCCGACTATGCACAGGTGCTTGAGGAGATGAAAGCCACGGATGGCGCAGTTTTGGCGACCACCAACTTTGCTCTGGCAGTCAAGGTATTCCAGCACACAGCCGCTTACGATGGAGCGATATCCAACTATCTAGGGTCACGGCTGACCGGTGAAGTTAAGCAATACCCTGCCACATTTACCCTGCAGGTCAAAAAGGCTCAGGACCTTCGCTATGGCGAGAATCCTCATCAAACGGCGGCTTTTTATATCGAGAATCGCATTGCCGAACCTTGCGTCTCGAACGCTCAGCAGCTCCAGGGCAAGGAGCTCTCCTTCAACAATATCATTGATCTTGACGCCGCTATTGAGACCGTCAAGGAATTTGAACAGAGTGCGGCGGTCATTATCAAGCATACCAACCCTTGTGGCGTTGCCCTGGCCGATTCGCCGCTGACCGCCTACTTGAAAGCGCGGGAATGCGATCCGGTTTCGGCCTTCGGCGGCATCGTCGGTTTTAATCGCACCGTCGATGCGGAAACCGCCAAAGAGCTGACCTCCACCTTTCTGGAAGCGGTCATTGCCCCCGGCTACAGCGAGGAGGCTCTGGCCATATTTACCGCGAAGAAAAACGTGCGGGTCATGCAGGTTCCGCTGCTTGACCGTTATGTTGCCGGAGGCTTCGATCTGAAGCGTGTTACCGGCGGCTTGCTGCTGCAGGGGCGGGATCTGGGGATGATCAATGCCCGTGACTGCCGTGTGGCGACCGAACGTACGCCGACCGACTCGGAATATGAAGCGCTAGATTTCGCTTGGCGGGTCTGCAAACATGTCAAATCGAATGCCATTGTCTTCTGTACCCGTGATCAGACAGTCGGCATCGGCGCCGGCCAGATGTCCCGCGTCGATTCATCAAAGATCGCCGTCCAGAAGGCGCTGCTTCCGACTCGTGGCACCGTGCTGGCTTCCGATGCTTTTTTCCCCTTCCGTGACGGGGTTGACGCGGCCGCGGAAGCGGGCGTGACCGCCATCATCCAGACCGGCGGCAGCGTTCGCGATGAAGAGGTTATCAAAGCCGCCAATGAGCATGGAATTGCCATGCTCTTTACTTCCTTGAGGCATTTCAGACACTGAAACCAACCACCCCCGACCCCTCCTTGTCAAGGAGGGGAGCATAATCCCCCTCCTGTTTTAGGAGGGGCTAGGTGTGGTAAGGTGTCGGTTTGAATGCTTGTTTGAATAAAAACCAGAACTAATTATAGAGGTATAACTTCATGAAAATACTCGTCATCGGTGGCGGTGGCCGTGAACATGCCCTGGTCTGGAAAATTGCCCAGTCGCCGCTTGTAACCAAACTCTACTGCGCTCCGGGCAATCCTGGGATGGCGGCTTTGGCCGATAACCTTCCGATCGCCGTCGATCAGCCGGATAAACTGCTGGCATTTGCCTACGAGAACAAGATCGATTTGACGGTAGTCGGTCCGGAACAGCCGCTTTCACTCGGAATCGTCGATCTGTTCGAATCGCACGGACTTAAGGTGTTCGGCCCGTCGCAAAAAGCCGCTTTCATCGAGGGGAGCAAGGCGTTTTCAAAAGATCTGATGAAGAAGTACAACGTGCCGACCGCAGCTTACGGCGTGTTTACCGATCAGTCCGAGGCGGAAGCTTTCATCAGCCGTACCGGCGCGCCGATTGTGGTCAAAGCCGATGGCCTGGCTGCTGGTAAAGGTGTCATTATCGCTCAAACGTGCGAAGAGGCGGTAGCGGCCGTGCGCGACATGCTCAGCGGCAATGCCTTCGGCAGCGCCGGTTCGCGAGTCGTCATCGAAGAATTTCTGACCGGAGAAGAGGCTTCGTTTCTGGTCATCACCGATGGCAAGAATGTCATTCCTTTAGCCAGCGCCCAGGATCACAAGGCTGTTTTCGATGGCGATCAGGGGCCGAACACCGGCGGGATGGGCGCCTATTCGCCCGCACCCGTGGTAACGCCGGCTATTCATGAAAAAGCGATGCGGCAGGTAATTCGTCCGACTGTCGATGGCATGGCCGCCGAAGGGCGACCGTATCGCGGAGTATTGTATGCCGGCTTGATGGTGAAAGACGGCGAAATAAAAACATTGGAATTTAACGCCCGTTTTGGTGATCCGGAGTGCCAGCCGCTGCTGATGCGAATGAAATCCGACATCGTCCCGGTCCTGCTTGCCGTTGCCAATGGTGATCTGGCCGATACCAGCATAGAGTGGCATGACAAGGCTGCTGTCTGCGTCGTCATGGCTTCGGAAGGGTATCCAGGCGATTACCGGAAGGGTGATGAAATATCCGGCTTGGAGCAGGCGGCGCAGCTTGAAGATCTTTACGTCTTCCATGCCGGCACGGCGGAAAAGGGTGGGACCTGTGTAACAAACGGCGGCAGGGTTCTTGGTGTTACCGCGCTTGGCACAACCGTCAAAGATGCAATAACCGCTGCCTATCAAGGTGTGTCGAAAATTGCCTGGCCAGGGGTACAATATCGCAGCGATATCGGCAAAAAGGCGCTTGAACGTAAGTAATTTCAGTAAATGTTTAGAGAGTCCAGAGGTGAAATGATGAAAGATGCCCCGCTTGTACTACTGGTGATGGGAAGTGATACTGATCTTCCGATAATGCAGGAAGCGGCCGAGATCCTTAAAACATTTAAGGTCCCCTACGAAATGCGGATTTCGTCTGCGCACCGCTCGCCGGTTCGGACCTTGGCTCTTGCATCGGAAGCGGCGGATCGAGGCATTAAAATAATCATTGCCGGTGCCGGAATGGCGGCACATCTGGCGGGTGTTGTTGCATCAAAAACCATCCTGCCGGTAATTGGTGTGCCGATGCCGGGCGGCGCTCTGAACGGGGTGGACGCTTTGTACGCCACGGTGCAAATGCCTGGCGGCATTCCGGTGGCGACAATGGCGATCGGTAGGGCGGGAGCAAAAAACGCCGGCCTTTTTGCCGTGCAGATCCTGGCGCTATCCGACACGCGTCTTACCGAGTCGCTTCTTAGTTATCGGGTGGAAATGGACAAAGAGTTGGAGCAGAAGGACGCCGATCTTCAAGAGCGATAGAATTTTTACTTGGGGTGGCTGTTATTTATTGCTTGAAGCCGCAACGTACTTATAATTTATGGTTGACTTTTTTGCGCGACACATGGTAAATAACTGGACGCTTTTGATGGCCGCAACAATTTCCATTTTTTAAACATCTCAGCGAGTTTGACGTATTTCTACAGTATTCCACAATCCAATTAATTAGTTGTTTTGTGGTTATATTCCCCTTTAGCTCAGTTGGTAGAGCAGGTGACTGTTAATCACCTTGTCCGTGGTTCGAGTCCGCGAAGGGGAGCCAATCAATACAAGTCTGA
>CAIYDX010000273.1 GCA_903925005.1 uncultured Geobacteraceae bacterium
AACCATGATCAGATCACGCAGGATCCCAATCTGATCGCCATTGCTGTTGATCACCGATCGTCCTATGACCGAACTGAGGTAGATTTCGTTTATTTCGTTCATCATAATTCAAGCCTTTGCACAAACAAAAAAGACCCATTCGGGGAGAAAGGGTCTTTAAAAAGATGCAACAAACCATTTCCCCCCTGGTTGACTTTCAGCAGTGCACAACGTAGGATTAATTCCAGCTACATTGGATTAAGCCTTAATCCGGCAAAACCTGGTAACCACATTGGCGTCTTTCGACGTTTCTGGGTAGTAGCATCTGTTTATGCAAACGCCTCATTCTAACGAGGAACCTGTATATGTGTATAACTTGCTGATATTATCTGATTTAAACTTGTTTGAAACCCGAAATGTTCCAAATAGAACGTACCGAATAGTGCCCTACTGTATACCTTTATTTTGAGGGTATAGTCAACCTGTAAAAGTCCGCTTGATGTATACGGCGATTATTGGTCTCTATTAGTGATAAATTGAATTCCCATGTTCGCCGCATCATGCCTGACGACTCTACAGAAGTGCCTTGAAGTGCAACCATTTGAATCACTACATAACGTAAAAGTACATTCATCACCAACTTGCAAACCGTTCTGGATACCTTCGCTAACCTTAATAAATGCACCGCCAATAGAGATATTCTCCAGTAATGCCCGATAGGAACTGCCATCAAGTTCCATCAGGATACAGTTAGCCGAATCACCTTTCATTCTTGTATATTGCCTCTGATCACCCATTTGTACCTACCTCCTACAACCGGAAATTTATTGATAGCATTATACAACAAACTGGGAATAAACCGATGATATAAAAAGATTGTAATCTTGTGCGCGGTATTGTGATTGTAAAACTAATACCAATGCTGTAATATTAATTTTTGCTGATTTACCTGCCACTCCCACTGAAGGAGACGCCATGTGTTGTAGCTTTACGCTGATTATTGCCCCCGAAGCTCTTGCTAAAGCCTTTAACTTGAAGGAAATTCCAGATATTGAACCGCGCTATAATATATCACCAAGCCAGAGTGTTATTTCAATTCGTCATGCTGGTGATCATAATAAACTGGATTATTTGAAGTGGGGTCTGCTTCCCGGCAGGTTTGAAGATGTTGGTAACACCCCCATTATAGCTCGTTCCGAAACAGTTCATGAAATGACCACGTTTCAGCATGCAATTAAATATAGCAGATGTATAATACCTGCGTCCGGTTTTTTTGAATGGTTGCCTAAAGATGATTTTACACAGCCTTATTATATCCGCCTGAATAGTTCTTTTGTCGGATTTGCGGGACTCTGGGAAAAAAGGAAAGCAGATGACGGCACCGAAATCGAAACCTGCTGCATTTTGACCACTGCTGCAAATGAAGTGGTTAAACCGATTAATGACAGGATGCCTGTAATACTGAAACCTGAAGATTATAATCTTTGGCTGGACAAAAGCATTTATGATTCAAATGAGCTGCAAAGGCTGTATAAGCCATACTCATCTGCTTTAATGGTAGCTTACAAGGTCCCGGACCTAGTAAATAACCCGCGCTTTGACAGCGCTGCCTGTATCGTTCGGGTGTGAATTAATTGACATACCATGCATGCAATAAGGTCAATATATTTTCTGTTTTCCATTTTTACTGAATTGCGTTATTATGCTGGAAAGTCATTTTGTTGTAAACGGAAAGATTAGTTTGTTAAGTTCCTTATGATCATGTCCTTCACCAAAACCCGCCTGGTATTCTCCTGTCTTCTCTTCTCAATAATGGTGCATTTATTTTTCTTTTATGCCTGGAAGATGTTCGGTAACTATAATTTTGTCGCTCCGGTCAAACTATCTCAGGAGGTCATGGTTGATCTGTCAAAGATGAACGATACGGCTTCCCGGGAGACGGATGCCGTCGGACAACAAGAAGACGATGGCGAGGAAGACGCCGCTGTCGTGAACAATTCCGCTTCAACAAGTGAAGAGAATGACGACACTGCTTCGTCAACCCCTGAACGGCGGCAGCAGGAACTGAAACCTGTTGTACCGGATAAGGATACATCCACTAACAGCAGTATCTCATCCAATGTTCGTCCACCCGAAGTATTGCGCCGACCGGTAACGAATTCATCCATTCATCCGTTGAAAATAGCCAGCGAGTTTCTGGCGACAAAAAATGAAAAACTTACTTATCTGATAAGCATGTTTGGACTTCCGGTTGGAAGTGCCGAGCTGGAGGCTAAAAACGAAAACGGAGAAATCCGGATTACTATGAGAACCAAATCAAATATTGCAATCTCAAGTGTCTTTCCCGTTGATAACGTTGTTGAAACCCGTCATATCGACGGCCAATTTATAATAACCAATATCAGACAGCAGGAAGGCTCTTTCAAGAACGATGAAGAGTTCTCCATTAATCTGAGGAAAAAGAGAGTAACATGCTTAAACCACATCACTGGTCGTAGTCTGTCAGTGACTGTTCCGAACGATGAAGTGCTTGATACCGTATCGGGGATATATTACTTGAGAAACCGGCAATTACAGGTCGGTAAGAATGAGATACTCCATATTTTCGACAGCGAAACGTATGCGGATGTACCTGTTGAAATCCTGCGCCGGGAGAAAATGCGTCTGCCAAACTTTAAAGAGATCGATACCGTGGTTGTTCGTCCGCTTCAGATGACCGCCGGAATTTTCAGACGGACGGGAGATGTTCAGATTTGGCTGACCGATGATGAATTCAAGGTTCCGGTTAAAATTGTAACCACGATAGCGCTCGGCACGGTAACGGCTGAACTTGTTTCTGCTGAATCGGAGCCGTTCGAAAATGGGGACAAAAAGCCGATTTCGCACGAACCGAAAAAATAAGCTAGAACATAAACCGCCGCATACTGATGTTCTGCAGCAGGCCTATTCCGACCATTGAGGTGAGCATTGAGGTGCCGCCGTACGAGAAAAACGGCAGCGGCACACCGACAACCGGGAACAAACCGATCACCATTCCCATGTTGATTACGATATGCCAGAAGAGCATGGCGGTGACACCTACCGCAAGCAGCCCTCCGAAACGATCGTTGCAGCGACGGGCGATGTTAAGCCCCCACAGGACCAGCGAAAGGTAGATGATGATCAACAGCAGACAGCCGATAAATCCCCACTCCTCGGCAAAGACGGAGAAGGCAAAATCGGTGTGCTGCTCCGGGAGAAAGCGGAGCTGAGCTTGAGTCCCCTTGACGAACCCTTTGCCGGCGAGCCCGCCCGAGCCGACCGCTATTTTACTTTGAATAATGTGATAGCCGCTTCCAAGTCGCGAGCGTTCCGGATTCAAAAAATCAAGGATGCGGTTTTTCTGGTAAGGGCGTAACAGGAACACCCAACTGGTCCAGGCCATTGGGATTGTAACGCAGACAAATGTCACAACGGTAGACCAGCGCAAACCGACGTACATGACCATGGATAGAGCGATCAGGATGATCAGGGTGGCCGTCCCCAAATCCGGCTGTTTCATAATCAGTGCTGCCGGAATAGCAAGAAGGCCTAATGGAATGAGCACTTCTTTAACCGTCAGCCCGCCAGCTGACTGGAAATTATTGAAAAAGCTGGCGTAGGTCACTATTATAACCAGCTTCATGAGTTCTGACGGTTGAATATTGATAAATCCGAGGTGCAGCCAGCGGGTAGCTCCCATGGAACGTCTCCCGATAACGAGCACCGCAATTAACAGGATTATCAATAGACCATAAAACCAGTAGGATAGATCCTCCAGGATATGATAATCAAGGCTGCATACGATTAATGAAATTATCATTCCCACCAGCATCCAGTAAAATTGTTTGATGTAGTAGGCGGTCCCGATAATCTTGTATGGTGTCGTTGCACTGTAGATGTTCAATATCCCAAGCAGGCAGACCGTCACAACCAGTCCGGCAAGAACCCAGTCAATATTGGTCAAGAGGCGGCGATCAATCATGCGCGGCAGCTCCGTTGATTCGTGGCTCTTTTTTCACTGCGGCCGGAACCGTGTTTTCATCAGGTTCGTCCTCTTCGTCATCGTCATTTATTGTATCGGCGGCATTTTTGCGAGGCAGTTTTTTGCCGTCGAAATACGCTCTCAGTATTCTACCGACAATCGGAGCGGCAGCGGACCCGCCATGTTCGCCATGTTCAACTACGACTGCAACGGCAATTTCAGGTTTATCAAAAGGGGCAAACGCCACAAATAGGGCATGGTCACGGTACTGGTAAGGGGTGCCGTGTTTGCTGTCGCGCAGTTTGACTACCTGCGATGTCCCGGTTTTTCCCGCTACCTTGACATCATACTGTCTGGCTGCGGAGCCGGTGCCGCCCGGTTCATTGACTACCGCCAGCAGCCCCTGCTTGACCAGCCGGAACGACTCCTTGGGAAAAGAGGCGGTGCCGATAATTTCGGACTTGGTCTCTTTGAGCGTTTTTCCGTCGGCATCGACAATCCGTTTAACGAGGTGGGGGCGGTAGATCGTCCCTTCATTGGCAATCGTTGCCGTCATGGAAGCCAACTGAATCGGTGTCAGAAGAACAGCGCCCTGGCCGATTGCTACCGGCAGGGTCTCTCCGTGAAACCATCGTCTGCCGAAGCGTTTTAAACTCCACGCCGATGTCGGGATAAGCCCGCTTCGTTCGTTCAGCAGCTCAACGCCTAGAGGAGCTCCCAACTTGAAGGCTTGAGCGGCGGCCGCTATTTTATCGACTCCAAGTTTTTCGCCCACCTGATAATAATAGACATCACACGATTCTTTCAGAGATTTGCGCAGATTCGTGTTCCCATGTCCTTTCTTGTTCCAGCACTTGAACGTGGAAGTCCCAAGATCGTAACTGCCGCTGCAATTAATAGATGACGTTTCGCTGATTATGTTGTTTTCCAACCCTGCCAGAGCGGTAATCATCTTGAAAGTGGATCCGGGGGGGTACTGGCCGCTCAGCGCCTTGTTTTCGAGTGGATGGCGTTTGTCATCCAGGTATCCCTGCCAGATGTCTCTTGGCAATTTTCCGCTGAAAAGTGAAGGATCGAAACCGGGATTGCTGACGAATGCCAGAACCTCTCCATTTGTTACATCCATCGCAACCGCTGCGCCGGCTTGATCGCCAAAGGCGCGTTCTGCCTCTTTTTGCAGTGCCGCATCTATCGTCAACACCACGCTGTTGCCGACTGTCGGATAGCTCTCGGAGATAGTTCGCAAGACCCTGCCCCGGGCGTCAACTTCAAGTTGCCTGCCGCCATCGTTGCCATGCAGCTCTTTTTCCAGAGCACGTTCAATACCGTTTTTTCCGACGTAATCGCCGGGGTTATAATCTTCAAAACCTGTTAAGTTCAGCTCTTTCTCGGATACTTCGCCGATATACCCGAGTAGATGGGCCGCAAGCAGACTGCTGGAGTATTCCCGAACCGGTTTCATCTCGATCTCGATGCCTGGCAACCGCAAACGGTTCTCCTCAACTATTTCGACATGGTCGCGGGTGATGTTGGAAGCCAGAACTATCGGGTAGTATTTTGCGCGACTTTTGTTTTTTTCCCATCGTTCCGCCATGTCCGCCCGATCAAGTCCCAGCAGATCGGCGAGCAGTGTAAGAAGCGCCTCCTTGTCTTTAACCTCCTGCGGAATGACCGCAAGACTGAACGAGGGACGGTTGCTGACCAGCACCGTGCCGGAACGGTCTAATATGGCTCCACGGGAAGCTGCTACCGGCACGAAACGAAGACGGTTGTTTTCCGACATGATCTTGTAATCGTCGACACTCAGTATCTGCAGATGCCATAACCGAATAAGCAGGAACAGGAATACGATACCGACCACAAACGAAAGCACCAGAATACGATGTTTTGACTCCAGCAATTCCCGGACAAAGCGCCGCTCTTTCATGATACTTCCACTTGGCTGTCAAATCCGGGGAATGCCGAAACGACTGATGCGATAAAAGCGTTGACCAGAAGACGCGGGAATATATCCGAAAGCATGGAATAAACGATACCGGGGGACGCCGTGAACATGACTACCAAGAGCAGATTCAACGTGAATCCGACAAGAGTAACACCGACAACCGTCAGGACGAACAGGATGGCACTGTCGGCATATAAACGGTGGGAAACACTTTTAATAATAAGATACGATATCAGAAAGGAGACGGCATTAAGACCCAGGTACAAGCCGCTGCAGACATCGTTGAGCATGCCGAGCAGCCAGGCCATGGGCATACCTGTCTCGAATGAACCGTGCAGGGCGAGATAAACCATGATGACGAGCAACAGATCAGGTTTGAAGGACGGGAGCACGAAAACAGGAAGCAGCGACACCTGGATGATGATGGACGCCAGTACAAGACAGAATATCAGCAGAGCGGCGCGTCTACTCATAACCACCCCGCTGCACGACCATAACTTCTTCAAGATGGGGGAGGTTGACGGCAGGGCGAATCGATACGGTTTGGAAAATGCCGTATTCTCCACGCTTGACCATTGTGACTTCACCAATCGGAAGCCCTTTGAGAAATACTCCGCCGATGCCGGACGATATGACCATATCTCCGACTTTAACGTCTTCTTCACGGGTTGTGAACTCAAGTGCGCAGAGCATCTCTCCCTTGCCCTTGACGACTCCGCGGGCGCGGGAACGCTGAATTGTCGCGGCTATACCGCTGGCATGATCCGTCAGCAAAAGAACACGAGATGTTGAGGATGTTACCTTGACCGTCTGGCCGACGACGCCGTCAGCGGAAACAACCGCCATTCCTTCGCGAATGCCGCTAGTACTGCCGCGATTTATTACCAAAGTCCTGAACCATGAAGTGACATCCTCGCCAATAACGGTTGCAGCAATGGTCGGCGCTTTGATGTTTTTCTTCATATCCAACAGCCGTTCAAGCCGCTGGTTGGCGAGTAGCGCTTCATTCCCTTCCTGCACCCGGATATTGAGGGTGCGGATGTCTTCACGCAGTCGCATGTTTTCGCGATGGGTGTCGACCAGCCGTATGTAGCCGTCCCAGATGTTTTCAATAAAATTGCTTAGCCTGGCAACCGGCTGGAGAAGAGGTGATACGATGTTAAGAGCCGAGCGTTCAATGAAATTTGCTTCACGATTGCGTGGAACATTGAGCGAAAAGACCAGCAGAGCCGCCAGGATGCTGAGTCCAGTCAAAAATTGATATAAATACTTTTTTATAAAATCCATGGAATAATTCTCACTCTAATCGGATCTAAACAGATTAGGTAGCATGTAACCTTTAACGGTGTCAAATCCGATTAAAAATTACAACAGTGATTTTACTGCGGATAGCAGATCATCGCAGACGTCTGTCTGAGATCCGACATACTGTTCCTCGTCTGCTCCATATCCGGTGCGGACCAGAACCGTACGGCATCCAGCGGCCTCTCCCGCTTCGATATCGGCACGTTTGTCACCGATCATAATCGAATTGTCCAGATCGATATCATAAAGCCGTGCGGCTTCCTGCAGCATGCCCGGCAATGGTTTCCGGCAACTGCAAGGCAGGGAGTAACTGCCGCGTCCTGATGGGTGATGAGGGCAGTAAAGCCAGGCATCTACATGTGCTCCGGAAAGTTCCAGTTCAAGCGCGATATGGCGATGCAGTTTTTCGACATCATCTTCCGTATAATAGCCACGGGCGACACCGGACTGGTTGGTTACGACCACGACCATGATTCCTGCCTTATTGAGCAGCCTTATGGCTTCCGGGGCTCCCGGAACGAACTCTAAATCCTTTATCTGATACAGATAATCTTTTTCGAGATTGATGGTGCCATCCCGGTCCAGAAATACGGCGCGTTTCATTAATCCCTCCGCAACAAATATTTCGCGATATTTAACCTGCTGATTTATTAAGCTATTATACAGAGAAACATTGACAATCAGGTACTGAAACTACTATAACACCATCAGTTAACATAAAGGGAGAAGCTCTACGTGATCAAGACCAATAATCTTAAAATTACCGGTATCACTCCAATAATCGCACCGGCCGACCTGCGCCAGGTTTTTCCGCTTTCTGAAAAGGACCGTACTTGTGTCAGCAGAAGCAGAGAACAGATAAAAGATATCATTCAGCGCAGGGACAAGCGTTTGATGGTGGTTGTCGGTCCCTGTTCGATTCACGACACTGAATCCGCCCTCGAATACGCCGGAAGATTGGCGGAACTTTCGCGCAAGGTTGATGATCAGCTCCTGTTAGTCATGCGGGTTTACTTCGAAAAACCTCGCACTACTGTTGGCTGGAAAGGGCTGATCAACGATCCGGACATGGACGGCACCCATCTCATTTCCAAGGGGCTCGGCATCGCCCGCGGTCTGCTCAGCCGTATGACGGCGCTTCAAGTGCCGGTCGCCAATGAAATGCTTGATCCGATTACTCCGGAATATGTCGCCGATCTAATCAGCTGGGGCGCTATCGGCGCCCGTACCACCGAGTCCCAGACCCACCGCGAGCTGGCCAGCGGTCTTTCATTTCCCATCGGGTTCAAAAACGGCACCGACGGCAACCTGCAGATCGCCATTGATGCCATGAAGGCTGCGCAACACCCACACAGCTTCCTCGGCATCAACCGGGAGGGTCGAACATCCATTATTCAGACCAGCGGCAATCCCGATGTGCATCTGGTACTGCGAGGCGGATCCAAAAATGCCAATTACCACCCCGAGGATATTGCTCATACCGAAGAGCAGCTCAATAAAAACGGGCTGCTGCCTACCATAATGATTGACTGCAGTCACGGGAACTCAAACAAGGACTATCAGAAACAGCCTGAAGTTCTGGAATGCGTAATCGATCAAATGCTGGCCGGCAACAGTTCAATTTCGGGAGTTATGATTGAAAGCAATATTGAAGCTGGCAACCAGAAAATTCCGGATGATATCAGCCAGCTAAAATACGGCGTCTCGATAACCGATGCCTGCATAGACTGGGCAACAACAGAAAAAATTCTGCTGAGTGCTCACAGCAGGCTCCAAAAAAGGAAGTGACAAAACGGGGCGCTAACCCAAGCGCCCCGTATTATTTCCAGCCTATTATGCCTTCTGCCTTGAATTTCTACACTATACCGATAACCATCAGCAGCGTCAATAGGGGCGCAGTTGCTTGCCGCAGCCGATATGCCAGTGGAGATGTTTAGAGGACTGATAATCTCCCAGGTTGGTGTACACACGGCAGGCGCCGAAGCGCTCCATGAAACCGCCGGCAATCATTCTGGCCGTGCGCATCAGTTCCAACAGCAGCTCGTTGTCGGCTTCCTCAAGAGTAAGCAGCGATTCAATATGTTTTTTTGGCAGGAGAACCACATGGTTTTCCCACAGCGGGTTGGTGTGATGAAAGGCGAAGACCAGTTCGTTCTCGTAACAGACCGGAACATCAACAAGCCCTTTCAGAATTTTTTCGCAATAGAAATCGCAGATGGATGTGGTCATGGTTAGCCTTTCGATCTCTTTTGCCGTCTGATGAAAATCTGTACGGTCTGACACTGTCCGCTTTATTCTTCGTCTGCCGTTTTAAGTAATTCACGCTTTCTTGACGAACTCCGATTTCAACTGCATAGCGCCGATGCCGTCAATCCTGCAATCTATATCGTGATCTCCCGACACTATTTTGATGTTTTTTACCTTGGTACCGACCTTGACGGTCGAAGACGACCCCTTGATCTTTAAATCCTTGATAACGGTTATCGAATCACCGTCCTTGAGTTCAGTCCCGAAAGCATCGCGCACGACAATGCTCGCGCTTTCTGCCGGAGCAATTTCCCATTCGTGGGCACATTCCGGGCAGACGAACATGTTTCCGTCTTCGTAGGTGTATTCTGAACTGCATGTTGGACATTTTGGCAAGTGGTTCATGGTGTATCCTTTTATTCAATTTATTACGCGTCTTGAAGCTTCCCAAGAAAAAACCCGCCTTTCATTGAGCACGGGTTTCGACAGTCGGCAAGCTTCTGACGCTCCAATTAACTCACTCGTACATCATCTTCATACCACCGGCTGCTCGTCCCATCGGACCGTTGAACGTTCCCTCCGCCCCTTCAACCAGAAGATCCATATAATTGATTTTCTTCTTCGGCGGCAGCAGCAGCTCCGGTTCACCTGTTATACCCGCCTGCCTGCCGGCTTCTTCAATGGCGTCCTGCAGGGTCCCCAGGCGGTCCACCAGTTTATGCCCCATCGCCTGCTCCCCGGACAGTATTCGTCCATCGGCAATTTTACGCACATCATCAATCGGGAGCTTACGACCCTCAGCAACCGCCTTGATAAACTGTTCATGAGTATTGTCGATTACCGACTGCAGCATGGCGCGATCTTCATCTGAAAATTTACGCAGCGGCGATCCGGAATCTTTGTATTTTCCGGTTTTAAGCGTGTGGGATTTTATGCCGATTTTATCCATCAACGCTTCGATGTTGGACAATTTGAGGATAACCCCGATGCTGGCGGTAATGGTGCCGGGATTCGCATATATCATTGTAGATGGCGCGGAAATATAGTATCCGCCCGAGGCGGCAAGGCTGCCCATCGAAACTATTATTTTCTTTTTGGCGGCAAACTTTTTGACTTCGGCGTAAATTTCCTGTGACGGGCCGACAATGCCGCCAGGAGAGTCAACACGAAGCACTACCGCCTTGACGGTCTCCTTTTTGAGGAAATATCTCAGCTGTCTAACGGTCTCCTTGGAGTCCAGTATCATCCCCTTTACTTCAATCAGGCCGACCCCCTCCTTACTTGCTGTGTGGGTATCGTCTGCGCCGATAATAGTCGCGGCAATTTTCACGGAAATCGCAAACAGAATCGATAAGGAAATAAGTATGACGGCAACTATTATGACAGTTTTTTTTGACATATACAGGCACCTTGTGAAGATTTTATCTTTTGAGAAATAAGCAGATCTGCTACATTCGGACTATGAAAGTCCTTGTCATATCGGATACCCACGGCAACGTAAACCGTGCCTTTACCGCTCACACTCTTTCTGAACCTGTCGATGCGGTCATACATCTGGGTGATGGAAGCGCCGATGCTGATTTACTTCGCGCTGCGCTGGATGTCCCAGTTATAAACGTTGCAGGAAACTGTGATCCAGATTCAAATGCCCCGCGCGAACGTCTGTGGGAGTGTGAGGGAAAACGGATTCTTCTGACCCACGGAGATGCGTATCAGGTCAAGTCCGGGCTGGCAAGGTTGCGGGAAAGGGCAGAGAAAATCGAGGCTGACGCAGTGTTGTTCGGCCATACCCACCAGAGCCTGTTTGAAAACCATACAGGTCTGCTGCTGCTGAATCCCGGTACACTTTCAAATCATGGCCATAATCGCAGTTACGCCATCTTGATCATTACGCCGGAGGGTATAACTTCCCGGCATTACGATATCGCTTAGTAAGTTTAACCTTCCCTGTTCAGAGCCTCACGCCCCTTATGCACCGCCTTCTCCAATCTGCGCCGCCTCGGCCAGGTAAAAACAAAATCAATCGGCCCGGACAGGATATAAAGGAGCAACACTGAGAATGTCATGACCACAGGCTCGGCGGCTATTACAATCAGCAGTATCACCGCAAGCAGTAAAAAGCCGAATGGCTGCCGCTTGATCAACGCGGGGTCTTTAAAGGAGTTATATCTGAAGTTGGAAACCATCAAGAATGCGAGCAGGTAAATAAGCCCCAGAATGGCAAGTTTCTTAAAGGAGCTGGGCCAGTTGAAATGGTAGAACAGAAGCACCGTCGAGGCGACCATGCACGCAGATGCCGGGGTGGGAAGACCGACAAAACGTTTGCTCTCAACAGTGTCCACCTGAACGTTGAAACGGGCAAGGCGCAGCGCGCCGCAGACGAGAAACAGAAATGCCGCCACCCAGCCGAGTCTTCCGAAAGGCTTGAGCGCCCAGGCATACATGAGCAAAGCCGGTGTCACGCCAAACGCGACTAGGTCGGCAAGCGAATCGAACTCGACGCCGAATTTGCTGGTAGTGCCGGTGATGCGGGCAATCTTGCCGTCAAGACCGTCGCAAATGGCGGAGATGAAGATCCAGATTGCCGCCGTGCTGTAGTTGCCGTTAAGAGTGGCAACCATACTGTAAAAACCGGCAAACAGGCTGCCGGCGGTAACCAGATTCGGAAGAATATAGATTCCCCGTTTCATGCTGTCCTTTTTTTTGATCGGCTCATCCACTGTTTCAATGCTCATGTGCCATATCCTTGATTAAACGATTCTTGCCAGCACGGTTTCGCCTGCCACCGTCTTGTCACCCAGCCGCACCAGAGGTTCAGTCCCTGGCGGCAGATAGACATCAACCCGCGAGCCGAAACGAATCAAGCCGTATCGTTCACCATGCACCAACAGATCTCCTATTCGTGGATAACTGATGATCCGGCGCGCGACAAGACCGGCAATCTGAACGAAGGCAATCCTGATCCCGCCGGCAATTTCCAGCACGATGCCGTTGCGCTCGTTTTCACAGGATGCTCTGCCATCGCGGGCATCGAAGAACTTTCCGCCATGATGAAACGTATCGATTACTTTACCGTCAAATGGCACGCGATTGACATGAACACTGAAAACCGACATGAAAATGCTGATTTTCAGCGCTTGGGCGCCAAGCGGTGTTTCCGGTACAACCTCGGAGACAATTACGACTCCGTCTGCGGGAGCAATTACCGCGGCGCTGTCAGCCGGAGTTGTCCTTTCCGGGTTGCGAAAGAAATAGAGCACGAACAGAGTAAGCAGCAGAGAAATTCCTGCCGGAATATACAGAACAGTTGAATCGAGTCTCCATGATGCTACGGACAGCAACGTCGTTAACCCGGCTGCATATGCGATAAACGGATATCCTTCTCGGGCAAACGGTGATGAATTGTTCATAAACCTGCCTAGCCCTGTATATACAGGATAAATGTGTTAATGAAGTTATTTATTTGCCGAAAGCCGGCAGAAAATAACTTCTAACTTGCGTAAATGCGAAGACACCCCTCTCCGGGCGGAAGAGGGGTGTCGTGATTCGTGTCGTGAAATTAGTTTTTGGTCTTGTCGACGATTTTCTTGATCCAGGGCATCATGCTCCGAAGTTGCTCGCCGACTACCTCGATCGGATGGGCGGCATTAAGGCGACGCCGTGCAGTCATCTCGGGGTAGTTAGATGCCCCTTCAAGAATGAACTGCTTGGCATATTGGCCATTCTGGATATTGGCAAGGCACTCTTTCATCGCAGCACGGCTCTGGTCGTTGATCACACGTGGTCCGGTGACATATTCGCCGTATTCAGCATTGTTTGAGATGGAGTAGTTCATATTGGCGATGCCGCCTTCATACATCAGGTCGACAATCAGTTTGAGCTCATGCAGACACTCGAAATAGGCCATTTCAGGGGCATAGCCGCCTTCCACCAGGGTTTCAAAGCCGGCCTTCACCAACTCAACCGCTCCTCCGCAAAGCACGGCCTGCTCGCCGAACAGGTCGGTTTCGGTCTCGTCCTTGAAGGTTGTTTCGATGATTCCGGTACGGCCGCCGCCGATAGCGCTGGCGTAGGAGAGAGCGACTTCGCGGGCCTTGCCTGACGCATTCTGGTAAACAGCAATCAGGTCAGGTATTCCGCCACCCCGCACAAACTCGGAACGAACCGTGTGGCCCGGTGCCTTGGGGGCGATCATGATGACGTCAAGATCGGCGCGCGGCACGACCTGATTGTAGTGGATAGCAAACCCGTGTGCAAATGCAAGGGTTGCTCCGCTTTTGAGTTTCGGCAGAATCTCATCGCGGTAGAGAGTCGATTGAAACTCGTCAGGTGTAAGGATCATTACCAGATCAGCCGTTGCAACAGCTTCGGCGACGGTTGCTACGTTGAGGCCGTGATTCGTCGCTTTGACTGCAGAGGTTGACCCTTCACGCAGCGCCACGGTCACATCAACACCGGAATCCTTGAGATTGCAGGCATGGGCATGTCCCTGGGAGCCGTAACCTACAATGGTAACTTTTTTCGACTTGATCAACGCGAGATCACAATCACGATCATAATAAACGTTCATGCTGGTACATCCTCCACACAATTTATATCCGGCAAACCGGTCAAACTTTAAGTAAGTCAGAAATTATTTTTAAAAAATAATTTCTTTGACGCACTTATCCAGTTGATCTGGACAAGTAAAACGAACGAAAAAGATACTACATTCAACCGTGGCTGTCAACGTATATAGCTGTTTTGGCCTTGGTCGCAAGGGAAACCCTTTTTGTCTGAAAGAAAGAAGCCGCCCGTTTCCGGGCGGCTGGACAGTAACTGATCTGCTGCCAATTCTCTTACCCGTTCCACCCCTTGGCGCCGCGCCCGATGGCAACGGAGCCGGTACGTACGACCTCCTTCAACCCAAGCGGTCTCAGCAGTTCCAGAATCGCATCGATTTTGATCGGATTTCCGGTCGCCTCGATCGTATAGGATTTCGGGGTGACGTCGATGATCTTTGCCCGGAAAATATCAACGACTCTCAGGACTTCGGCGCGGGCGTCATCCTCGGCGGCTACCTTTATCAGCGCCAGTTCACGCTCGATGGCGCTGCCGTCTGAAAAATCGAGTACCTTGAGCACGTCGATCAGTTTGTTGAGCTGTTTGTTAATCTGCTCAAGAATCTGGGCATCGCCGCTGGTGACGATCGTCATTCGCGACAGCCCCTCTTCGTTGGTGGGGGCGACCGAAAGTGACTCGATATTGAACCCGCGACCGGAAAACAGCGTGGCTACTCGGGAGAGTACTCCAAAATCGTTTTCAACTATAACCGATATTGTATGATGCATAGTTTTATCTCCTTAGGCGTTCAACACCATTTCGTTCAGTGATGCGCCGGCTGGAACCATCGGCAGCACTTTTTCCTCGCGGGCAATCTTGAACTCCATGATCACCGGCCCCTTTTCCTTGAAACCTTGTGTGATAACCGACTCTACATCATCCGGCTTTGTAGCCAGAAATCCTTTGGCGCCATAGGCATCCGCCAGCTTGATATAGTCGATCGGCAGTTCCATGCAGGTGGATGAGTAGCGTTTATCGAAAAACAGTTCCTGCCACTGCCGCACCATGCCAAGGAAATTGTTGTTAAGAATCACAATTTTTACCGGAAGTTTGTTTTGAACCAGAGTTGCCATCTCCTGGATATTCATCTGGATACCGCCGTCGCCGCAGATTGTAATGACCTGACGATTCGGAAAAGCGGCCTGAGCGCCCATTGCCGACGGCAGGCCGAAGCCCATCGTGCCGAGCCCCCCCGAGGTAAGCAGCGTGCGCGGTTTGTTGAATTTGAAGAACTGGGCCGTCCACATCTGGTGCTGACCGACATCCGTTGAAATGATGGCGTCGTCATCGGACAATTCACGCAGCTTCTGGATGACAAACTGCGGCTTGATTATTGTGCTGCTCTGTTTGTAGGAGAGGGGATGTTTCTCCTTCCAATCGGCAATATCGGTAAGCCACGGAGCCAGAGTCACCACAAACTCGGACAGTTTGTCACTGCTCTTGTCGGCCTGCTTGATCATCTTGGTCAGCACATCCTTGACATCGCCCACGATCGGCAGATCAACACGAACATTCTTCTTGATCGATGTCGGGTCCACATCGATATGGATGATTTTCGCATGCGGGGCAAATGTGGAAAGCTTGCCGGTGACACGGTCGTCAAATCGTGCCCCGACGGCAATAATCATGTCGCTGTTGGTCATAGCCATATTGGCGCAATAGGCGCCGTGCATGCCGAGCATCCCGAGCGAAAGATTATCACTCTCAGGAAACGATCCGAGCCCCATCAGGGTTGTCGTAACCGGAACTGACAGCTTGCGGGCCAGCATGGTCAATGGTTCGGCGGCATCACCCAGCACCGCGCCGCCGCCGACATACATAACCGGCCGCTTTGAATCGAGAATCATCGCGACCGCTTTTTCCACCTGACGTGGGTGTCCGGAAAGATTTGGTTTATAGCCACGGATATCAACCGTCTCTGGGTAGTGGAATTCACCCTGGGCCATCTGCACGTCTTTGGGGAAATCGACCAGGACCGGTCCGGGCCGGCCGCTGCGAGCGATATAAAAAGCCTTTTTCATGGTCAGGGCGATATCCTTGACCTCACGAATCAAAAAGCTGTGCTTTGTGCAGGGGCGGGTGATGCCGATTATATCGACCTCCTGGAACGCATCGTTGCCGATCAGAGCCGTCGGCACCTGACCGGTAATAATGACCATCGGGATCGAATCCATGTAGGCCGTCGCAATGCCGGTAACGGTATTGGTTGCGCCGGGACCGGATGTCGCAATTGCGACTCCGACCCTGCCGGTGGCGCGGGCATAGCCGTCAGCCGCATGGGTTCCGGCCTGTTCGTGTCGTGGCAGGATGTGATGAATATCTTTAAAATTAAAGAGCTCGTCATACAGATTGATGACGGTGCCGCCCGGGTAACCGAAAACGGTATCAACGCCTTCTTTCTTAAGACACTCCAACATTATTCGTGCGCCGTTCATTTTCATATATAACCTCTGTGCGCTGAAATTTCACCTCATCTAGAGGTGGAAAAATTAACTTATAATTGGTGGTAATAAAAACCCAACCACCCCCAACCCCTCCTTTGTAAGGAGGGGAGTAAACCCCCTCCTATATTAGGAGGGGCTAGGGGTGGTAATGTGGTTAATCCGCCGTAGTAACCGCTCCTGTATGAGCCGATGTGACCACTTTGGCGTAGCGGGCCAGCCACCCCCCCTTGATCTTCGGTTCCGGAGCCTTCCATCCAGCCCGGCGGGTCGCCAGAGTCGCTTCGTCCACCAGCAGTTCCAGGCGACGGTTCGGAATGTCGAGCAGAATTCTGTCGCCATCCTCCACCAAAGCGATCGGTCCCCCCTCGGCTGCTTCGGGCGAGATATGCCCGATGCAAGGTCCACGGGTACCTCCGGAAAAACGGCCATCTGTGATCAAGGCAACGCAATCTCCCAACCCCATCCCCATGATGGCGGCAGTCGGAGCCAGCATCTCGCGCATGCCGGGGCCCCCTTTCGGCCCTTCATAGCGGATTACCACGACATCGCCGGATTTGATTTTACCCTCCATGATAGCCGCCATTGCCAGCTCTTCGGCATCAAAACAGCGGGCTGTGCCTTCAAAATACATCATGGCAGCGGAAACGCCCGACTGCTTGACGACGGCCCCTTTGGGCGCGATGTTGCCGAAAAGGATGGCAATGCCACCTTCCTTCTTTATCGCATTCCCAAGCGGGCGGATAACCTCCTCGTCCACATTCTGGATACTGTCGGCCAGCTGATGCGTACTCAGGCCGAACAATGTGGGCGTATCTTTGATTTTATCTCCAAGCTGTTTCATGACACCGCTGACGCCGCCGGCGATATCGAGATCTTCCATAAAATGTTCTCCGGCCGGATTCATCGAAGCCAGCTGTGGTGTGTCTTTTCCGAGCTCATCGAACAGTTCCAGCGGCAGTTCGACTCCGGCTTCATGGGCAATTGCCAGCAGATGCAGCACGGTATTGGAGGAGCCTCCAAGAGCGAGATCGACGCGGATCGCGTTTTCGAAAGCGGCTCTGGTCAGTATGTCACGCGGCTTGACGTCATTTTTCACCAGTTCGACGATCTTTTCTCCCGAGGCAAAGGCGATGCGGCGCTTAAGAGCCGAAACGGCCAGAGCGGTGCCGCAGCGCGGCAGGCTCATCCCCATCGTTTCGGTCAGAATGGCCATGGTATTGGCGGTGAAGAGCCCCTGGCAGGAGCCCATGCCGGGGCAGGCGTTGTCCTCGCAGACCTGCAGTTCCTTGTCGCTGATGACACCGGCCTTGTAGCGGGCCATCGCCTCAAAGGTATCGGAAACAAAAGAGTACTTGCGGCCTGACTGGCCACGGCCGCTCATCATCGGGCCGGCGGTGACAACGATGCAGGGGATGTTAAGCCGGGCAGCCGCCATCAGCATGCCGGGGGTGATCTTGTCGCAGTTGGTCAGCAGCACCAGGCCGTCAAGGCGATGTGCCTCAGCTACCGACTCGACCATATCGGCAATCAGTTCCCTGGTCGGCAACGAGTAATGCATCCCTTTGTGCCCCATCGCCATGCCGTCGCAGACGCCGGGAATGCCGAAGAAGAACGCGTAGCCGCCGCCGGAGTGAACGCCTTTTTCAATGAAGCGCTCCAGATCGCGCATGCCGACATGTCCGGGGATCAGGTCGGTAAAGCTGGTTGCCACGCCGATAAAAGGTTTGTCCATCTGGTTTTGCGGGACACCGGTCCCTTTCAGCAGGGCGCGGTGCGGTGTTCGCTCCAGCCCTTCTTTAATCATGTCACTACGCATCTGAATGTCCTTGGGATGAGATTGGTTTGATATCGCTAAACCCGCGATTGACCAGAATTTACAGGGTTTTGAAGAATAATATAGATAACAGGATGTGTCAACCGGAATGCAGATAACAGGATGTGTCAACCGGAATGCCCATGGCGCCGATTATCTTCACAGATATGCTATGAACTCTTATCCGTGGCGACATTCCTGTTTCGTGTCGTCAGTCCCTGTAAAAAGTTCCTGAGAAACTGATCGCCGCACTCTTTGTAATGTTTGTGCCCTTTGGTTCTGAACAGAGCGGAGAGTTCCGACTTTGAAATTTTAACACCAGCCAGCGCCATCACCGCGATCATATCGTCCTCTTTAAGATCCAGAGCGATACGCAGCTTTTTCAGGATGGCATTGTTGTTGAGAGAGGCATCCGGTTTAGGAGGCAGGCCCGCGTCAGACTCACGCCTCCCTCTTTTGTGTATAATCAAGCCATCCAGAAATAGTGACATCAGTGGATTACTGCAGGCAATGAACTCATCCTCCTCTTCTTTTTTAAGAAGCTTGATCAGTGTCGGCTGCTCCATGCTGCAGCCTGATTGCTTGAATATATCGATCATGACCGGATTGCTGAAATCCAGAGCGTATCGCAGTCTGCGCAGTATATCGTTGTTGTTCATCGGTTCAGTCTCCTGGGTATACTTAATTCCAAGTTGCAATCAAAATGACACTAAACCCAACCACCCCCAACCCCTCCTTTGTAAGGAGGGGAGCTTAAATCCCCCTCCTATTTCGCTTAGAAGCGCCTACTTCTGGTAGGAGGGGTCAGGGGTGATAAGGTGTCAGCTTGAAAGCAATATGGAATAATTTATTTATTTGAATGCGGCAACCTGCGCCTGGTACAGTGTCACCGGCACGAAACGGACGCCAAACTCGGTGTTGCATCTGACGCATGTTGCAAAGAACGGCTTGCCGCTTTTTCCCTTTTCAAAAGGCAGGTCCTGCTTGTGATTGCAGTAGGGGCATGTGGCCGCGACGACTGTCTGAACTATTTTTACCGGTTTGACATCTGTTGCTGCCGCTTTTTTCGCCGCAGCCGGCGCCGGTTTTATTGTTTGCGGCTGATCGTCGGCCAGTTCGAATCCTGAAATAGTACTTTTTTGCATGGGAGTTCGCTCCTTTTTCGTCGAAGTAGTCACCGGAAGAAATTCGTCTTCATCATGCTCAATGGCAGCAGCTGGAGGGGGCAAAATCCCTCTCATCGCCTTTTTCCAGAGCAGCGGCATTGATGTCTTGGAGTAGTGCAGCGGCCTGACACCATTCATCCGGGCCGCTCCCCCCGTGACAATATAATATTTGTCGCGATAGAGCACCAGAGTCTGGCTGTCAATTTCAGCCACCTTGAATCCGGAACATATCTTGTTGTCGAGCCAGAATGTGATTGTCTCTTCCATCTATCTTTCTCCTTTGTTTCTGCGACCTGTGTAATTGATTACCAGAATCTTGGCGAGCTTACCAATAAAAATATTGATGAAGAGATGGATGATTGTGGTATTTTTAAAATTAAGTACTGCATCCGTTTATCGGAGCGGAACCTATATGTACCACATTCTTGGTTGGATTGGATGGTTCAATGACAGAAACAACTCACAAAACCGTATATCGTAAAGAGTACACCGCACCTGACTATCTCGTTGACAGTATCGATCTTCGGTTTGATCTTGGCGAAGAGACGACATCCGTTACCTCTCGAATGGTTCTGCGTTCCGCATATGATGTCTCTCAAGGGGTGCGGCCGCTTATATTAAAAGGCAAGCGCCTTCTCCTGCGGGAGCTGAAACTTGACGGCAAGCCGTTCGATCGGGATCGTTACACCGTTACCGAGGAATTGCTGACGCTTAACGACGTTCCGCCGCTCTTTACCCTGGAGGTAACGACCGAGCTCCGTCCGCAGGAGAACACCTCCCTGGAGGGGCTTTACCGCTCGGCCGGGATGTTTTGCACCCAGTGCGAGGCCGAGGGTTTCCGCGCCATTACCTACTTTCCGGATCGCCCAGATGTCCTGACGCTCTACACGACGACGATCATTGCCGACCGCGAGCGCTATCCGGTGCTGCTCTCGAACGGCAATCTCCAGGAACAGGGGATATTGCCGGATGGACGCCACTTTGCCACCTGGCGCGATCCGTTCAAAAAACCGAGTTATCTGTTTGCCATGGTAGCCGGCGATCTGGTACGTATCGAAGATTCTTTCAAAACCTGCTCAGGGAGGGAGGTCGTGCTGCAGATCTACGTTCACGAGCAGAACCGCAGCAAGTGCGACCATGCGCTGCGATCCCTCAAAAAGGCGATGCGCTGGGATGAAGAAACCTTCGGCAGGGAATATGACCTCGACTGCTATATGATCGTCGCGGTCGATGATTTCAATATGGGGGCGATGGAAAATAAGGGGCTAAACATCTTCAACTCCTGCTATGTTCTCGCAACCCCCGAGACCGCAACAGACGACGATTACCACGCCATAGAAGAGGTGATCGGCCACGAATATTTCCATAACTGGAGCGGCAATCGCGTGACCTGCCGCGACTGGTTTCAGCTGTCTCTGAAAGAGGGGCTGACCGTCTTTCGCGATCAGGAATTCTCGTCCGACATGCAGTCGCGCGGTGTAAAGCGGATCGAGGATGTGCGCAATCTCCGCACATCACAGTTTGCCGAGGATGGCGGGCCGATGGCTCATCCGGTGCGCCCCGACTCGTATATAGAGATCAATAATTTTTACACGGCAACCGTTTATAACAAAGGGGCCGAGCTTGTCCGGATGCAGCATACGATGCTCGACGCGGAAAAATTCCGGCGCGGTATGGATCTTTATTTTGACCGGTTCGACGGGCAGGCGGTGACCGTTGACGATTTTGTCAAAACCATGGCGGAAGCTGGCGAGATCGATCTTGAACAGTTTGCCCTCTGGTATAGCCAGGCCGGAACGCCGCAGCTAGCCGCCAATGGTTCTTATAACGCCGCCGACAAGAGTTTTACACTGACCGTCAGCCAGAGCTGTCCGGCGACCCCCGGCCAGCCGGACAAACAGCCGCTTCATATCCCACTGTCACTCGGTCTGCTTGGCCGGAACGGGGAGCAACTGCCGCTGACGCTGGTCGGAGAATCTGGGCGAACCGAGACTGCGCGGGTTCTTCATCTGCGTTCGCCCGAGGAGTCGTTCCGTTTCGCCGGTCTGGACCAGGAACCGGTCCCGGCGCTGCTGCGCGGTTTTTCGGCTCCGGTCAAGCTTGATTATCCCTATCGGCATGATCAGTTGGCCCTGCTGATGGCCCATGAGACAGACTACTTCTGCCGTTGGGAAGCGGGACAATTGATGGCGTCTCACGTAATTATCGGACTGGTTGCCGATCGGCAGCGGGGCGCCGAACTGACGCTCGACTCCGCATTTGCCGATGCTTTCCGGACGACACTCACCGGCGACCATCCGGACCGCGCTTTTCTGGCCGAGACCTTGACGCTCCCTGCGGAAAAATACCTCGCCGAACTGATGCCGGTGGTTGATCCGGCGGCCATTCACGAGGCCCGGCAATTCGTGATCCGCACCCTCGCGGCACGGTTCGGGGAAGAGTTTCTGGCGCTGCGCAGCCGCAACCTGAGCGAACTGGCTTACACCCCTGGCGATGGCCGTTCCGGCGCACGGCGTCTCGCCAACCTCTGTCTGGCGTACCTGATGAGCAGCGGCGGGCAGGAGGAAATAGACCACTGTCTTGAACAGTATCGCCGGGCGGATAATATGACCGACAGCATCGGCGCATTGACACCGCTCGCCTCCTGCGACTGTCCGGAGCGTCATCAAATCCTGGACGATTTTTACAGCCGTTGGCAGGGGGACCGCCAGGTGGTCGATAAATGGTTCTCGCTCCAGGCAACCTCCATACTTCCGGGGACATTGGATGAGCTTTGCGCGCTGCTGGATCATCCGGCTTTCGAGCTGACCAACCCGAACCGGTTTCGTTCCCTGGTCGCGGCATTCAGCCAGAGAAACCAGGTCCGCTTTCATAATCCGGATGGTTCGGGATACCGCTTTCTGGCTGATCAGCTCCTTCGGCTAATTCCGGTCAATCCGCAGGTGTCGGCCCGTCTGCTGGCCCCGTTGACCACCTGGCGACGATTTGAAACTGGGCGGAGCGATCTGATGCGGCAGCAGCTGCAGCGGATAGAGGCCGTCCCGGATCTGCCGCGCGATGTCTATGAGGTGGTAAGTAAAAGTCTGAAGGGGTGATTTGCTATGAAGTCGTATCGCAAGGAATTATGGTTTGAGTCCGGCCGTCGCCGCGAGCTGATCAACATCACGCAAACGGTTGCCGAATGTCTGCGGGAGAGCGGCATCAAGGACGGGATGCTGCTCTGCAACGCGATGCATATCACTGCCAGTGTCTTCATAAACGACGATGAATCCGGCCTGCATCAGGATTTTGAAGCCTGGCTGGAGGGGCTGGCGCCGGAAAAGCCTTATTCCCGCTACCATCACAACGGTTATGAGGATAACGCCGATGCCCATCTCAAAAGAACCATCATGGGACGGGAAGTGGTGGTGGCGGTGACGGACGGGAAGCTCGATCTTGGGCCATGGGAGCAGATATTTTATGGAGAATTTGACGGCAAGCGGCGCAAGCGGGTGCTGGTGAAGATTATTGGCGGGTAGGGGAACTTGATGGATACTCTTTATACGTAATCATTCATAGCTCTCCAGAATACAGCAAATCCACTAAAGCTCCCCCCACATAATGGGAGGAGAGGTTTAGATTTTCATGGTGCTAGGAGGACGGGCAAGCAAGTCGGCGGTCCTGGACTGAGGGTTCCAAACATACCCCATTGGCCTAGATATTCACCACTGCTGCTGAATTTTTGAATGCGATAATTTCCATAGTCAGCCACATACATGTTGCCACTGTTGGCAAATGCTAGGGCAGAGATATGTTTGAACTGCCCGTTTCCGCTTCCGGGTGTCCCCCACAGGCCGATGAGATCGCCGCTGTTCGTGAACTTCATAATATAGTTATTTTCGTTGACCACCACATTCACATTGCCGTTGCTATCGACTGCTATAGCGGATTGAACATAAATAATATTACTGCCTTTTCCGGGTGTTTCCCACTGGGCGATGTAATCGCCGCTGCTGCTGAATTTCTGAATACGGTAATTGCCAGTGTCAACCACGTATATGTTGCCATTGCTGTCAAATGTAATAGTGGAGGCGCTATCGAACTGCCCGTTCCCGCTACCTGCTGTTCCCCATTGCGCAATGTATGTGCCAATGTTGCTGAACTTCTGTATACGGTTACTTTCTACCACATAAACGCTATCATTGCTGTCAACGGCTAATCCATTGGGACTATAGAACTGCCCATTGCCGCTTCCACGCCCTCCCCATTGGGTAATGAAATCCCCGCTGCTGTTGTATTTCTGTATGAGTTGATGGTAGAAGTCAGACAGCGCCACAAACACATTATTTTTACTATCTATTGCAATCGCAGCTATAGTTCCCGATATCCCCCACTGAGTAATATAGACACCGTTACTGCTGAATTTTTGAATACGGTTATTGTCGCTGTCCGCCACATACACATTGCCCTTGCTGTCAATGGCCAAGTGGGAAATACCTGCGAACATCCCGATACCACCGGATGCGCCGGTAAAGTTCTGTCCGGTAATATTTGCTTTGTTTGCTGTTACATCGATGGCGTTCGGGCCGAAACCGTATCCACTCAATGAAGCGACCAACCAATAGGTACCGTTCGGCATGTTCAACGTATACTTGCCGTCCGAGTCCGTAGTTGTACTATATGTGGGCCATAAGCTTGGCAGAGAAGACATTTTGTTCAACGCTAATTTGCTGCTGGAGATAGCAGATGAGGAGATGTTTATGGGAGTGCCGGGGATGCCTCCACACCCAAAACCCGGATAAGCCGTTACTACCACTCCGAGTATTCCTGAGCCTGACGATGTAGCTACGCTTCCGGATATTACAGGGAGGTACATCTTGCCGATGTCCGGGGTAGCGTCGTCGAGAAGTCCATTCGTAATAGGTGCAGAGGGAAGAATGGTCCCCCCATCCGCCTTGTTGGTAATACTTACGCTACCATTGCCGACGTTAATTGATGCCATATCAAACAACATGTCTAGCCCATGTCTGTTGGCCGAATATTGATCGGTGATAATATTGCCTGGAGAGGCTCCGACCTGACTGAAAAGTGGGGCTAACCGGGTTTTCATACTTGCCAAGGCAGTTGGCAGTGCAATGGAGAGTGCCTGCATCTTGGTCGGAGTCGGGCCAGAAAAAAGGGTGGTTGGGTCCTGACCGCTATTGGCCATGGTCACTGCCAGATGGGTAAGTGGATTGATGTTACAAGTGCCGATAGTTGATGACAGTGAGTAAAGTGTATAATTAGTCCCGTTGGCGGTTCCAGTGCCTTGTAACAAAAATGGTGGGGTAAGGCTGGAGACATCAAAGGAAAATGTTCCGTCATCGGCAATGGTGGTTGATAGTTGTTTGGCTGTACCGGAAGAATCCTTGAGGGTCACCGTGCCTATAAGCGGCAAACCGGCTGCTGCTACGCCAGAGATCTGAACATTTGCCATGGGTGTCGAATTTTCACTGCATCCGTTAACGCAACCACCACACCATGCCATCAGTGCCACTATAATAACCTTACGCATGACAGGAATAAGGTATTTCATGAGTACTCCTCCTTTGTTTCTCCAGTTTACAATATATTGAAGCGTTGTTTACAAAGCAACCACCTTCCCCATAAAGAGTATCAGACCGGTGTTCCGGTCGCGAATCAGGAAGATGAAGGGGCGGTCGATAACTAAAGGCAACGGCGGTGGTCTAAGGATTACGCTTGTAATAGTACTAATAGCAACGGCGGTGGCGGCGGCCGCTTCCGTTCCTTTCTCGTCCACACTGATGAACGCCTTGTGGAGTACCTTGCCTATGTAGAGATCGTTAACACCGTTAACGCCCCCATCAATGCCAAGGAAATTGGCCTTGTTCTTGTCAAAGGCATCGGCCATGCCGAGGGTGTCGAGGACCGAGCCGATGTCAGGCGTTGCACTGAACGTAAACTTTGGCAGGGACAGGTCGATATCCTGAACGGCCTGGATGACGAGAGGCGTTCTCTTGGAAACAACTACCGGGGTAGTATCGAAACTGGTTGTCGGATAGGCAAGACGGTTTACGATCTCGTTCAACGAGGCCGGGGTAAGGCCGGTAAGAAATGTGTCGAAGGTCCCGGTATCGGGCATGATCACCAGCATCGACAGCTTTTCGCCCACATAGGGTATATCCACCGCCTGACAGCCGTTGTCCTGTGCATAGAGGAGCGAAAACGTGCCGCGCATGAAGGGAACTTGCGACGAAAAACCGTTGCGGTTGTTAAATGGCTTATTTTGGGTGCTGATCTCCGCAAATTGCGAAGCCCAGTTGGCCTTGAACCGGATGGCGTTCGTCAACACCATGCGCGTAGTGGTGTCAATGGCGCCTTGCGGAATCAGGTCAGTTATCCGTTGGTTGGTCTGATCCGCCACCCATCCGTTGATGGTCTGCCGGGACGCATCGGTTGCATTGATAAAATCCACCAAACGCAGACCGGCCCCGAAGTTGAGGGCAATGGTGTCCAGATAGGCCGACAGAAACGGGAACCCCTGCTGCCCCCACAGGGCGTTGACGATATTGAGGTTCGGCAACTGGCCGGTGGTGTCCTGGACTGTGCCGGAGGTCTTGGCCTTCAGTTGCAGGTCGAGCTTGTTGAAGGCGGGGTTGAGGCGGTCCTGGGAAAGCGGGAACGCAAGGGCCTGTTCAATCTGGCTCAACGTCGTTCCCCCGGCCCCAGCGGCCGTTAAGGCAATGGCCTGAGTGATACTGTAGGGGGAAAAGACCGTATTGGTGCCGCCGTCGGGATCAAGCAGGGTGAATGCCTTTAGAGCAAATGCCGTGTTGCCGGCAATCACCGCCGTCATATCCGCATCGGGGACCTGAGGAGTAATATTTCGAGCGAGTGAGGACTGTACATAGGCACCCAAGTTAGCATTATTTGTCGAATTGGAGGGGGTTGTATCACTCGTACTGCCCGAGCCGGCACCGTTGGAGGCGTTTATGCTGCCGGTGCCGGTGCCGCCCGAACCTACGCCACCGCTGTCCGCACATCCGGCCATGAAGGATACAACGACAAAAATAGTTGCAAATGCTCGCCATATGGACCTGTATTGAAACGAAGAAGACGCGTGCATTTTGTTTACTCCTTTATGGTGGGTTTGCGGCCGGCGTTCCGTTGATTCAGTTTTGCAGCCTCGGCGTTAGACGTGGGTTCACTGAAGGTGTACATCCCGATACGCACACGCTGGTCCTGGCTTCTGCCGGCAAGGCGGTCTGCCTCGATGAGCGCGGTGATCGTGGGGATAATGTCGTCGTGAAGCGACTTCCAGTGGGCTTTGATCAGTGGGTTTAGTATCTCGATCGATTCGGTGGACAGCTCATCGGCAAATACGGCCTGTTCCAGATGTCGGCAATCATCATGGAGAACGTTTGCCACGGCGGCGTCCAGATGATCACCGACATTGGCGCTCAAAAAGCCAAGAAGTTGCATGGAGTCGCCGCTCGGCACGAAACCGCCGCGACAGAGGGTCACACAGTCGGTTTCTTCGTCAAAGTGTGCAATGCCCAAGCGGATCAGTTCACCGAGCAGACTGCCTGGGTGGACATCACGGGTGATCGAATGGGCAAGCGCCTCGAAACTCGGTGCCGGTCCTAGTCGTTTGAGCACACAGGGGTCGCCGCTTTGATCCCTTAATTCCGGGGCGGTCGTCCAGCGGGCGAACAGTTCGGTTGCAATCGGCGGCTTTATCCGTCGTTCGTAATCGTAGGTTTTTGTTAAGCGTGTCACTTCACGGCGGTTGATTCCGGTTGCGGTGCTGATACGACTGACCGCACCCTGATTAGGCAAGTTGAGTTGCAGCTTGCTCGCTTCCCGCACAAAGGCGCACTTAAGAATTTCTACAACTGTTGCGAACGTCACGCCGTTTGCCAGGCAAAGACGTGCCAGCGGGGCGCACAGGCGTCCCAGCATTGTGGCCAGAACCCCGTCTGTGCCGGCAGAGCAATCTGAACTGGCAGTATCTGTCGTCTTATGAAATGGCATCATTGTCAGATCCTAAATTAATCATTTACATCTATAGATGTGAAAATTGCACATCCTATTAAAATATGTAATATTTTTTTAGCTGTTGTGCTTTTTCACGTATTGCTTGGCAATCAGATTGTTGCTGCGCTTAATCCGGATTGGGTTATAATAAATTCCATGAAGAGAGGTTGGAAGGAGATGCCGGTTAGTCCCGTTTTTCCGTTACGCATCTTTTACGACGGTTCCTGTTCGGTCTGCGCCTCGGAGGCCGAACGGTACGGTCGTATGGATCGTGATGGCCGCTTGATCCTGGTGGATATCAGTACCCCTGATTTCATTGCTGCGCTTTTTGGAATAACGCTCAAGGAATTCATGTACCAGATGCATGCTATAGATCGGAACGGAAGGGTCTTTCGCGGAGTGGAGGCATTCTGGGCGATCTGGCAGGCTTTTCCCGCCTCTACGCTGCTTGGTTTGTGCGGTAAACTGATTATGCTGCCGCTGGTAAATCCTTTAGCCAGGTTCTGTTACCGGATGTTCGCCAGTATTCGCGGCTATCTGCCGAAACGACATAAAGAGTGTTCTGACGGTTCATGCCGCATCGGAAAAATGTAAACCTGATTTATAGTATCCGCCGTTGACTGTTATAGTGATAGGCTGTACCCTCAACATCAATCTCGAAGCGTTTCCGCTTCACTCGTACCATCAAGGAGTTACCATGCAGTATATCGACATGTTGTACCGATTGGCGGTCGGCCTTTGGGCTGGCGGCAACGCCATTTTTACGCTGATGCTGACGCCGATCCTTTTTAAAACCGAGAACCGTGATGTTGCCGCCCGTATTGTTGGCAACCTGTTTCCCGGATATTTCCGTTGGGGTTTGGCCTGTGGCGTGATCGCATTGCTCTGCCGCCTGGCCGGATGCGGTTTTGATCTCAAATTGCCGGTAATTATACTGGCAATCATGCTCACGGTGACGCTGTTCCAGGCGTTTTACGTGGAGCCGCGTGTTGCCGATTTGAAACGGCAGATCGGCTCTTTTGAGGCAACCAGCAAGGAACATCCTCTGCGGAAGGATTTCTCCAAGCTTCATGCCGTATCGGCGGTCTGTAATCTGGGAGTGTTGGCCGGCGGTCTGCTGCTGGTGGTGCTGCCGTAATTTGTTGAGTTTTTGTTCTGATATTGCATTATGCTGATAGTAGTTTTGATACGATCCTTACAACATTCATTACTTGACAAACAAACACCAAATTATGCTAGTTTAGAGCGACTTTAACAGTTGATAATATCCATAATAAGTCGTACATCCAATTACAAATATGCTGGTAGTTTTAGATCAAATAAGTCTAGTTGAAAAAAAACATGTTGTATTTAGGTGGATTAATCATATGAACAATCAGGAAATAATTAAAACTGAAAATGTCTTGGTCCGAATAATGAAGCTTGCGAAAGATGCTTCGACAGATTGGCATTATCATACCGAGGTGTCTGATTTTTTTGTTTGTTTAAATGGAGTTGTCATGGTTGAATCCAAAAATCCTGATGAAACGGTAATATTGCATCCTGGTCAACTAACAGAAATTAAGTCACCTCAAGTTCACAGAGTTAAAAATATTCATGACGACATATCCGAGTACCTGTTGGCTCAAGCGGTCGGAACTTACGATTTCATAAAAGTTTAATATCAAAGGAGGATTCACCATGTCCAGTCTGACAGAATTAACAGCTCAGATCATCACGGCAAGAGCAGCTAAGAAAGACATGTCTACAGAAGAATTTCAACAGGAAATGCTGATAGTCTACAACTTCCTTAAGGGAATAGAGTCCGGGGCTTCTCCCATACTGACAACTGAGGAACAAAAACCTGAAGAACCCAAAGTTTCGAAGATAAATTTTAAACAGGTATTCAAGAAAGATGAAGTAATCTGCCTGATCTGCAACAAAGGATTCAAGACCCTTAAAAGACACTTGTCCGTAGCCCACCAGCTTAAGCCCGGAGAATACAAGAAGCAGTTTAACATACCGGCTAAATACGCTTTGGTGGCAACGGCGTATTCGGAACAGAGAAAAAAAGATGCGCTTGACAGGGGACAGGGAGAAATACTTGCCAAGGCCAGGGAGGCAAAAAGCGTCAATAAGGCCGCTGGTTCAGCTAATAAGGTGAAAGCGCCGGTGCCTGCTGTAAAAGTGAAAGCGGCAGTGCCTGCGGTTAAAGTAAAAGCGGCGGTTCCGGCTGTAAAAATGAAAGCGGCGGTTCCAGCAAAAGTGACCAAGAAGAAAACTGCTCCAAAATGAATGAATAACACGAGGTTATTGATGGCCAAATCAGTTGTCACCGCAGTTTGTTTGCTGGTTCTGTTCGCGTCATATGCAAGTGCCGGCCAAACCGGAGACTACGTTGGCGCGTCGGCGGGGTTATTGCTGTCCAAACATAGCACGGTTACCGACCGAAACGGTGACTCCGCCGATCTAAGTTACAACATGTTTGGAGCATCTGTCAGCGCTTTTATCGGACGCCAATACGGAATGGGACTGCGGGTTGAAGAGGAGCTGTTTTATAAAAGGGCTGCGACTGACAAATTCAACCATTCGGGTACATCAAGTAAAATTGACAGCAATATGTCGTGCCTTGGCGCCATGACCAACCTGTATTACGACTGGTACCATGATGTAAAGGTAATGGAGGGAAGTTCGTTTTCACCGTACGTTGGCGTGGGGGTTGGCTTTGTCGATGTTAATATGTCGGACGGAACGGTCAACGGCCTTAAGCTATGGAACGGTGGCAGTGATGCCGTTCTTGCTTACCAGATAGCAATAGGAAGCGGCATTCCTATCAATAAGGATATTGTTCTGGATATTTCTTATCGCTACTTCAGCACCCAGGATAGCAAGATCGATCAAATCAAGACTAACTTCAGCAACCATAATATTCTGCTGGGAGCCCGATATTTTTTCCGGTGATATATTAGCGGTCCATCTCGAGTATTCCATTGTTTGACAAACGGGCATTTATCTAAAAAGAAGAGGTGTAACAGCAATGGATGTCCATAAGTTGAAACGACTAGTGATCGGCCTGACGATTTCCATCTGCTCTGTTATTGTTCTGTCAGGCTGTAGCGGCAGTGGTGGCGACAGTGTCCCGTTTGCTGCAATGGCACAGAATGTTACCGGAGTGGCGGCAGCCGGCTCTCCGTTGAACGGCACGGTCTATTTAAAGGATTCGGCAAACCCGGCAAAAGAGGTTTCCTCACCTATAGCAGCAGACGGTTCATTTTCGATCAATGTGTATGGTCTTGCCAAGCCATTGTCATTTTTCAGAACCATTCACCCACCTGAGC
>CAIYDX010000274.1 GCA_903925005.1 uncultured Geobacteraceae bacterium
GACAGCGTCAGCCCAAAGGTGTTTCCGGTGATCGTGCCGGCATTGGTCAGAGCGATGTTGCCGTTGCTCGCAATAATACTGCTGGCGCTGCCCAGCGTGATCAGGCCGCTATAGGTCGCCGCCGTCGTCGAACTGTTGGTCAGAGCGCCCGCCGTGCCGCCGACACCGGCGCCGTTAAGTGTCAGCGCTTCCGCCGTGGCAAGCGTGAAGCCGTTCAGATCGAGGGTCGCGCCCGAAGAAACGACAGTTCCGCTACTAGTGGTGCCGAGAGCGGAGTTGCTGCCAAGCTTCAAAGTACCTGCGCTGACTGTCGTCAAACCGGCGTAGGTATTGTTGCCGGAGAGGGTCTCCGTCCCGCCTGAGAGTGTCAGGCCGCCGCTGCCGTTGATAGCCCCAGAGATGGTGTCGCCGGCATTCGAGAGGGTAAGGGTCTGGCTTCCTAGGACTACGGCCCCAGCCCCACTGAGCGATTTAATCGAGGCGCCGAAGGTGGTAGCGCTGATGTCAAGCGTTCCTACAACCGCAACCCCGCTGGAAGCGGAGATGCTCCCGCTGCCGCTCAGGACCAGGGTGCCGCCGCTGACCGTGGTGGCGCCGGTGTAGCCGTTACTGCTGGACAAGGTAAGCGTCCCGGCCCCGCTTTTGGTCAGCCCGCCATTTCCTGAGATGACCCCACTGTAGGTGCCGCTGCCTGCCCCAGTGTTGAGTGTCAGACCGGAGCTGCTGATCGGGCCGCTGCCGCTAATGGCGCCACCAGCGTTCACCGCAAAGGTGCCGTTATTGAGCGAGATACTCCCCGAGAGTACAACCGAGTTGTTTGCCGAGAACTGGAGATTGAGCGGTCTTGTGTTGCCGCCCTGGGTGGCATCAATCGTTTTTCCACTCTGCATGGTGATGTCTTGGGTCGCATTCAGGGTAAGAGTACGTGCGGCGCCAAGGTCAGCAGCAGTAACGATGTTGTCATTGATGGTAATAGTGCCGTTCGTGCCGGATAAAGTCCCGCAGGCAGCTCCGGTACAGGTGCCGCTGCCGCTGGAGTCAATGGTGACATCGGTGGTTTGTAGGGCCGTGGCGATAGTTGCGCCGGAGATGTCGCCACCGCTTGCGGCAATCGTAATATCAACCGGATCGAGCAGCCATTTCCCGCCCTGACCAGCATTGACGCTTCCGGTAACGCCCAGATGATAGCCCGAGGTCTCCACCTTGCCACCTTGCCCACCTGCTGCGCCGAGTGCCCTGATGTTGCCTGCCACCATTGTCTGGCTTTCGGTATTGTGGATATCGCTCCAGAGTACCGCCGTACCGCCAGCGCCGGTTTTTGTGGCGCTGACGTCAATGCCGGCGTTTTCAGTCATGGTCACGGTGGTGGCCTGTTGCAAATCGCCGCTACCCTGCCAATTGCCGCCCACAAGAACCGTGCCGCCACCCGTGGCACCACGCGCGTCCAGCAAAGCATTTCCGATCAGACCGACAGTCTTGCCGGTAACAATGATTCTGCCACCCGTGCCCTCAAGCGAAGAGGCATCCAGTATGCCGGAAACTTCGGCTGTTCCACCAGGACCTGCGTTAATGACAATTTCACCGTTCCGCTCCGTCATGCTTCTGGCCCGGACAATGCCACTGTTGTTGACAACCGTGGAAAGCAGGCTATTTGCGGCCGAAGCGGTCATGACTATCGTGCCGCCATCAGCTTCGATGACACCGCTGTTGGTTACCTGTGCCTGGTAGGCAGCCTTGTCTACTTTGATTGCCATCAGACCGTTTGGATCAAACCCCAACGTGATGCCATCGCCGGCAGCCAGACCGGTAGTGCCTTTGGTTGTAATGATTGTACCGGTATTCGCTACTGAGTTGCCCAAGAGCGCCACGAAACCGCCGGTAATGTTTCCCTTGTTGACGACGGCCCCAATGGAAGCGTCTTTGAAGAAGGAGTAACTCCCGGTCAGGAAATCACTGTCCTTGATTGTGAGGCTGGAAGCCACCAGACCGCCCACGTTGACACTGGCGCCTGGGGCAAAAAGGATGCCAGAGGGGTTGACAAGAAAGACCCGACCGTTAGCATTCAGCGAGCCAAATATATTGGAAGGGTTGTTCACGAGGACGCGGTTAAGCAGCGTTGACTGACTGGACGGTTGGGAGATGTTGACCGCCTCGCCTCCGCCGATGCTGAAAGAGTTCCAGTTGATGATCGACTGGTTGGTCCCTTGGTTGATGTTCATCTGTGAAGCTGATGGTATGCTGATTGTTGCCTGACCGGCAGCAATCTGTCCGCCAGTGGGCAAGGCAAGTGCACCACCGGCGGTCAGAATAAGCGCCGCACTTAACCCGGTTGCAACAACCCTCATGTTCAATTGTTTTCGCCACATAAATCGCATATTTGCCAATAACATCGCGGATTGCGAATTAACTTGTTGCTAGTTTGACCCTTTGTTCCGCTCTTCTGATCTTCGTACCCGACTAACTTTAGCGACCCCACGCAAAACCAAAACTATCAAACGGCCAGTGGTGGTGGAGCAAAATACTGTACTAAATACAAAATAACTAAAAACGTGTTTAGAGATAGAAGCAGAATCAAAAACAGGGACTACTATCTATAAACTCAATGAATTATTGTTTTGACTAGTGGTGCAACCTAACTATACATGATTGTTGACAAAAAAGCTATTGTTTTACCGCCCACCCATAATGGTAACTTATTAACAAGGTTCAATTATTTTGCAGGAGGTTCATCATAAAGTATGATACCCCATGGGTATGCATGGCGACCATCGACTGCGCGCGGGCAAGCACAGAGGGGCAAGAGTCACCCTAGAGGCCCTACTGTTCGCCATCGTGGCCATGTTCAGTCTGAAAGGCCAGCTGATATGACAGCTACCGATGGACGTGGTAAGTATCGCCTCCCGATAACAGCTCTGGGCCCCAATAGCCCAGAGCTAAACTGCAAGCACCTTCGTGACACCTTTGGTCAGCCCTACCTACAGACTAGGCATTTTTTCAAAATTCGATCTATCTCGTCAGAAAGCTGGCAACACTCGCGCTGCAGAGAAAGCATCAGTTCACTGATGCGATTCATCTCTTCATAAAATTCATCCAACTCACCATGCCTCAAATTTAGTTTTTTTAGCTTGATTAGCATTGCTGCTGCTATACTGCTCTGGAGTTTTACCACAGCACGCAGCTCCTTTACTTTCGCTTCTTGTATTATTCGAAGCGATTCTATCTCAGCGTAAACCCTCATTCTCTCTGACACTTTGTGCCCCTCATTTTGTCCAGAATTGTTTGTAGCGTTTGTGCAGTCGTCAGAATAGCGTTGTCGGGCAGGGCGGCTCAACCGTTGACATATACACTTGTTCGCCCGGGTACTGTAATATATATAGATAGTTGTATATTTAAGTGACATTGATTATAATACTTTGTTGTGTGACAGCAGTTGGCTGCTATTTTGCAGCCATCTTGCTTGTAACGAAAACGATCGTTAATGTGACGCGTTCTTTTGTTCACTCCCCTTAGCGAGGCTTACGCGTTGCGTGGCGCAAAAAGTCTAACGGAAAGTCAACGGTCTGTCCGGTAATGTCATCGATGAATTTGAAGCCAATAAACATGTACCCTATCATCAAACTGCTGATACGATACTCTTTGATTTTCCCGACGAAGGTTCCGTAGAAAATATCGCCTCTATAGTTGGTCAGCTTCAATTTATCGCCGACCCGGGCGCGGCCGTTGCATACGATTGTGTATTCTGAATTCCCTGCAATCATTTCCTAGTCGTCCTTATGGGTTTGCTCTGCTTTGATCTTAATTTTCAATCGACTTATGACAATCGACATATCAAAGCGTAAATCAATCGTTGTTGATTTATTCTAGCAGTGAATGGCAGCGATGGATAGGCGTTGACATATCGCAAAAACTCCGAATTCCGCGGTCAAATTTAAGGTGCGACGAGGTTCGCGACTTCTTCGTTATTGAAGCACCGGCCTATCAATAGCCCATGCCCTAGCGATACATGCTTTTCCTCCCGAAAAAGCTATCACAGAAATTGCATACTAGTTTTTGATATGGTATTATCACAAAGTCTTAGACATTATTGATACTAATGCTACGAGGAGGGTGCATGGCGATCATCGGTTACGCGCGTGTGAGCACGGAGGGGCAGGAGTTGACCGTTCAATTGGAGCAGCTCAATGCTCAAGGTGTGAATAAAATCTTTCAGGAGAAGGCGAGTGGCGCGCAGCATGATCGGCCCCATCTGTTGGCAATGCTTGATTATATGCGAGAAGGTGACACTGTCATTGTCTGCAAATTGGATCGCATCGCGCGCAGCACCAAGCACCTGTTGGAGATCGTTGAGATCATGGAAACGAAGAAGGTTGCTTTCAAGGTATTGAACATCAACCTGGATACGACCTCACCGACCGGCAAATTAATGCTTTTTATGCTTGGGGCCATCGGGCAGTTCGAGCTCGGTATGATGCTAGAAAGGCAACTTGAGGGTATCCGCATTGCTAAGGAGGCCGGCGCATACAAAGGGCGCAAACCAACCGCCAGAGCTCAAGAAACCCGTGTATTGGAGCTACTCGCCCAAGGCAAGACCAAAAAAGCCATTGCGGGCGATATCGGCATTGGCATCGCCAGTGTTTACAGGATATTAAAGGCTCATCGCGGCGGTTGACATTTCACGACCAGACCTGTTTTGCTAATTGATGACTCGGTTAACCCCTTTGCCTAGACCGAAAATGCTGCCGACGGCTTCGTCCTCATAGGCATCAAGACCGCCGTCGCGCCGTAGCGGCAGGCCGGCCGGAACGACCATAATGGTGACGGCGCAGCCAGCGCTTCGGGGCTGGCGGTACAGCGCCCGGGCTGCAACGCCCCGGTCACCCGCGCTTCCGACAAGCCGCTGTCGTTTTTATTGCTCATTAAGCCATAGCGGATGTATTGTGCAGCATTGACAAGCATCCTTCCCACTGAGGTCTCCGCATATATGCTACGACCATATCTCAACAGCTCTGGCGAACAACTGAAACAGGCTGTTGAAGACCACAAGGACAACCTGGTTGTCCTGAATGATATTCTCGCCGAACTTCAATTCCGCTCCACGCCGAAGATGAAAGCGCTTCGCACGGCGCTGGCAGAGAAGGTCAACGGCATGACCAAGGGTGCTGGCACAGCGAAGCCGTCTCCTCCGACAAAGCCGCCACAGAAGCCGGCTCCAAAACAACATGAAACGGACATCAGGCAGGACAGTCTTCCCGGGATCGCTGATATCGTAACACCACCAGCCGCCCAGAAAACGCCTGTATCACCTGCGACCCCGGAGCCTGAACCGGCCACAAAAGCAGAATCTGCTGCCAGGCCGAAGCCGACAGGCGGGGCCGCCTGCGCAAAAGACGAAGAGGAACCGCCCCGCGTGCGCCGCATGGGCAGGATGCGCAAGCCTGGCAAGTTGACCGATGTGCCGCAGAAGCGACAGTTTGAGCTTAAGACCAATTTCGCCCTCGAATTCAAGAAGGACGCTGCGGTCATCGAGCGCTACGAGGCCTGCCTCAAGGGTCTCATTGCGGAGATGAGGCGACAGAAGACGGCATACAAGCAAATCGTGCTCGAAGACGGCATCCGGATGCAGCTCGACGGCAAGGAAATCGGTTACCAATTCCCTTACAACGAGGACGAGGCGCTGTTCGAGGGTGCAGCCGTGCTGATCATGATCGGCGGATCACAGTCGGACGGCCGCATAGTCTCGTTCATGGGCAAGCAGATAATCATATCACTTAAGGATGATTTCGGCTCCCGCATATCAGCCTGTATCGTGAAGATCGACAACACAGCAATGCTCGAGGCCCTGCGGGTCCGCCTGGAGAAGATCAGCAAAGGCGAGGCCGGCACCTTCAATTCCAAGCTGGCTGAGGACGTAATCTCCAACTCTGGCGACGAGCTGCCGCCAGCCTTCGTCTCTGACGATTACATGAAGGACCTTAATTCCTGCCAGAAAGACGCAATTACCAAGATTGTCGGCAATGAGATCTTCTATCTGTGGGGGCCGCCTGGTACCGGCAAAACGCAGGCGCTGAGCTGCCTGTGCCATGCCTTGATTGACTGCCAGAAGCGCATCCTGCTCTGCTCCAACACTAACCAAGCCGTCGATCAAGTCCTGCTGAAGCTCTGCCGCCTCTTCAAGAAGCTGAAACATTCAGCCCTGGAAGAGGGCCAAATAATTCGCGTCGGGCAGATATCACACAGTGAACTTAAGAGCGACTGGTCGAACCACATTACTGTTGACGGCATTGTCGAAAGGAAGTCGCAAGCGCTGATCGAACGCAAGGACGTCCTGGAGGAGCAAATTGACCAGATAAACGCCAGGGTCTCCCGAGCCACAGAGCACATGAAGCTTTTTATGCTCCTTGACGGCCTGATTGCCAACGGGGAACGAGCCGACGCTCTGCTGAAGAAAATACACACTGAATTCGGTGCACTGTCGGAGAAGAAACGGGCGCTCGAGGACAAGCTGCAGTTGCTCCATGAAGAGAAGGCGACCATCCAGAGTGCCGGCACCCTCAAGAGGGTGTTTTTGCGCTCGCTCGGGGCTGTGGGGAAAGACATCAAGGCGAATGAAGGCGCCCTGTTGGCCAGGGCGCGGGAGTTGGCTGACAGCGGGCGAACACTGGTGGATGCGAAAGCGCGCGCCGCCGAGATCGGTATCGCAATTTCTCAGAAAAGGCCGAAGGTCTCAGGAATTGACCGCAAGCAGGTCGAGCGGGATCTCGAGCGCGCCGAAGAGCTGAAAAGGCCGATCTCCGATGAGATAGCCGATATCAACAAGCAGCTCGTGGATTTAAGGAAGTCGATATTGGAGCGCGCGCTTATCGTGGGCGCAACAGTCACTAAGGCCTACCTCAGCCCGCAGCAGTTTAGCTCATTCGATGTTGTCATCGTTGACGAGGCGTCGATGGTGATGCTGCCGGCTCTTTTCAACGCCGCCGGCCTTGCGAAAGAGAAGGTGGTCATCTCCGGTGATTTCAGGCAGCTGTCGCCAATCGTCCAGACCAACGAGAAGGTGATCCAGGAGACTATTGGCAGCGACGTGTTCCGAGCCTGCCAGATTGACAAGAAGATGCTTAAGGACAGCGTCTGCAAAAGGGTTGCGATGCTCAAGGAACAGTACCGGATGGACGACCCGATCTGCCGTCTGATATCCGGGTCGATGTACGGGGCAAGGCTGCAAACGGCGGCCGGAAGGCCGACATCGTTAAGTCGCCCGCCATCTCCGTTTAACGGGACGCTGACCATCGTCGACACCTCTCCCATCTGGCCGTTCGTGAACCGGGACCCGTTCAAGTCGCGCTATAACCTCATGAACGCTCTCGCCATCAGGAACCTCTGCCGGTTCTTCGGAGTCAGCGACCAACTTGTGTGCAATGAGGACGGCCGAGCTGTCGGCCGTGTAGGCATTTGCACGCCCTACGCCGCGCAGGCGAAGGTCCTGCAGCGCGTTCTTGATGGCATCGGCCTGAAAGACCTCGTTGAAGCTGGCACGGTTCATCGCTATCAGGGCGACGAAAAGGCCTTGATGATTCTCGATATCCCGGACAGCCACGGTGAGCCTCGCGCTGGAATCTTCCTGGAGGCCGACCACCCGGACGACCCGGGCGCCATGCTGTTCAATGTTGCTGTCAGCAGGGCCAGGGACCACCTTATTGTCTTTGTCAACCTTGCCTACCTAGACAAGAAGCTCCCGAGCCACGCAGTTCTCAGGGGGATTCTCTCAGATATGCAGGAACGCGGCACGGTGATCGACGTCCTCGACGTCCTTGCCATGTACCCGGTTATGGACGACCTGCGCCACCTTGGCCGACCATTCAACCTTGACGTTGATGCTGAAAAGTTCGGCCTGTTCAACCAGAAGAACTTTGACCAGGTGTGCAATGTCGATATTGAGCTGGCGAAGAAGAGCGTTGTCATCTATTCCGGCTTCATCACAGAGCAGAGGGTGGCTGCCTATGAAGCGTTGTTCCGCCAGAAGAAGGCAGAAGGGGTCTCGGTGCGGTGCGTCACTCGGCCGCCCAAGAACAATGGCAGCATTCCGGTAGAGCAGGGCAAAGCGGCGCTTGACGGCCTGGAGCGTCTGGGGTGCATTGTCGATACCCGAGGTGAGATCCACGAGAAGGTTGTTATTGTCGACGACGAGATCCTTTGGCACGGATCATTAAACGCACTGTCGCACACAAACCGCACAGATGAGGTGATGACCCGCCTCGAAGGCAAAGCCATATGCCTCCAGATGTCATCTTTCCTATCCCTTGATCGCGGACTGAAGCCCGATGAAGCCAAAGGGCATGCCTCTAGGTCCGAAAACCCTCGGTGTCCGTTGTGCGGGTCGCGTGCCGCCTACCGCAAGGGCAAGTTCGGTCCCTACTGGGACTGCGAGGAGTGTGATTGGAAAGACAGCTTTGATAAGCCGCACAAAAAGAAGAGGCCGGCCAGCACGAGCGATGTTCCACCACCGTCGTGTGACAAGTGCGGCAAGCCAATGGTACTGCGTAGCGGGAGATTTGGCGATTTCTACGGCTGTACCGGGTATCCTGGTTGTGACCATAAGGCCAAGGCCGCCTGACAGGCGCCGAATTTTGCCTCCTATGCTCCTACTGATGCTGGCAGACGCTGTCCGCTAACGCCGCCGGGTGTGCCTGCTTTATGTGGTATATTTTATTAAGTTGCCGTGATAAAAGCTGTCAAGATCCGGGAGGTGAGCCGATGGACTACCATCCAGCTCGATTCCCAGACTGTCAATCGAGCTTGCGCCCGTAACCTGGTATATAACAGGTAAGATCGCTAGGCAAAGGTTGGCGCCAGCGCATAGCAGGCAGTTGACAGATGCCGATGAAGAGTATTAAATCAAAACAGATCCTAACTTAGCCGCGAAAATCACCATCGGCGCCGGTGTAAATCCGCGATTTCAAGCGATACTATGATAGCATGAAAAATCAGTCCTCCGAACAGATCCGCTTTTTTCTTTACCTGACTCGCGACCAGGCTGCCCAAGTCGGCCGTCTGCGGGCCGCCGGAGTCAGTGCGTCTACAATCGCCCGTCAAGCCATTCGCAAGTACCACACCAGCCCCTCACTACTCATAGAGGACGACACACCGCGGCCCGAACGCAGCAACGCCTATATATCTGTTGATGACGCTGCGGCACTCGATTCCGTGGCGCTGCGCGAAGGCTGTTCCCGTGCCCAGGCGTTACGACGAATCATCGCAACGTACCTCTTGACCAACGCCTCAGCAATCGACGCCCTATTTTAACCGTTACGACATACGTGTTTTTTTGTCGTTTATATACACTAATTAGTGTATAATATTTTATAAGTCACCTGCTGCTTGAAGCAAATATCGCGGTGACTCGTAAGGAGCAATCCGTGTCGATTAAAGCGGAAATTTACGAACATCTACTGATGCTGGCACCTGACCTGCAGGACCTCCGGCCGGGCGCTTACTGCCGGTATCAGGCCGAAGGCATGATGGACCTCAGCCTGGACGTGCTTGGTGTTTACACCGCAGGCGGCGAGATATCGATAACCATCGCCTTGGCACACAATTACACCCACCCATCTGGTGACCTTATCCCTGACCCGGATATGGAGATCCGAATCCTCCCAAAGCATAGACTTGCCGAGGCACTGTCGTATCAGGACATCTACAACTACCGAGTAGTCTACGAAGCGCAGAGTGGCCCCAATGCCAGAGAGATGGCAGGCCAGAATTGCTTTCTGCTCTCGTGGCTGAAGAACATCAGCGCGCAGGGATATCGTCTAGTTGAGCTACGTGATAACGGTGAGTAATCAATTTTACCTCATGCCGATAATCGGTATCGGCAGTCCAGAAAGGAGCGCTATGCTTGAAAATCTAATCCGTCTCCTGGTCCGTCAATACGACCATTTTCGCCTGGGCGCAGATCACGCGCTTCTTCCGATCCATTTAATGGTGATCGCGCACTGGTACGGCGCAGCAAGCCTGCTCGCCGGCATCGTGCTCGCGTTATATGCCGCAGCGACCATCTGCCACGAACGGTGCTGACATGGCGCCTAGTAAGTTCTTTTGTCAGATGGAGGTATTACCGGGGCCTGAACGGAGGTGCGAAACACGCGTCGACTCGTGGATGCCCTTGCGCCTGCATATTGTCATCGGCCATGAGCGCCTCAGCATGCTTGAAGCGCTGTTGACCAACAAAATGCAGCATGGCGATGTTGAGGCTGTACACTATGTCGAGCAGCAACGGAATCATCTAATGATTAAATTGTTGCAGAATGCCGTCGCGGTCGTCGCAAAAAAGTTTCATTCACTGCGGCGAATTATTGATTTCGTACTGACGGCGCTTTTTACAATGTCGACTTTGATCTATTTGTGGTCAATCCCCGTAGGCATTGCTATCGACATCGCTCTGGTCACCGCTATGTTCATCATTAATCACATGTTCAGCAAATGGTTCAGCGACTTCAGTGCCGTTGCGTGCAACGCCATCGTGCTTACCGGCAGCACCTCGCATAATCATGGCCGGTAGACCATGGTTGAGTATTCGTGCGCTATGGCAGCCTGTCCGGTTCGACAATGCGACATCGGGTCGTGCCGCATTAGTCACGCACCGCCGCGAACGGCTTCCCTGGCATGCCGACCAGAAATCACTTCTGGTGGCCATTAATGACAGTGACCGGCTGCTTTTGCTCTATGACTCCGACCAGATACCTCGAACGCCTCTGTCGATTAACAGAGCAATGTTGTCGCTGTCGTCAGCGAGCTACTGCTTGACCCAGATATCAGAATTTTTCAACTGGCCGCCTGCCGAGGCTATCTGCGCTGAATATACCCAGTCAGACCTGCTTGAGGACTTGCCATCAAGACTGCTGGCGGATAACATCTGGAACCGCTGGCGAAATAAACCAATTGCGGGCTGGCAACCGGCTCATCGCGGTAACCTCGGCGTTTCTTTTCTCCGCGATGTCTTGGATGTCCGGAACAACAGCATCTGCTGCGTTGAAGTGAGTGCCAGTGCCGTGCTGCTATATGCAGGGCCATTGTTGGATAATCAGGCCCTTATCGAATTCCGGGTAATTGGACGATGGGATGCACTGGAGCTCGATGTCGAAAATATGCGCGACATACTGGCCTTGGACGATATAATCCTGATCCGTCAGCTCATGCGCTGTTACCGCTTTTGGGCTTACGAATATGCACTTGAAATCGAAAAACCATTCTGACCAGAACCGAGTAAAACAGCATGACCAAGAGGGCCACCATCACGATGGCCCTTTCGTTTTTTGATCAAAATCCTGCCCGCCTGCATATCAATCATAAAACACTGATGTTCACCAAGTACAGGTAACGCAGTTATTTATACAGCAAACTTTTGGGGGTGCTATGAGGACAATAATCATCGAGCGTTCGACCAGGACAGTAATCTCAGACTGCAAAAAATATGAGGATGCCATTACCAAGGCAATCCTTCGAGGAGTGGCGAATTCGGATATGCTATTTGTGGTGGGGAGCGAGGTGATCGCCATACATAAGCTCGCAGCTTACATGCACAAAGAGTTCACTGAACTTATCAAATGCCATCGACTCTACAACACGATGGGTATAAAAGTTGATCTTGCGCCCGACCGCCGTGACTTATGGCTCAAGATCATGGAATCACGCGAGGCTCACAGCCCCAAAGGGTCAATAAGACCCCTCAGCGAGACAGTCGGAACCAAACTGGCCGAAGATATTGAGCTGCTCGTGCGGCTTAAAGACAATCCATACGGCAGGGTGCTCGGGATCGACCGACAGGAAACTTGGAATATGGCGCACTATGAAGCAAGCAGACTGTTCAGGCGCTATCAAGACAAGAAATTTAATGTGATGATTCATGAATTACTTGGCATCGTAGTCGTCGCCCCGGAAGGATTTTTCCCCAGCCACAGTGGTTTTGTCACGATAAATACGTACGGCCCCAGAAGAAGACAGCAGTGAAAGAACACATCGTCTATAACAGCAAGCTGGCATCGGATGGCCGGGCCGCGGCCAAGTTGTTTGGAATCCCGTACACCGTCCTGTCGAGCTGGCAGCTCGAGGGCTACATCGGACGCAGCGTTATCACGCCCGAACAGTGGCAGCTGCTGAACATGATTCGCTGTCATATCTGGGAAAATCGCCGCGCGATCCGCGCCATGCTGGCCAATCTTCCGAAGCGAGAGCGACGGCGCCTGGTCGACGATTGCGAAAAAACAGCAATTGAGCGAATCGTCTACACGGACTTTCTGCGCTTTCGCCTCACCGGCAAGGGCATCATGAACGATAACAGACTCATAACCTTTAATCGTTACCAGGACTACTTGACCTGGCGCCACCCCAACCTTTACCATCTCCTCACCCGCGGCATCTACGACAAGCAGATCAAATCAGCCGAAGCCAGAATTCGCTACTGCAGGCAGCGCGGCTTACTCAATCGCTTGATAGCCGACCTGGGTCTGTCGCTACTTACGGATGGCACGGTAGTCAACCCGGCGATCCGGACTAACGTAGAAGCTACCGGCCGATATATTTTTTATGATTAATAAATACGGCGAGTTACATAGACACAAATATACCTCTGGCATTATCCTTGAACTTGCATTTGGTAAATAGCTACCGACTACGAAGCTACCGCTACGGTAGCCCTAACTACCAGTAGCTCACACCAACAGCAGGCCCAAGGGGGAATGTGCATGAGAAAATTTGTAACCGAAGAGAAGGTCGCCGCCGCCATCGAGCATTGTCAGCGGGAAAACTTGACACCTTCAAGAGGTAGAATTATGGGGCTTCTGGCTCAGCGACAGTTTGGCGGCTGCGCCGGTGACCCGAAAAATGTTGGCAAAATGATTAAGGAATACCTCGCAGTACATGGGGAGACAGTAGACGAAACTGGCCCGATTGGAGAATCGCTGACCAAGCCTCTCCCAGAACATATCCAGGCGCGCCTGGGACAGACGGCGGAGCAGTTCACCACCTCCCTCTGCGGCTTATCCGACGACATTGCCAGAGACTTGGACGGAGCCCGGACAGAACTGCGCGCAAACTACGACCAGGCTGCCGATCAGCTGCGCCGCGAAGCAAACCAGGCGGTAGAGGCCGCTCAGGCCGATGAGCAGGATGCGCTAAACGCGCTTGAAGACACTTCTGCCCAAAAAGCTGATCTTGAAGAGCAGCTGAAGGACATCATGCAGGAGCAGACCAAAGCGCTTGCCGTCGCATCTGAGCGCGGCGAACAGGTGCATCGGCTCGAGGCGGAACTGGAGCGCACCCGGATCGAAGCCGCGGCCGATAAATCCGTTCTGACTACGGAGCGCAACGAAGCCCGCCGGGATGCCAAGGAAGCCGCCAGTGTCGTCAATGATCGTGCCGCGGAAATCACCCGCCTGACTTCGAGCCTTGCAACCGCAACGGCTGATTATAATCAGGTAATGCAGCAGCTCGCCATCAGCCAGGCTCTGGCCGACGACCGAGCGACCCGGAATACACAACTCGAAACACTGCTTGCGAATGCGCTCCGCATCGCTCATGAGACCGAAAACGCCCCTGAGGCATCATCATATGACCAAGGACATGGTGATGACGTCAGCGCTGCCGCCGCCTCTGAAGCCAAATCAGAACATCCCAGAGATAGCCGCAAGGGGTCCAAGAAACCGGCAGAGGGGTCGAAAGACCCGAAAGAGAGCCGACTTGGCGAGAGTGGGGTGTCGCCATGACCGCAACACTCAATATCCGTCTCACCGGCCAGCAGGAAGTCATCGGGGCCATCTACTCCAGCATCAGCAGCGCCTCGCCACGAGGCCCGCGCGGCGGGCTGCTCTACCGCTGCTCCATTAAGGAGAGAGGCAACGGAATCACTCAGCTGTACGCTGATCTACCGCTTGAGGCGCTGTCCGATCTGTTCGGTGGCGGTACGCCTGCAGCGGCGATGTCGCAGCAATCGCTGCTGACCAAGGCAATTACGGTGACAGGTAAAGAACATACTGCATCCCTGAACCCGGCACCTGCCAGGCTTTTGGTTGACTTCCGCAGGAGGTAAAGCAAAAGCCTGACGTAGCTTGCATCCCTATTCAACGGCACCTGGGCGCTACTATCATAGTAGCGCCCAGGTGCCGTTACAGCAATAACCTCCTGTAGGGCCAGGCTGCATCAATTTCTGCGTTTGCCAACCCGATCGTTCAACTCGTTGCGTAATCTGCTGGTTACTGTATCGAAATATTTCATTGCGGTACCGGCACAGATTCCATACCCCAGCACCAGGGTGGCCGGGTGCCGGACTCCGAACAGGTAGGACTTGATCATCGACGAGGCGAAAAGCTGCGCCGAGGTTATTTGCTGCTTGCCCAACATATAAGACACCGCAGCAACGCTTAGATGGCTTCCCGGCAAGCGCCCGGGGAACAGGTAGCGGCTGCCGGGTTCATGAAAGACGGACTGCCGTAAGACCAGGTAACGCTCCAACAGATCCGACAGTTCCGGCGGCAGGGGGACCGCTATTCGTGCGAACCGGACGGCCCTGGCGCCAGGCTCGCCAGAGATATCCCGCAGCGTAAGCCGGACCACCCGCCTGGGATGCTGAGCAAACAATAGCATTACTGCCTTGATCAACCTTGCCTGGCATGTGCCGGCATCATCGTCGCTGATCTCCAGCATGATCTGCTTCTCTTTGTTCACCGACACGAACGAACCCCTCCTGATGCCACAATTCACCGACGGAATCTGCAGCGCTCCATCAAACCTGCCGCGACTGTTGATAAAGGAAATGAAGCGGCGCAGTGAGTTCCGCCTTCCAGGGTGCTCAGCCACATACTTGAGGAGCCTTTCCTGATCGATCTCGTGCGTGCCGCTCAGGTCTTTGACCTCCTCAAGGAACTGGGCAGCATTTCGCAGGCAAGAGGTGACGGTTCTGTCGACAAAACGTGCCCGTTTGTCACGCCATCCCCGTTGCCAATAGCGATCACGGAGCAGTGTCAGGTACGTGTTAAAATCCGTCAGTGCCCGCTTTGCCCAGGGTTGCCAGGAATCACGCGACACCGAAAGGATCTCCCGCTGGCGTCTTTTTTCGGTTACTTCGCTGACAAGGGTCTCCCCAACTGGGCTGATCACGCCAACTGCCGCCAGGAAGCCGTAGGGTACCGTGAAGCGGCGCAGGCCTTCCGCACCGAAGCGCTCCAGCAGTGCGCCATGATCTGCCAAAAGTCGCGGCTCCCGGTCCAGAGCGATGAAGAACTGCCACCGTCGGTCCAGCTCCAGGAACGCCTTCTTCGCGCCGCAGCGGTCAGCCAAATAGCGAGGGTACCCGGCCAGCACGGCCCTGAGTCGCGGTGACGTCAGTCCATTGGCGAGTTCCTTGACGGCGAGCTCCAGGCGGCCGGTCCAGTAGCATTCATCGCAGTGCTCGGCACTGTGCCGCCGACCTGGTTTGCCGCACTTTGGGCAGATGTACGGAGCACCATCCAGCGCCACGCAGTCTTTGCAGATTGAGCGACCCTGACTGTCGCTGCCGGCAGGAGGCCGGTGCTTGCCGCAGCAGGCGCAGGTGGTGTGATAGCGCCTGCGGCATTTGGGACAGGCGGGCTGATCGAAGCCGAGTCTGGAGTCGCGCGCCAAGTGGACACTCGGCTCGCCGCAGATCGCGCAGGGCTCCGGTTTTTTGAAATACCTGGCGCAACAGCGACAGACGACCCCCTCCGGCAGGGTCAACCCGGCCCGGGGGACCGGCTTCCCGCAGCGCAGACAACTCCTGCCGGCCGCTTGACACGTTTTGCAGATCGGCTCAATGCCCTCATGAACCTTTACCGTCTTGCCGCACGAGCGGCAGGGCATTGCTGTCGAGAGTCGTTTATGACAGGCGCCGCAATAAGCGATACCGCCCTGGACCGCAGCCGCCTTGGCCATCGGCCGGCTGCAGATATGGCAGACCTTGTTCGCTGGTTTCATAGTTTATCCTTAGAAGGTAGGGGTATCCGGCAGCGCGGCCTTGCGGGGTGCCTCTGATGAGCGCCCCACGCGTTTTCTGGATGCCGCACCACCCGACACGACGCACTCTGGATTTAGTGCTGCCGGCGTCTCCAGTAATGCTGCGCTGCACATATCTACTGCGTCAGCGTGCTCCTCTGGCGATCCGGCAACGACCTGGGATACCGGCACTGTGCTGCAGCCGACGGTCGGCGGCGAATAGCCGAACAAGGCATCCAGCGAGCAGTCAAGAACCGTGACAAGGGCCTGGAGCATGTCCCAGTTTAACCGGTCAGGTCTCTCCCTGACAAATCTGGCGGCATTGCCAGGATTAACCTTGTAGCCATGCACGGCCAGCCGGCTCGCCAGATCCGTTGCGGTACGAATACCGCGCATAGCCATCAGTACCTGCAGATTCCAGGAGAAAAGCTGCTTCACGCTGATTAAACTCCTGCCGCTTTCAGGCGCCGTTTGGCGCTCCGGACAAGTTCGTCCTTCAGCTGCTGATCCGGCAGATGCACATAAGTTAGGGTCGTTGTGAGGCGCTTGTGGCCGAGCTTCTGGCTCAAGGCCTGGATCGAAATCTGTTCCAGCTCATGGGTTGCCATGGTATGCCGCAGAGAATGCAGCGAAAATTTCGTAACATCCAGGCCGGCCCGGCGCAATGCCAGTTTAAAGCGTTCGTTGGCTGCAGAGTATTTGAGGCGCTCACCCCGTTCCGAAAGAAATACCGATTGATCATTGGCGTTTTTCGCACGGTCCACGTACCAGGAGCGCACCACGCTCAAATACCAGTCCAGCATCGGCCGAAGACCGGGCTGGGTCATGACCACCTGCTGATACTTCTTGCCGCTGCCCTTGCTCCCCTTGCGCCAGACTTCGATCAGGCCATACTCGCCAAGCGCCGCCAGATCTGGGTTTTCACTGAAGGCGTCGAGGTTGATCTGCAGCCCCTCGTCAGCGCGAAAGCCGCTGGCGTAGTAAAGATAGAACATCGCCAGGTCTCTCCTGAACGCAAAGCGGTCCTTGCCATTGAACTTGTCAGCCTCGTCGATATCCTTCCTGAGCTGAGTAAAAAATTTATTCAACTGTTTTTTCGTCATGGCTGACCGGGCCTTGGCAAGTTCGCGCTCATGGACATGCGCGATGCAATTTTCGTCGGTACAGATCTGGGCCACCCGGACTCCAAAATTCACGTAAATGGCGTTGCGCAGCTTCATGGTCTCAAGCATATATGCGTAAAGACGCTTGATCACACCTTGATACATCCGCTGCGTTGACACAGCCAGCTTGCGCGTCACGCCGATCTCGACACAATACTGTTCGAAATCATGCACCGAGCAATTCCAGGGTGCCTTACCGGTAAATCTGATATAATCGTCAATGATGCCCCGGTCCCGACCGATCGAGTCATCTTGGTAATTCTTGGCCTTGTTATGAGCGTAGCTTGCCTGCATGATCTGCTCGAACAGCTCAGTTTCGTCTGCCGACATCCCAAGCGCTGCCGAAGCAACCGGATTTTCGACGACCAGCTGTGGCAGGGCTCCGTTCGCCTGCAATCTCGCGGTCATATCCAGCACGTTGTTGTTCATACCTCATCTCCTTTCCGTTCGCGGTTCTCGCGTTAATCATGCGGCCAATAAAACCACACCCTGGCCTGATAAAAAAGCGGTGCCCGGAAGTTTTTTCAGGAATGGCGTACGTACGCCCCTCGCAGGCATTTGTGATATGTCAAGTGCAGGCTGGCAAACTGATATCGGCCTGGATCTGATGGCGGCACCTGCGGCAATTGCATGGATCGGCGTTTGAAGACTTTTACCGCACACGGCGCCACCGGCAGCTCGCGGTGCGGTGCGGATTCGATCCGGAGCGGGACAACTATCTGCCGACATCTGTCATAATCACCTTTGCCAGGCACGGCTTCGGCGTTGCTTAGAGTTTTTCGACGCAGCGCCGTAACGCGGGCCGCTTAAAACCGGTGCGTCATCGTCTGGTAACGAAAATCATCGTCTGGTAATGAAAAGTGTGGGTATGGGGGTTGAATGCAGGTAGGCTAAGCGTTTAGGGGAGTTGAATACTGTGGTTTCGGAAGCTCGTCCAAGAAAAGCACACCGTTATGCGCTAGAGAGACTTCACCCGGCTTGGGAGTTGTGCCGCCGCCGATCAGCCCGACATCGGAGATTGTGTGATGTGGGGAGCGGAAGGGGCGTACGGCCAGCAGTGCCCGCTCTTTCTCCAGCATGCCGCTGACACTGAAGATTTTGGTGGTTTCAATAGCTTCGTCAAAAGACATCTGCGGAAGAATGGTCGGTATCCGGCGGGCAATCATCGTCTTTCCCGAACCGGGAGGTCCGAGCATCAAGATATTATGGCCACCGCTGGCAGCCACTTCCAGGGCCCGTTTTGCGTGTTCCTGCCCCTTGACCTCGCTGAAATCCTCACCATATTCGCTGCCGCTGGAAAAAAGCGCCTGCAGATCAACCCGGCAAGGTTCAATTATCTCCCTCCCGCTCAGAAACTCAACCACCTGAGAAAGAGAGGTCGCGCCGATGACATCGATCCCTTCGACGACAGCCGCTTCGGGAGCGTTCTCGGCGGGCAGGATCAGGCCTGCCAAACCGGCGCGTTTAGTGGCAACCGCCATCGACAGCGCCCCGCGAATCGGCTTGAGACCGCCATCCAGCGACAGCTCCCCCAGCAGGATATATTCATGGAGCCGGGCCCCCTTGATGATTCCTGTAGCAGCCAGGATGCCGATCGAGATCGGCAGATCGTAGGCGGTACCCTCCTTTTTGATATCGGCCGGCGCCAGATTCGCGGTGATCCGCCGGGCTGGAAAATCGTAGCCGGAGTTTTTGAGCGCCGCCTTGACCCGGTCCTTACTCTCCTTGACCGCGCCATCCGGCAGCCCGACCGTGGCAAAGGCCGGAAGGCCTGGGGCTAAATCAACCTCGACATCCACCAGAATGGCATCAATACCGATCAAGGCACTGCTGAACACTTTTGCGAGCATGATTTACCCCCGTGGAGCAAAGGATGAGGAAACAATCACTTCAAACTAATGCCTGATTCTCCTTGAGCCGTAACTTGCAGTGATAAGCGATCAGCAGCCACAACCGCCTCCCCGAGCGATAAAGATTTTACCGTGCCGGAAAGCTCGACATGATCGGCAAGTTGAATCCTTGCTAAAGCCGCGGAGGCTTTAAGCCGCGCGCTCACAAGCTGGTCTGCAATAGTTGCATTGAGTTTCTCTTTGATGACATTACGAATTGTACCGTTAAACAGCCAGCCGCCGACACCAACAAAGAAGCCGGCATTTCTGGTGTCAAAATCAATATTGTCAAACGTGAGTGAATTGCTCTGGGGGTTGTATACCGGCTTGGCTACCAGCGTCAACTCACCGTCAAAGTCACCGGTAGAGACTAAACTTATTACAAGTTTGCCTTCGTCGCTTTTCAAATTGAAGCTGCGAATTGTAATTTTTTTCTCGTCCCCAAATGTTTGGTTAAGCAGAATCGGGTTCAGTGCCGTCACAAGATCCGAGAAGAAGATATTTGCCACAAGCTGGATATGAAACTGGTTATCGAAGTTTGCAAGCTGCTGAATCTGCGGCAGCGGCCTGGCTGGCAATGAGACCGGTTTCGGCCCAATTATAATTTCTGCTGCCGTCACGAGCCCAATTGACACACGAAGCCAATTATTTGCCGCTGATAACGGACTCATTACAATCTTTTCCGGAGACAATTTCAACCATGCGTTAAAATTTTTATCGACCAGTACCGGTGTAAATGCGTCTTGCCACAGCGGCGCGATTTTGTCTCGGAGACGCACCGTGTCGTTGAGTTTACTGTCAATGATCGGAGCCAGAAGTCTCTGCACCGGCAGTGTCACACTCTCCACAAGACTTTTTGGGTTTATCGTAATCATACCTAATCGAAGAGAGTTCGAAAGTCCGTCAGAGAGCCCGGTGTAGTACAACTCGGTTTTCAGACGCCAGTCCGGCATGACATTGATTTTCGCTTTAAACCGAAGATCCGTCTTGAGTGGACCTGTTGTAAACATTCCATAGCCGAATGTCAGCTGAACAGGTATTGAAAGGTTAACAAAATCATTTGACGCGGTTACGGCTATTGGTCCGGCGCGCAAAATTTCCACTGATGTTCCGAAACTTCCCTGCCCTTTGAATAAATCTTTATTGACAGACTTATTCAAAATGTTTCCGAGATCAGCTGCTGAAGCTTCAACTCTAAGATTGATTGTCGAGGACTGTACCCAGTTGCCGGCAGCTTCGCAGGTGGTAGAAGTCAACAGAAACACTGCTAACAGACAGATCAGACAACGGATATGACGCATATATTTCTTAACCCTCCGAAAATTCATCCCTCAACCCTTCAACATGATAAACCCCATCTGCCGCCCCGACTCTTCCTTATCCCGCCGATACGAAAAAAACTGCTCGCTGTGGCAACAGACGCATTGATCGGAAAGTTGAATCGAATCCGCCGGAAGCCCGGCTAACAGCAGCAATTCACGGTTGGCTGCGGTCAGGTCAAGCTGCCACTTACCGGGGCTTTTAAGCTCCGCGCAAGAATCCCAGGAGATCCCCCCCTGCAGAAAGGCCTTTTTGACCGGTTCGTCCACTTCGTAGCAGCATTTCTGGATGCAGGGGCCGACCGCAGCGTGAAGCAGGGCTGGATTGGAACCGAATTCCGACTGCATGCCGGCCACGGCCTTGGCAACCAACCTGGCGGCGGTCCCTTTCCATCCGGCGTGGACGACCGCGATAACCTTGTTCTCCGGATCGCAAAGCAGGATCGGAGCGCAGTCCGCCACGCAGACACCGATGATGACCTTAGGCTGATTGGTAATGACGGCATCCCCCTCAACCGAGAGAAAATGACTGAAATCTTCGTTTGGCTCGTTTATCACCAGTATATCGCTGCCATGAACCTGCCTGGGGGTCACCAGCGCCTCCTGGTTGACACCGAACGCGCGGGCAAGCAGGCTGCGATTCCCCTCGACATTTGCCTGCTGGTCCTGAGTGTTCAATCCGAGGTTAAGCGAATTGTAAGGGGGCCGGGAAACGCCTTCGTGACGGGTGGTGAAGCCCTGTATAGAACATGACGACTCCGGAAAATCTACTTCAACAAACTGAATACGGTCGATACGGTTAAGCTGCATGGTACTACCTCCAAAAATCCTTTTGCCTTCTGTGGCGAATTAAGCTTTACTGCGGTTGTTACGCTGCCGCCAGATATAGGCCACCACCAGAGCGGCGCTGAACAGAACAACCCAGAGCAGCGCTTTATGCGAATACTGCATGATCAACTCCTGGTTCTCGCCGATGGCGTAGCCGATCAACGTCAAGATGGTGCACCAGATACCGGCGCCAAGCAGCGTGTAGAGGGAAAACTTGAGATGATTCATCCCCGCCACACCGGCTGGAATTGAAATCAGGTGGCGGATCACCGGCAGAAGACGGCCGATAAAGGTCGATATCTCACCATGCTGCAGAAAAAAGCGCTCCACCCGTTCAAATTTGTCGGGGGGGATCAGCACGTACTTGCCGTATTTGAGGATCAGCGGCCGCCCCAGATAGTGCGAGACGAAATAGTTTACATACGCACCGATCAGACTGCCGGCGGTGCCGCACAAAATAGCGGCCACCATGTTCATTTTGCCCTGATAGGCCAGATATCCGGCCGGCGGCATGACCAGTTCGCTGGGGACCGGAATGACCGAACTTTCCATGGCCATCAAGAGCAGAATGCCGGGATATCCCATGGCACCAATTGTATTAAGCAGCCACTGAATAAGAGTGTGAATCACGTGAAGCTCCCTTCAAAAATAGTGCGATTGCCCTTTATACTCCAACTGAGCCATTCGGGCAACAGCAGATAGGATACATATGAACGAAAACAAAACCATCATCCTGAAGCGGTTGCGAAACGAAGTCCTGACCGGTGACGGCGCCATCGGCACGATGCTATACACCAAAGGGGTCAGCCTCGACAGTAATTTCGAGCATCTGAACCTGGTCCGACCGAATCTGGTTCTGGAGCTGGCGCGCGAATATGTTGCCGCCGGAGCCCAGGTAATCGAGACCAATACCTTCGGCGCCAACTATTCCAAGCTGTCCGCGATCGGACTGGGGCACAAGGTCGCGGAGATCAACCGGGCTGGAGTCAAAATTGCCCGTGAAGCCGCCGGAAATAAGGCGCTGGTGGCCGGATCGGTCGGGCCGCTGGTAACTATCAAGGGGGAGGAACGCGAGCTGGGCGCCACGCAGATGGAGGATGCCTTTCGGATTCAATGCCGGACGTTGGCTGAAGAGGGGGTTGATTTCCTGCTGCTGGAAACTTTCTCCTCCCTCCAGCAGTTGCAGCTGGCGGTTAAGGTCGCCCGTGAAACCGGATTGCCGGTAGGCGCTTCACTCGCCTTTTTGGAAGGGGGACGAAGCGGCGACGGCAGCTCGGTGGAAAGTTTCTGCCGGGCGATGGAAGCGGCCGGTGCCGACATGATCGGGGCAAACTGCGGCGCCGGTCCGCTGGAACTGCTCAAGGTGATCAAACGCCTGGCGGCGCTGACCGACAAACCCATCAGCGCCTATGCCAACAGCGGTTTTCCGGAATATCTGGATGGCCGTTACATCTACCGCGCGACACCGGATTATTTTGCCGCCATGGCAAAGGAGATGGTTGCCGCCGGGGCAAATCTCGTCGGAGGGTGCTGCGGAACAACCCCGGAACATATCACGGCGCTTGCCCAGGCAATGCACGGCTGCCGGCCGGCAGCACGGAGCAAGTTGCCGCTGATTTCGATATCCGAACCGGCACAGACACCTCCCGCGCACGCCTCTTTTCTGGATGGCTGTGGGAGCCGCAAGGTCATTACCGTTGAACTGGACCCTCCCAAAGGGCTCGACTGCAGCCGGATCATCGAGGGGTGCAGATGCCTGAAGGAAGCGGGCGCCGATGCGATCAACATCGCCGAAAACCCGCTGGCCCGCCCACGAATGGGTAACATCGCCCTGGGAGCCCTCGTACAGAACGAGGTCGGGATTGAGGTCATCGTGCATATAACGGGCCGCGACCGCAACCTGATCGGCATGCAGTCCGACCTGATGGGGGCCAGCCTGCTCGGCATCCGCTCAATCCTGGCGGTGACCGGCGATCCGGCAACGATGGGGGATCATGCCGGAGCAACATCGGTGTTCGACCTGCACTCCCTGACACTTATCAAACTGCTCTGCGATATGAACAGCGGCGTCAATGCGCTCGGCAACCCGATCGGCGCCGGAACCGGCTTCACGATCGGCGCCGCCTTTAATCCCAACACGCAAAACATGGCGGTTCAGGCCGAACGGCTGCGTAAAAAAGCGGCCAACGGCGCCCGCTTTGCCCAGAGTCAACCGATCTACGATCCGGCGATTCTCTTTGCCGCACTGGAGGCGACCTGCGACTGCAACATTCCGTTTCTGGTCGGAATAATGCCGCTGGTCAGCGAGCGCAACGCCGAATATCTGAACAACGAAGTTCCGGGCATTACCGTACCGGACGCCGTTCGAGCCCGCATGAAGGGGCTTGAGAAGGTGGCCGGGGCGCAGGAGGGGCTGGCGATCGCCAAGGAGTTTATCGATGCGATATTTGCCGTTACCGGGGGCTATTACCTGATCCCCCCCTTCGGAAAATTCGAACTTGCGGTGGAGTTGATCGAACATATCCAGCAACGCGAAAGAGAGAGCTGAATTATGACCGGACTGGCAAAAATATTTTTGTGTGTAATCTGTCTGGCGCTGACCGCCTGCGCAACCACCCAGAGCGGATTGAGTGAAGAGTTCGACCGGAGCACCAAGGCCTATAACCGGATGCTGCGCTGGCAGGAGATAGAAAATGCCGGAATGACCTACATCGATCAGGAGCAGCGGGAAGAGTACCTGAAAAAGGCTGCTGCTCTCAAGAAGCGGGGCCTCACGGTTACCGATTACCGCATACTCTCTTCACGCTGTCTTCCGGAGAAAAAATCAGGAGATGTGATTACGGAATTCGATTATTACATTCTGCCGTCAAACAGGATTAAAACTCTTTCGTATCGTCAGAAATGGTTCTACCTGGATGACATCAAAAGCTGGCAGCTCAGGGGCGGGTTCCCTGCCTTTGAGTAGAAATATATGACTTTATTAGCTCAGCAGATACAACAGTTCATCGCCTACCTGCAAACAGAGCGTGATGTTTCACCGCACACCCTTGCGGCCTATCAATGCGATCTGGCGCAAATGCTGGCGTTCGCCCTGCATGAGAAAGGAGAGGCCGTTTCCGCCGGTGATATCGACCACCTGTTCCTCAGACGTTACCTGGCGGGGCTGTCAAAGAGTGCCAAGAAGAGTTCCATCGGCCGCAAGCTGGCCGCTATCCGCTCCTTTTTCCGCTTCCTGCTCCGGCGCGGCACAATTGCCAAGAATCCCGCCGAACTGATCGCCACACCTAAAAAAGAGCAACGGCTCCCTTTTCACCTCGATATCGATCAGGCTACCGCGCTGATGGAGGCTCCGGATGCCGATCAGAAATACGCCCTGCGCGACCGGGCGATTCTGGAACTGCTCTATTCAAGCGGTCTCCGTGTTTCCGAGCTGACCGGCCTCAATATCGGGGAGCTTGATCTGGCAGGCGGCATGGTGCGGGTGACCGGCAAGGGGGGAAAGGAGCGAATCGTCCCGGTCGGCAGCCGCGCCCTGGAAGCGGTGCGAGAGTATCTTGACGAGCGAAACGTCGGCACGGCCAAAGGCCCGCTTTTTCTCAACACCCGGGGCGGCCGCATCAACCGCCGCAGCGTGGCCCGCATTGTCGATGCCCATGTCATGCGGATTGCGGCGTTCAAACGGATTTCACCCCATACCTTGAGGCATACCTTCGCCACCCACATGCTTGAAGGGGGCGCCGACCTGCGCGCGATCCAGGAACTGCTCGGCCACGCCTCGCTCTCCACCACCCAGAAATACACCCACGTCAGCATCGACCGTCTGATGGAGGTCTATGACAAGGCCCATCCGAAGGCGCATACGGAGAGCGGGGAATAAGCCGCCTCATTCCCCGCTCCAATAGTTGCTGACCTTGGTTTAAGCTGCCAAACGAAAGGTGGCATCAATCTCATCCCACGGTACATAGAAGTGCCCACTTGAATCTTTTTCGACAAGTCCAAGCTTCTCCATGGACTTGACATCATCAAAAACATTGCGATACTGGCGATGAAGGTGCTTTGCCAGAGCATTGATACTGGCGTGCCCCAATCTTCGCAGCTCGGACAGCAGTTCAAAACGTTTTGGTGTAAGATGCTTAAGCAGTGATGGCAGACTATCAAAATAAAGGCGCTCAACCGGTTTTTCCGGAAGCCAACCGTTGTCCAATTTATCGGCAAGCACCTTAAGTTCATCAAAGAACTCCCGGTCACTTTTAATGCCTATTTTTAGATCCCGTTTTGCTTTCATGGCGATCACATCCTTTCAGTATCAGCTTCAAAATCATCGAGCAACGTCCGAAGCGAGGTAAAATCATATGCTTCTTCCTCGTCGCCAAAATGACGGTGATCACCCTTGCCTCGTTCGTTATCGTATCTGACGAGGCAGGTTCCGTTGGCCATGCCATAGAAAAGCCGGTATTTGAACGTATGAGTACAGCCCGGAACCGGTTCGGAAATACGCCAGATAACGACTTCGATGATTCGCCCGTTTTTTTCCTTGCGGTACCTGACAACCTCTGTGGCCGTTCCCATATCGTCCTCACGCTATTATGTTATTAAATAACATATATCCTCGTTGCATTCAAACCATATTTATCCGCCCCCTCAACGATCTTATCAGACAATCTCCTCTCCATGAGGGAGGGCTAGGATGAGGGGGCAACAGTGATTTATTTAGCACTGTTGCCCCCTCATCCGGCCTTCGGCCACCTCCTCCCGTATGGAGAAGGGTTCTAAAAAAATTCCATAAATCGCGCACTGCATTGTGGTGTTTTAAGTAAACTTCATTTATAGTTTGCAGAATTTGAGCGGTCGGTTTTTCTAGTATAGTTTCCATCCGGAAACATAACATTCCGGATTTGTTCATATATCTTGTATAAATTGGTTTAGTTTTAGTTCTGTTTATGTTATCCTGCAAACCATAACAGCTTGTAACTGTTACATATTATGGTTTCAGGGGTACTC
>CAIYDX010000275.1 GCA_903925005.1 uncultured Geobacteraceae bacterium
CTTGAAAATCATCTCTGCCAGTCGCTCAAGGAGATGGAAGATAACCAGCAACGCGTACAGTCGATAGTATCATGGCCATGGATTATAAGCTCACTCTTGATTTAGAAATGGAATAACACCGCCTTGGAGATTCTGAACAACACCGCCCCCCTTGCAGCGGCGATTATCGCCATGGGTTCCTGCTCCTCGTGGGGTGGGATCGCTGCTGCAGCTCCGAATCCGACTGGCGCCAAGGGCATACCGGAAATTCTGACCGGCAAGACAGTCATCACGATTCCCGGCTGTCCGCCGAATCCGTACAACCTGCTCACCACTATTCTGCATTACGTTACCTTTAATAAATTGCCCGAACTGGACCAGTCGGGCCGGCCAAAATTTGCCTACAGTCGCTTGATCCACGAAAACTGCGAACGGCGGCCGCATTTCGATGCGGGTCGTTTTGCGGCACAGTTCGGAGACGAAATGCATCGGATAGGTGCCTGCCTATATAAGCTCGGCTGTAAAGGACCTGAGACACACGCCAATTGCTCGACGCTGAACTTTGGCGAAACCGGTTCCGGTACCTGGCCGGTCGGTGTCGGTCATCCCTGTTTCGGCTGTTCTGAAAAAGGGGTCGGTTTTTCAACTCCGCTTCATACGTTGGCAGTCATAAAGGATTTTACACCGCCAACCTTTTTCACCGAGGCTTTTCCAAACAAGGAGGGCCTCCCTTCCGGCATCAAGTCCCTGGCAACCGGGGCGGCAGGCTTAGTGATCGGTGCAGCCGGGGCTGCAATGCTTACCGGCCTGGGGAAAAGCGACAAAGATACCCAGGATAGTCACACCTCCGGCAGTGATACTGATCACAGCAAGGAGGATTAGCCATGGCCATAAGCAGACGTAATTTCTTGAAAGGTGTTGCCGGCAGCGGCGTCGTTCTTGCGGCAGGCGTGCCATCGGCAGAAGCCAGAATGTCGAAACAGCTGCCACCCGACGCGGTTGGCCTCCTCTATGATGCAACGCTCTGCATCGGCTGCAAATCATGCATGGTTAACTGCAAGACCCACAACAGCGTACCCGGCGGGGCGCTCTACAAGGAAGGCCTGGCACCCTCAATCACCGACTCATTCCTCTGCCGCAAGTCCGAGAAGACCGAACAGATGGAATCTCCTCCCTATGAGACTGAAGGGATCGATGGAAACAAAGGAATTTGGGATGCCGCCCAGGATCTCTCAGGCAAAACGCTCAGTATTATCAAAATGTACCGGAACGGCAGTGGTGAAAAGAAGGATTCTGCGGTCAATGGCCACGCCTTCTTCAAACAGCAGTGCATGCACTGCATTACACCGGCCTGTGCATCAGTATGCCCAGCAGGCGCCTTTACCAAAGATCCGAAAAACGGCATTGTGTATTATGAAGCTTACCGTTGCATTGGCTGTCGTTACTGCCAGATCGCGTGTCCGTTCAACCTTCCCCGCTACGAATGGAGCGCCGTCTGGCCTGAGATCAGAAAGTGCCAGCTCTGCCGTCACCGCATCAAGGAAGGAAAATATGCCGCCTGCGCAGAGTACTGCCCTACCGGCGCGACTATCTTCGGAAAAGCCACCGAGCTCCGTGAAGAGGCAAAAAAACGGTTTACCATGAAGCCGGGAACTATCTACAATTTTCCTATTCAAACCATGCACTCGAAGGAAACCAGTACACGAGCCGTCGCGGCTTATGCGGACAAGATCTATGGCCTGACTGAGGCTGGGGGCACGCAGAACCTCATGCTTTCCGGTATTTCTTTTGAACTGCTCGGCTTCAACAAGGATATCCCCAATGCCGCACTCCCGGATCTTACCTGGGCATACATTGCCAAAGTTCCCTGGGTCTTTCTGGGAGTATTCCTCAGTGGCACCGCCCTGCACATCATTACGAGCCGAAAGGACCGGAACGACAAGAGGAAGGGGGGACAGCCATGATTGATTTTACCACCTATGTTGGCCCCAAACTGGGGGGCGTCGTCAACAAACTGCTGGATGACAGTCCGAGCCGCCACCTCGGCATAAAGATGGATACCCCGTTCACCCGTGTTCTCATTTTTCTGATAGCCGGAGCGGCGTTTGTCGCCGTCTACCGCGTTATATTCGGACTGAAAGCCTCGACAAATATGAACGACTACTGGCCGTGGGGGCTGTGGATTTCATTCGACGTTCTGGGCGGAGTGGCTATGGCGGCCGGCGCGTTCCTGATAGCTGGTACGGTCTATATCCTGAACTGGGAAAAGTATAAATGCATTGTCCGGGCATCTATTCTGAACGCGTTTTTCGGTTATCTGCTGGCCGCCATCTCCATCACCCTCGATATCGGGCGCACTGCGGTTATCTGGCATCCACTCGTCATGTGGCAAATCAACTCCATCATGTTTCTTGTGGCCGTGCACCTCGTACTCTACCTCACAACCCTGGCGACGGAATCAAGTCCCATGGTCTTCGAAAAACTCGGCTGGGTACGCACGCTTCATTTTGTCAGCCGCATCATGGTAGGAGCCGTCATGTTCGGAGTAGCACTATCGCTGCTCCACCAATCCTCGCTGGGAGCTAACTACCTGATCGTGCCGAGCAAACTGTCTCCGCTCTGGTACAGCAAACTCATGCCGTATCTGTTCCTTGTTTCTGCGATAATGATGGGACTTTCAATGGTCAGCTTCGAAACCATCTTGACCGGAAAGGTGTTCAACCATCAGGCGCCCAAGGATGTACTTGAAGGGTTGTCTCAGGGGGTTTTCTTCTCCGGCTGCTTCTACTTTGTAATGAAGATATGGGTCCTCATTTCCGGTCCGGGCGTAGGCGCCCTGTTCAGCAACGGTTTTCTGGGGGCTATGTGGGTGATCGAAATGGCCGTCGGTGTGGTTATCCCCGTCCTGATACTATCAAAGAAAGCAAACCGGAAGGACCTGGATTCGATTTTTGTGGCAAGCATCATGGTCATCATCGGGGTTCTGTTTAACCGTCTTAACGTTGGGATTTTCGCCATGTCAAGCTATGCAAACCGGGTGGGTGGAGACTACTTCCCATCCATCATGGAGTTTATGCTTACTGCGGGAATGATTGCATTTGCGATACTCGGGTTCAAGATTTGTGCGAAGTATCTGAACCTTTTTCCTGAAACCCATTAGTAAGCACGCCTGCGCACTATTCAAAATATTTGTGAACGTAAACGGAGGACAGCATGACAACGCGAATCAGCATTGATCCAGTCACGAGAATTGAAGGGCATCTGCGGATAGACTGTGAACTTGATAACGGCAAGGTTAGCAAGGCATGGTCATCGGGGCAGATGTGGCGAGGCATCGAACTGATTTTGAAGGATCGTGATCCACGCGAGGCCTGGATCTACACCCAGCGGATCTGCGGGGTCTGCACAACGGTTCACGCCATTGCTTCGGTGCGGGCAGTGGAAAATGCGCTAAACATGGAAGTTCCCCTCAACGCTCAGTACATCCGTAACATCCTGATGGCCGCCCATGCCATCCAGGACCACATCGTGCATTTCTATCACCTGTCGGCACTTGATTGGGTTGATGTTACCTCGGCCTTGAAGGCGGATCCGAAAAAAACAGCATCCATGGCCCAAGGTATCTCCAGTTGGCACCTGAACAGTGCCCAAGAATTCAGTCAGGCCCAGGCAAGGCTGAAGGGCTTTGTGGATTCAGGACAATTAGGGATATTTACCAACGGTTACTGGGGGCATCCGGCCATGAAGCTTACGCCGGAGATGAACCTGATGGCCACGACTCACTACTTGCAAGCCCTGGAGTTGCAGCGCAAGGCGAGCATGATAGTGTCGATCCTCGGCGGCAAAACCCCGCACATCCAGAATCTGGCCGTCGGAGGTGTCGCAAACCCGATCAACACTGACAGTCCCACCACCCTGACCATGGAACGGCTCTACTACGTAAAAACCCTCATCGATGAACTGGGCGATTTCATCAACAATGTCTACTTTGTCGATGCCTGTGCCATCGGCGCCTATTACAAGGAGTGGACCGCCTACGGAGCCGGGATCACCAATTACCTCTCCATGCCGGAATACCCGATGGACACCAAGGGCACCTTGTTTGCCCTGCCTGGGGGCTATATCCCCGGCGGCGACATCGGCAAATTCCACCCGATCAAGGGCTTCAATGATGACTATATCAAAACAGGGGTGCAGGAAAGCGTCAAGCACGCCTGGTACGCCGGCAGCGCCTCCCGTCACCCCTGGGACGGCGAGACAGACCCCCTCTACACCGACTTCCAGGATGACGGCAAATACTCATGGGTAAAGACTCCGACCTTCTATGGCAAGCCGGCCCAAGTCGGCCCGCTCGCCAACGTGCTCTGCATGTATGCAGCCGGGCACCAGGCCACCACAAAGTACACTGACAAGGCACTGGCCACAATCAGCCACTTGGCCGGAGAGACGGTTCTTATCAGTGCACTCCATTCAACAATCGGTCGTCATGCCGCCCGGGCCGTGCGGGCAGCGGTGCTGCATGAGACCCTCCTTAATCAGTGGCAGAACCTGATCGACAACATCGCCACCGGCGATACCAAAATATTCAACAAACCAGAGTTCCCTTCTGGTGAAGTGAGGGGTGTTGGACTGCATGAAGCGCCCCGCGGCTTGCTCTCCCACTGGGTAGTCATAAACAAGGGCAAGATCAAAAATTATCAGGCAGTTGTTCCCTCAACATGGAACTCTGGACCACGTAACGCCAACGATGAGCCCGGACCCTACGAGGCGGCTTTGGTCGGCACCCCGGTTGCCAATCCGCAAAAACCGCTGGAGGTGCTGCGCACCGTTCACTCCTTTGACCCGTGCCTGGCCTGCGCCATTCACCTGGTAGACAAGGAGAACAAGGATATTATCACGGTAAGGGCTTTATAAGTGCCGGGTATGAATATTCTGGTCATGGGGATAGGAAACATGCTTCTTCAGGATGAGGGGGCAGGAGTCCGCACTGTTGAGGAGTTTGCGAGGAAATACGAGACGCCGCAATGCGTCGAGCTGTTGGATGGAGGAACCAGCGGCATAGAACTTTTGCAGTATCTTGAAGAGAGGGACGTCCTCATACTTATCGATGTTGTGAGAAATGGAGAACCGTTCGGGACGCTCACCCGATTTGAGGGCGACGATGTTCCCTCCGTATTTCAGAAAAAGATTTCTCCGCACCAACTGGGACTTTCAGACCTGTTGGCCACTGCACGGCTTATGGGTTCAATTCCAAATAAGGTAATCCTTTATGGAATCGAGCCAAAAACCATAGACACCGGCCTGGAGCTGTCTACTGAAATTGCCGGCAACATCGACAGATTGACGGATCTAATTGCTGGCGAGGTCCGGGACCTGGGGGTAACGGTAACCACCAAACAGGCAATAGGGGGTTTACGCCATGTATGTGCCTAACAGAACCTTATGGATGCTTTTGACTGTTTTAATAGTGTTGGCCACATCAGCAAGGGCTGCTGATCCGGGAAATGGAATGTGCATGAACTGCCATGGCAGTAAGGAAATCATGCGTCTGGAGGGGGAAAACAAATACATCGATCCAATCAAGTTTGCCGCCACCACGCATGCTATAGTGGGTTGTACAACATGTCATGATCATGTACCAGCAGGCCATCTAAAAGATGGTTATGTGCCTTCCAAAGCGACATGTGGTGATTGCCATGACCCTGTCCTTAAGGAATACGCCAAAAGTTTTCACGCTTCGAAAGCCGGTTGCACCGGCTGTCATAACCCGCATGAAGTACGTTTGCCGGTGTTTATGTCAGGTGACGATATCAATAGTAAGTGTAGCAGATGTCACGACAGCAGGAAAACCATTCAAAGTCATTCAAAATGGCTTCCCCAGGCTGAGCTGCATATCGATTCACTTCCCTGTATCACTTGCCATACCGGTTCAAAGGATTATGTCATAACCTTGACTATCGAAAGTCGCAAGCCCGGCACCAAAGGTGACTTCAAAAATGCCAGCTATGAAGAGCTTGCTGCACTGGAGAAAGGGGAGGAAGTCAGCAGAGTAATTGACTTGAATGGTGATAACCTTGTATCGCTTGAAGAGTTGAGGGCGTTCAACCATAAGCTTCGTGGGAAAAATATGCGATTGTGGGGGATGATGACACCGGAAGTCGTCACACACAGCTACCAGATTCTGGATAATAGATGGGATTGTTCCTTCTGCCATGCTTCAGGACCGAGGGCCATGCAGAAAAGCTTTATTGCTTTTCCTGACAAAAGTGGCGGGTACATAAGAATCGCTGTGGAAAAAGGTGCAATTCTTGACATTTTGTACGGGACTCCAGATTTCTATATGCTTGGTTCGACGAGGAGCACGTATCTCAATATTATTGGCGCATTAATTGTTGCGGCGGGAATGTCTGTACCGCTGGCTCACGGCTTCTTCCGTTTTTTGACCAGGAAGAACAGAAAGGAGGATGATCAATGAAGCATAAAGAAATGGTATTTGTGACCCCCATGCCTGTCAGAATCTGGCACTGGCTGAATGCCTTCGGAATCGTAACCTTGTGCGTTACTGGACTCCAGATTAGATTTCCCGATTATGTAAACATTTTTGGAGCCTATAAGGCGGCTATACGCCTGCATAATACTGCCGGTGTGGTTGTTTCGATTTCATATGCCATGTGGCTGACGTACTATCTGATCGTGGCACGTAGCCTGATAAAACTCTATATTCCGACACTGGAAGATATCAAAACAGGCATGCTCCGCCAGGCGTATTTCTATGCCCTCGCCTATTTCCAGGGAAAACCTAATCCTCACCATAGTAGGCCCGACAACAAGTTTAACCCGATGCAAAAGGCCTCATATGTGGTAATCATGCTCGTGTTGATGCCGCTGGTTATTTTCAGCGGGGCACTGCTCATGTATGTTGCTCCGCTACGTGAACTGTTTCTTCTGTTGGGGGGTATAAAGATACTGGTGGGGGGGCATTTTCTGATTGCTTGCTGTTTTACCGCATTTCTCTTTGTTCACATATATTTGGCAACGCTCGGCCATACCCCCCCTGTCCCATTTCAAGCCGATGTGGAACGGCTGGGAGGAAGAGACCGTTGACAATGACAGCCCCGCTGCACCGGGGGCTCAGTCTGGCCAGGAGAAAATCATATGAAACATAGCCTAATCTTCACTCTGTGTGTGCTGTCGCTGTTATTTCAGAACTCAGCGTTTGCGGTCACTGTACGAGATGTGGTGTACAATACTGGGAATGCGGGCATGGTAGTGTTCAGCCATAGTGATCATATCAATAAGAAGGAAATGGCCAAAAACTGCCGGGCGTGTCACGATGCCATTTTTAATTTGAAGAAGAAAAAACATTACTCAATGGCTGATATGGAAAGAGGGATTTCGTGCGGCACCTGCCATGATGGCAAAAAAGCTTTTGGTCTGGCTGCATGTTCCTCATGTCATCGTGTCAAGGACATTACGTATGTCATAAAAGAGACCGGCCCGACACATTTCAGTCATGCCATTCATATAAAGAAATTCGAATGCGGTGCATGTCATCCGTCGTTATTTGCACCGAACCAGAAGAACAAGCGTGTCGGGATGGCAGCCATGGAAAAGGGTGCATCGTGCGGCGCATGCCACAACGCCAAACAAGCTTTTGCAATAAAGGAATGTTCAAAATGTCATCCGACACGGGAATTGCTGTATAAGGAAAAGAGCACGGGTGATATTGTCTTCAGCCATAAATTCCATACGACTCTGTACGGCTGTGCCGCTTGTCACACAACGGTATTTAAAACAACCCGCAGCCAGGTAAAAGTGTCGATGCAGAAAATGGAAACCGGAAAGTCCTGTGGTCGCTGTCATGACGGGAAAACTGCGTTCAGCGTAAAAGATAAATGCGAGTCATGCCATAAAATGTAGCTGATATAGCGCGCCCGGTACTCTGGACACAAGACAAGAGTTACGTTGATTCCTTGAGTTGTTCATCGTAGAAATCGCTCAGGGCCTGTTTTGGGCTTCTGAAACCATCGCCAAATTGAAGGGCAAAAAGGAGCTGACAGGACGCACTGACCTGGATGTGGCTATAAGTAATCACTGACCGGCCGCATAGGAACGGCTGAGTATCACTGACACTGCATAGTTAGATAACATGGATTTTACCAGATAAGTTAAATAGTTCCTATATTGTTCCCACACTGCTTCACTCCGATACTTTTGTTGGAGATCTCCTGCAAAGCCTGATCGCATAATGGCTGACCAGCATTATTCAATATTGGGTTGATCATCTGGTTGGCGTCCAGGTCTACAAAAGAGAAAAGTGACATTATTGAGATTTGGCGTCCCACTGCCTACAGAAATGAGTACTGGGAAATGGTTTTAAATATCAGCAATATACAGTAATTTGAAGTTTAAAATTGAAGTGGCCATGCAATATGTCTAAAAGATCAAACCTTATGGTGTTCACTTTTTCAGACTTAACTATTACCTTGAGCTTGCCCCTCCTGTCGGTTATGCTGATTGTTGTGTGACGATGAACAGTTCGATGCTGATCAGGTCGTTGACCAGATGCATGCCGAGCCGCTCGTACATACGGCCCGAACCGTAGCAAACCTCCCAGAGCGTCCGGTCGATATCGATGGCGGCCTGGGCTTTGAGCGTGCCGTCCTCCTGCGCTGCGACCATGGCCGAAAAGCAGAGTGGAAGGGTCGTGCCCTTGACCGTCAGTTTTCCAGAGATCTCCACATTGGGTGTGCCGGGCGTGGCCCCGGCGACCGCTGCAGTGCCGCTCAGCTCGAAAAGCGCTGTGGGATAGCGTTCCACGTCAAAAAAATCCTCTGACTTCAAGTGCCGGTGCAGCATGCCGCGCCATCCTTCATCCTGAAGGTCCAGATTTGCCATACTGTCCATATCCAATACAAATCTCCCCGAGACCGGAAGCCCGTTGATAAGAACGACTTCTCCTCCGGAGATGGCGATGCGGCCATAGTGGCGATTATTGATATTGCGGCCGGTCCACTCGACAATGCTCTTTTCCGTATCAAGTGGATAAACACCATCCATGACGACGGGCGGCGGAACCGGAGTTACCTGTTCGACCGCGAATCCTGCCGCCAGCCACCCTTGTAAACCACCTTCCAAGATCGCCACATTGCGATAGCCGGCCCGCTCAAGTTTCTCTTTGGCGCTCCGGGCAGTCTGGGTCGAGCCACTGTTATCATAGACGACGACAACTCGCTCCTGGTCCGGCACGCATTCGGCGATCCTCTCCAGAAAGACCATCTCATAGACACAGGCATTACCGGCACCGGCAATACGACGACAGGCAAAATCCTCCGGCATGAGCACATCTATAAGAGAGACCGAACCGGAAATAATTAACTGTTGTAGTTCAAATGCTGATATCGTTGCGTTCATATGTGACCATCTCCTTTCTTAGAAGCGAAGGTTCATTTTACAAATGTTCCCCGCTGATATTCCTCGAATGCTATATTCAGCTCTTCCTGAGTGTTCATGACAATCGGCCCCTGCCAAGCTATCGGCTCGTTCAAAGGCTTCCCGGAGATCAGCAAAAATCGCAACGGCTGAGCAAGCGAAGCGACCTGAATGCTCTCACCGGCATGTTCGAACAACAGCACGGACTCCGGCTGGTGGAGCTCGCGCTGATCATCGTAACAACCTTCGCCGGAGAGGATATAGGCAAAGGCGGTATGTCCGGTCGGGAGTGCGTGGGAGAATACGACCCCGGCAGGTAGTGTGATGTCAAGCATCTCCGGCTCGATGACGATATCGCTAACCGGTCCCTTCACACCTGCCACCTCCCCGGCAATGACCTTGACCATCACACCGTCCCTCAACGTCACTTCCGGGATATCGGCAGCCTTGACGTCCCGGTAGCGGGGAGCCACCATTTTCTGGTTGGCAGGCAAGTTGGCCCAGAATTGAAATCCCCACATGGTGCCGGTGGGGCTCAACTGAGGCATTTCCTGATGGATGATGCCGCTGCCGGCGGTCATCCACTGTACATCCCCGGCACCGATTGCCCCCTTGTTGCCCATACTGTCGCCATGCTCAACCAATCCTTCCAACACATAGGTGATCGTCTCGATGCCTCGGTGCGGATGCCAGGGGAAACCGGCCAGGTATTCGTCCGGATTGGAGGTATGAAAATCGTCCAGCATCAGAAAGGGATCAAACTGCGGCACCTGATGATAACCGAAGGCACGTTTCAGATGGACACCGGCTCCTTCGATGGTGGGACGGCTCTTGAAAATTTTGGCAATACGGCGAGTTGTCATAAATCATCTCCTATCATGGCTTGAATAACATAAGCAAAAGACTTTTTCAGATTGTCCAGAATTGTATTGACCCAGTTGAAACAACCCATGCTGGTACTTTTTCGTCCTTTGCCTACAACATGCAGTTGGTGATGCAGCCGGCAGCCGTTACCGCCCGAAAACAAGGCAGGCAGTCGGTAATCACAATTGATTTGCGTCAAATGACTGCCGATTAGCCGCCACCAGTTGCAATACGGTGGGCTATGCCATTATTGGATAGTGAGTAGGGGGGGCATTCAACAATATCCATCAATGCGGAAGAGACCTCTTCGATCATTGCGTCATCATAGCCGGCCTCACTCAGAAGTTCATATATGTGAAAAGCTACTGCTGTCGGCCTACCATGATTATTTAATGATTCCTGCAGTTGTTTAAGCAATGTTTCCAAATATTCCCCCTGTTTTGTGCGTAATCCGGTGTACACTGGACACCTAATCCGGAAATGATTGGACACCCAATCCGGTTTTCACTGGACACGCAATCCGGCAATGACTGGACAGTGAATCCGGTTTTTAC
>CAIYDX010000276.1 GCA_903925005.1 uncultured Geobacteraceae bacterium
CCCAGGTGATGCAGCAGCTTGTAACAGATATTTCCCGAGTTCAGGTCGGGGAAAATAAGAATATTTGCATTGTTCTTGAGCTTCGAGAAGGTGAAGCCGTTCAGTAAGTCAGGGGTAACAGCGGTGTCGGCCTGCATCTCACCTTCTACGATCAAATCGGGTGCGCGCTCTTTGACGATTTCGGTTGCCCTTCTTACCTTTTTGGACTGGGGATGATTAACTGAACCAAAGTTTGAGAAGGAGAGCATTGCGACCCGTGGCTCGATATCAAGCATACGAACCTTCTCGGCAGCCAGGATTGCGGTCTCGGCCAGCTCCTCTGCGGTTGGATCGATCGTGACGGTAGTATCGGCCAGGAAGTAGACATCATTTTTGAATACCAGCATGTAGAGGCCATGCACACTGGAGAGCCCCTGCTGTTTGCCGATCACTTCAAGCGCCGGACGGATAGTTTCCGGATAGTGGGTGTCGATACCGCCGAGCAGGGCGTCGGCATCGCCCATATGTACCATCATCGCGCCGAAATGGGTGAGCGATTTGCGGCGCAGAAGACGCTGGGACTCGGAAAGAGTCAACCCTTTTCGCTGACGCAGACCATAGAGCACTTCGGCATATTTTTCCGTCAATTGCGATTCGGCAGGATTTATGATCGGTACGTCCAGCTCTATATTAAGTTCCGCCATTTTCTGGATGATTTTAGTGCGGTCGCCGATCAGGATCGGCTGGGCAATTCCCTCTTCTACCAATGTCTGGGCGGCTCTGAGGGTCTTTTCGTGTTCGCCTTCGGGGAACACAATCTTCTTGGGATCGCTCTTGGCTTTGTTGATGATCATACGCATGATCTCTTTGGACTTGCCTTGAGTCGATTCAAGATGTTCGATGTATTTGGCCATGTCCTCAATCGGCTGGCGGGCGACGCCTGACTCCATGGCCGCACGGGCGATGGCAGGCGCCACATGCAGCAAGACGCGGGGGTCAAATGGCTTGGGGATGATGTAGTTGGGGCCGAAAACAAATTTCTGGTTGCCGTAGGCTTTGCAGACAGAGTCGGGGCATTCTTCGCGGGCCAGTTGCGCCAGGGCCTTGACCGCAGCCAGCTTCATCTCTTCATTGATACAGGTGGCGCGACAATCGAGGGCTCCCCGGAAGATAAACGGAAAGCCGAGTACGTTGTTGACCTGATTCGGATAGTCGGAACGGCCGGTGGCGATCATGATGTCGCTGCGTACAGAGTAAGCATCTTCCGGGGTGATTTCCGGGTCCGGATTGGCCATAGCGAAAATGACCGGGTTGGGGGCCATACTGGCAACCATCTCTTTAGTAAAGGCTCCTTTAACGGAAAGACCGAACAGGACATCGGCCCCGTTTGCGGCCTCTTCCAGGGTACGGAAGTGCGTCTCGGCGGCGAAGAGTTCCTTGTAGGGGTTCATGCCGACGGTGCGCCCTTTGTAGATGACTCCCTTGGTGTCGCACATGATCATATTGTGCGGCTTCACCCCGAGAGCAATCGCCAGCTTGGCGCAGGAGTTGGCAGCCGCGCCTGCCCCATTGACGACGATGCGGATGTCTTCGATCTTCTTGTCAACCAGGTACAGCGCATTCAGCAGAGCCGCGGACGATATGATGGCGGTGCCATGCTGATCGTCGTGAAAGACCGGTATGTTCATGGTCTTCTTGAGAGTCTCCTCGATATAAAAACATTCCGGGGCCTTGATATCTTCCAGGTTGATGCCGCCGAAAGTCGGCTCCAGCAGTTGGCAGGCCTTGATGATCTCGTCCGGATCCTCGGTGTCGAGTTCGATGTCGAAAACGTCGATATCGGCAAAACGCTTGAAGAGAATACCCTTACCCTCCATGACCGGTTTGCCGGCCAGGGCGCCCAGATTGCCGAGGCCGAGGACGGCCGTGCCGTTCGATACAACCGCTATCAGGTTTCCCTTGGCGGTGTACTTGTAGGCATCTTCCGGATTCTGCTGAATTGCCAGGCAGGGTTCGGCAACGCCGGGAGAGTAGGCCAGCGACAGGTCGGCTGCTGTCTGGCACGGCTTGGTGGATACAACTTCGATTTTGCCTTTACGGCCCATGGAATGATATTCGAGAGCCCCTAATTTTGTGCTCATACTGTTATTCCTCCTCTTTCATAGCTTTCGTAGCAACTTGTCGAAGGGGGGACAATCTTGTGAAGAGCCTCCCTCATTAAGTCGGATATGGTCCTGTTGGTGGTTTGCGATTCGTGCGCGATAGCTTTCAGCTCTTCGTCTGAAACTCGAATCGATATAATATTATACTTCGGATTTTTTTTGTATTTTCCCATTGCACCGATCTCCGGCTTTGTAAAGGTTAAAGTTTGAAGGTTGAAGGTTATTAGCAGAAAGAATCAACCTTCAGCCCTCAACCTAAACACCTGCTTCTCTACGGTTTGTATATCCTGAGCAGTGCCTGGGCCATCTCTGCCGGACTGGCCGCCACGCTGATGCCGCACTCTTCCAGTACCGCAACTTTTTCGGCAGCAGTACCCTTGCCGCCCGAGATAATCGCACCGGCATGACCCATCCGTTTGCCGGGGGGGGCGGTGACACCGGCGATATAGGCCGCCACCGGTTTGGTCATATGCTCCTTGACGAAGTAAGCGCCTTCTTCCTCGGAGGTGCCGCCGATCTCGCCGATCATGATGACCGCGTCGGTGTTCGGATCCTCCTGGAACATCCGGAGTACATCCAGATGATTCGTGCCATTGACCGGGTCGCCGCCGATGCCGACGCAGGTGGATTGGCCGATCCCGAGGCTGGTCAGCTGCCAGACCGCTTCGTAGGTCAGCGTGCCGGAACGGGAGACAACGCCGACTCTGCCCGC
>CAIYDX010000277.1 GCA_903925005.1 uncultured Geobacteraceae bacterium
ATAGTTTCCACGATCAGCATCTCCTTAAATCTCCTCTCTCTTGTATAATCAAGAGAGTATGGAGGAGGGTGCTGAGGTGGGTCAATTTTGGACGCCGATTTAGGCTAAAGGTGGGTCAATATTGCACGCCGATTCACAAGCAGAATCGGAAGAGCGATCTTTTTGAGGATGGAATTACGCATATAAGCAGGAAAGAGGAACATACAGGAGAGCATTGACAGTTGGACAACAACACCAAAAACATATAGTTGACCCCAGCTTAAAGGCTTATTGCGGTTGCCTTTCCAATGATTCCAAGCAATGCCCACAAATGCAGTTACTACAATTACAACCGTCCCGACTACTCCACCAGGACCGCCCTGATAGAGTCTAAGCGCTCCGGCAAAAATTACTGCAATAACTGTTGGGATAAGACCAAAATAAAGCCCACTCAGACTGAGAAGAACCCACCTGGTATCAAAATACAAACCTCTCTCAAGAGTCCAAGGATTAAGCATAACGGCAATACAGATGAGGCCAACGAGAACACCAGTTAAACAATCTCTAAGACTCTTTTTAGAAATTGAATAGATGCTAAATGTGTCATAAATGACGCAAAGAATAAGCATCAACGCTGCATTATTAAAAAACCCAATGAAAGTATCCAAAACGCCCCTCGTTTCAGTAGCTATACACCCTGCGATCGAAAATAGAGTCTGTTTATTTCGGTGAGGAAAACCATCAAATCCGACCATTTTTTATAAAATCCAGTACTGTGAAAACGTATGGATCGAACGACTTCTTGTTGTACTTGGATTTTATCTCAAAGAGTTTGTGAGTATCCATGAATTTCCTCCATAACTTCTCCAGACAAACCCATGACACGTTTTATCTCAACAATAAGTTCCTGTGTGATAAGGGGCTTAGATACATAGCCATCAAAGCCTTCACTCAGAAATAGCTCTATATCGCCACGCATCGAGTACGCTGTCACGGCGATATCGACCGGCATATTGTCGAAAAACTGTTCGAGCGCGTCCAGGCCACCAGCAGAAGCACCAACTCCGACAACGTGTGAAAGTTTCACTTCCGTAGAGGGCAGAGACGGCGTTTCTGCGATAACTGTCGAATCCATGATTGCCTCCATCACTAACACACATCGCTGGGCGTTGAGCTTGGTAACTGCCAATAATGATACGTTAATATAATAATGGCTACAATAATAATATAGATTTGAAAGTGACTCGGCATATGTGTGCCATTTGTTGCACATACTGGATATTTTGTGTATAGTTACAGACATATCATTGTATGAGGACAAATATCCATGGAACCAATCGTCACATATAAAGAGCGTTGCCGCTGTTGTTATTCCTGCGTCCGCAGCTGTCCGGTCAAAGCCATTAAGGTTGACGAAGGTTTTGCGCAGATCATGTATGACCGCTGTATCGGCTGCGGCAACTGCCTGAGTTGTCCGCAGAACGCCAAGGTGGTGGTTGATCGCATGGTCAGAACACAGGAGATGCTGGCGTCAGGCTCCCCTGTTGTGGCGGTTCTCGGCAGTTCGTTCCCGGCTTTTTTTCACTCTCTTCAGCCCGGCCAGCTGGTCGCAGCCTTAAAAAGCCTCGGCTTCTGCGAAGTACACGAGGGAGCGTACGGCGCCCGCATGATTGCCGGCAATTACCGCGACGCGCTGAGAACCTCCGATCAGCCGCTGATTTCTTCGCATTGTCCGGCGGTTGTTGATCTGATCGAGAGGCATTACCCTTCACTGCTTCCCAATATCATGCCAAGCGTCTCGCCGATGATAGCCATGGGGCGCTTCATCAAAAGCATCCTTGGCGAAGAGACCAAAGTCGTCTACGTCAGCACCTGTATTGCGGCGAAATTCGAGATTCAGGGAGAAGCTTCCAAAGCAATAGATGTCGTGCTGACCTATCAGGAAATGGATAAGCTTCTTAAAAACAGGGGCATCACTCCGGCCAGCCTTGCGGAAATGCCATTCGATGGGGTTGATCCGGGTGCTGGACGGCTTTTTTCTCTTTCCGGCGGACCGCTCAAGGTATTTGATATCCAGACTGACTTTCAGGACAATGAGACCATCAGCGCCGAAGGCGAAGCCCACACTATAGGTATTATTCGAGATCTGGCAGCAGGCCGGATTTCACCAACTTTTGTCGATCTCCGCTTCTGTGACGGCGGCTGTGTTGACGGTCCGGCCCGCGACAAAGGACTTCATCATTTTTTCAAGCGCAAGCTGATTGTGTGCCATAACAGCGCAACGCCCCCCTATGACACCGCACCCCACTACCGCTCAACCGCGCTTCTTCCCGACCTTGCCCGCTCTTATTCAGACAAGTCGCTGAAACTGGCAACTCCGGGCAAAGATGACATCAGGCGGATTCTCCACTCCACAAACAAATTCACACAAGGTGATGAGCTGAATTGCCGCGCCTGCGGCTACAACTCCTGTCGCGAGCATGCCGTGGCGGTATTTCAGGGACTCGCCGATATCAATATGTGCCTCCCTCACAACATGCGTTTGATTGAAGAGGAGCGCGGCCGTCTGATGCAGAAGTTCGAGCTGGTGCAGCGTGAGTTGGACCGGCAGGCGGGTGATGATTTGATTGTCGGCAGCGACCCCGGGATCAGAGAGGTAATGGAACTGATCCGCCAAGTGGGCCCCACACCGACAACAGTGCTAATCAGAGGCGAAACCGGCACCGGCAAGGAGTTGACCGCCCGTGCCATCCACCGACAAAGTCAACGCAACGACAAACCGCTGGTAACAGTCAACTGTACAACTCTTACGGATTCACTCCTTGAAAGTGAGCTTTTCGGCCACAAGAAAGGCTCGTTTACCGGAGCGATTGCCGACAAAAAGGGACTGTTCGAGGCGGCTAACGGCGGAACTATATTTCTGGACGAAATCGGCGACATCACCCCGAAACTGCAGGCTGAACTTTTGCGTGTATTGGACATGGGAGAGGTGCGTCCCGTAGGCGGTGTTACGGCAAAAAAAGTGGATGTGCGTTTGATCGCAGCAACCAATAAAGACCTTGAACTTGGCGTAAAGGAGGGGTGGTTCCGGGAGGATTTGTATTATCGTCTCAATGTATTCTTCATTGAGCTTCCGCCACTGAGGAACCGAGCCGAGTCCGTACCGGAGCTGGCTCGGCATTTTCTCGGCAAAGCCAGGAAAAAGCTCAACAAGTCTATCGCCGGCATTGAAGACCGGGCCGTCAAGGCTATGCAGCATTACCCCTGGCCCGGAAATATTCGCGAAATGCAGAACGTTATCGAACGCTCTGCTGTTCTTGTCAAAGACGGTATAATCCGCCTGGAAAATCTTCCCACTATTTTCACCGATACCTATGAATCCTGTCTTGGCGTCGATGTCAATCGTCGCCGCGTCTCTTACAGGGCAGAGCGCGAGCTGCAGGTTGTTCGTACCGAAAAAAATATTATTATGCGCTATCTGGAGGAAACCGGTGGGAATGTTGCCAAAGCGGCCCGCCAGGCGAATCTTCCCCGACGAACCTTTTATCGCCTGCTCGAAAAGCATGGCATCGAAGTTGTCCGTCATTCAAAACCACTATCCGGCTAGCTATCTCATGCGTCCCATCGACGCAGCCATCAAGCTTGTTTCAAAATAGTGTATACTCATCGCATTTGTGTGCCATTTGTGACGCATACATTGATACGACCGCATATGGGTTATCAAGTAACTTGTCCATATGCATGCAATTGCAGCCAATTCACTAGACACTATCCTTGGCCAGTAAATTTTACCGCCCGCGGAGCGGGCATTTAACGCATGCCAACCCCTATCAAAGACGGCATAATCCGACTGAAAAATTTTACAACCATCCTCACCGATAACCATAAATCTCAACTTAACATCAATATTCGTACCTAAAATTAATATGCGTTATTTCGGAAATCTTGCCAAAACTGCATTCTTCCCCGATCTACCCGGCAAACCTTTTAGCGCCTGCTCAATCTGCATGGCAGCGAAAGCGTCCGCTTTTCCAATCGCTATCCGGCAACTAATTCAAGCCGTATATCGGCACAGCAAGCAGATCTGTTTCAAAATAGCGTATACCCATGGCTTTTGTGTGCCATCTACGGCACATCTATTGACGCATTCGAATGCGGGTTAACAACTGTTTTTATACATCTATCTGTATATACACGTGATTTTAACACAGAGAAACTATTGGCATGCTATTGGCATACGTATACAGCATATTCGTTTATGCGAACCGAAATAAAATATAAATAAAACAGGAGGAAAATACCAATGGGAAGAATGAGAGAAAATCCGCGTTACAATGTCATTTCAATGAGAGTGAGCGATGAAGAACGCGATCACCTGGAGAACCTGATGAAGACCACTCACAAGAGTGTTTCGGATATCATGCGCGAGGCAATGGAATATTTTTCAGCTCATTACGAGCAGAGCGGCTTAAACAGCAAAGCCGCGTAGTCACAATACTCCTTATAACAGAACGAGGCGGGGACATGGTCCCCGCCTCGTTCTGTTTCTACCTAGCCCAGATAAACTGGATAAGTGCGTTTACGAAGTCATTTTCTGCCTGAAAAGTGCAGAAAATGACTTCTAATCCGGCACAGGTCAGTTAATCGTAATTTCAAACTGTTCCTGATGGAAGCCGGGCTTGGCACGAACCGTAATCCTTTTCTTGAATTTCTTTTCCAGCTCTTCAAGCCCTCGCCGTTCTTCATCATAAAGCAGGTCGGCAACCTGCGGATGAACGGTAACCGTCGCTTTAGTACCCCTCATATCCAGCATTTCCCGCCGCAATTCACGAAATATTTCATGACAGACCGTTATTTTTGACTTGATATAGCCACGCCCTTCACAATAACTGCAAGGTTCGCACATCATGCGGCTGATATTCTCGCGCACGCGCTTTCTGGTCATCTCGACCAGACCTAGCTCGGATATTTTCAATATATTGGTCTTGGATTTATCCGCTTTCAGTGCTTCGTCAAGGGCACCATAGACCTTTTCACGATTTACCTCTTTTTCCATGTCTATAAAGTCAATAATGATGATTCCGCCAATGTTGCGCAGACGAAGCTGATATGCAATCTCCTTGACCGCCTCCAGATTTGTCTTCAGAATCGTATCTTCCAGATTGTGCTTCCCGACAAACCGGCCGGTGTTGACATCGACAGCACTCAAGGCTTCTGTCTGTTCGATAATGATATAACCGCCAGACTTGAGCCATACCTTTCTTCCGAGCGCCCGGCTGATTTCAACTTCCAGACCGTAATGATCGAAGATCGGCTCTTCCTCGTCATACAGCTCAATCGTATATTTCATCTTTGACGCAAAAGTCGAAATGAAATGCACTATCCGATCATAATCCACCTGTGAATCGACAACAATTTTATCGACCTGTTCGGTAACAATATCACGAACCACTTTTTGGACGACATCCAGATCAGAATGAAGCAATGACGGAACCGCAGCCTTTGCTTGCCGCTTGGATATCTCCTCCCACAAGGTAGTCAGGTACTGCATATCGGCCATCAGATCGTCTTCGCTCTTCCCCTCCGAAACGGTTCTTACGATGTAACCGGACCCGGTTTTTTTTAATCGTTCGACAATCTCCCGCAGTCGTTCGCGCTCTTCCTCGTCCTCTATTCGCCGCGAAATGCCGATATGATCGACCGTCGGCATATAGACCAGATGCCGTCCCGGCAACGAGATATGAGAGGTTATGCGGGCACCCTTGGTTCCAAGCGGTTCCTTGGATATCTGCACCAACAGTTCCTGCCCCTCCTGAAGAAGGTCTTCAATCGGATGGAGCGGACGAAATTCAGCACGGTCGGAACTCTCCTGCTCCACTACCTGCTCATCGAACTTTTTGCTCCCCGCATACAGCAGCGACTCATACTCCTCGATCGCATCGAACACATCGGCAACATAAAGGAAAGCGGCCTTCTCCAGACCGATATCCACAAACGCGGCCTGCATTCCGGGCAGTACACGAATAACGCGCCCTTTGTAAATATTGCCCACGATACCTTTTTCGCGACTCCGCTCGATATAAAGCTCGGCGATAGTGCCGTTCTCAATCAGCGCAATGCGTGTCTCGTGGGAAGCAGCATTAATTACCAGCTCAGCTCCCATGGTGATTTTCTCCATTCAACTTAAAATATATGGTTCCTCACACGAACCTGTGCAAAATAGTAGGCATGGTTAGATTGCCCATGCAGTGATACAAATTGAGGATATAGTTCTTTGCCGTTCTGAAGCCGTAAGCTCTGTGGCTGATTACCTTCGCCTTATTATTCAGCC
>CAIYDX010000278.1 GCA_903925005.1 uncultured Geobacteraceae bacterium
GTCAAAAAAAACCTGAATTGGACACTTGGAACCAAGGCTCACGGCAGAAAGAATTGGGGAAAAATACTGTCCAGTAATTTCCGGATTCACTGTCCAGTCAAAACCGGATTCACTGTCCAGAAAAACCGGATTGCGCAGAGCGCAAGCGATAGCGGTTATTTTTACCGGTAAAGCCGGTCAAAATAATGTGGTTGGCGCGCAGGTTGGCGCGACGTATGAAAGAGTGGGAAGCCCGGAAGGATGTAAAGCAAGGTGCCGCTGACGTTGCAGTGTGCTTTTGGTGTAACGTCATACGCCGGCAACGACCGGTGTTTGGCGCGCCTACGGCGCCAGATCTGTCGCGAGCGCAGCCGAGCGAGTAATCTGGCGCCTGATGCCGGCGCTGCAAAGCACCCTGTATGTGCGAAAGCATAAGAAACTAGATGTAGACTGAAAAGCGCGCCAATAACTCGGCGCGCGTCAACCATCCGGCCGCGCAGCGGCCGCCCGGCAGCGGCTCACTGGAGCGCACCGCCGGGCCTGCCTTTTATGGCTTATTCAGCCGGTTGCCGCCTGCAACGACATTTAAGCGCTCGACCAGTTCCGGCCGTAAAAATTCAAGATGCAAATTGCCGTTTTGGTAGCATTTGAAGGCGAAATATGTCGTCTTGCCGATGCCGTCCGGACTGGTTGAAATAGTATCGCATAACGTCCCGTTATAGCCTTTTGAGGTACCTTTCCCGTCCAACATGTGAAAAACGTTGTCAAGCGCCGTGATGTATTTTTGGCGGTGATGATTGACGCGAAAGTCAGTGCCGCGGCTCCACGACTTTTCAACCGCCCAGGTCAGAATGACACGCTTGCCGACGGCGAATTCAGTGTTGGTCTTGTGCTGGCTGTTATGCGGCCGAAGATATTCGTAAACCTCGGCTACTGCCTCGGTCAAATATGTTTCGACGTTGGCGGCGCTCTGCTCGAACATGGCCAGCACGTTATTCTCGGTCAACTCCGGCAACTCGCCTTCGCGCAATTGTTTGTCGAGCTCTTCACGCCGCTTGATTGAAAGCGCGTGGCGCAGCTCCATGCGCGCCACAATTGCATTCCAGGCGTCGCGCTTGATCTTGGCGTTAACCTGGTCGCTGGCAGCTTTTCCGCAATCGTAAACGTCCCTGTCGTTGCACTTGAATCGATAGCCCTGCGGCTCAAGAAACGTGTCTCTGAGGCGCTTCTGCGCGGCGTCAAGTGTTGCGTATGCCGACTCGACGTCGGCAACGGCTGTGGTATATGCGCCGATCATGGCGGAGAGGGTTTCGCGTTTTGCGATATCAGTAGTTAATGGTGTCATGGTGCTACCTCCAGTCTATATTTAGCTGTTTTAATGTAGTCAATTGCGTTGTTGATTCGTTCCGCTGCATGGCTGAGGTCCAGGATCGCGGCGGCTTCTGCCGTGTCTGTTAGATCAAGGGTGCGCATGGCGTCAATGATGCCGGTTGTTACGCTGCGCAGTGCAAAAATGGTTGATTGTGTGCTGTTCATGGTGTCAGCTCCTTATAAGTAACCGCGCTCGGAAAATGACAAATAGTCCTGCGTCTCAGTATTGACGATTATGTGGTCGAGAACTTTAATACCCAGGATCTCGCCCGCTTCTTTGAGTCGCCGGGTGATCGCCAGGTCTTCGCTGCTCGGCAGCAGGTCGCCGGAAGGGTGGTTATGTAATGTGAAGCCGCGAGTAATGTGAAGTGCCCACCGTATTTAGCCAATCTTGCGCCACTAACAACTGCATCGCTGTTTTTTACTCCACATTAATCAGGCAGCGGTATCCTTATCTTGTATGGATAAAATCTACGAGAGAGGAGAATAACAATGCTTGAGTACTGGATTAAGGATCGGCGAACATTGGTTGATTATAGGCGAGGACCATTAGGCCCATACTTTGATGGACTTGCGTCACGCCTCAAAGAGAGGGGGTACTCGAAAAGTCATGCGGGACAAATTCTTGGTCATAATTGCCTCTTTAACAGTTATCTGATTGATCAAGACATCACCAGGGCTAAAGAAATTTTACCAGCTCATTTTGAATTGTTTATGGATGCCTACCTTGCAGATTTCAAAACAAGCAAGCTCTATAACGCACGTGGTTTTGTATGGTGTCATCTGAAGCACATGTTGACATACCTGATTGACGAGAGTGTGTTGAAGCCGGTCACTCTCAAACCGATACCAGTCCTGTATCGGTGGGTGCTCGCCCCATATCTGCAATATTTACGTGATGACCGACAAAACTTAGAGCGTACGGTTCAGAATGCTCGCATTATGTTGTCCAGTTTTCTCGAAGGCCTGGGAGAAAAGACTGCTAAACAGCACATGAAGGTTTTGCATGCTGAAGATATTGATTCATATGTCAAACAGCACCTTAAAGACAGTCCGGAGAATCTGCGAAAGTTAGCGGGGCATCTCCGAGGGTTTCTCCGATTCTGCGCTCGCCAGGGATATGTCACCAGAGATTTTTCCGGAATGATTCCATCTATTCCATCGTATCGTTTAGCCTCGCTGCCCAAAGGAATGGAAGAATCAGACTTGCAGTGTGTTCTTAATGCTATTCCCAAAAGTACTGCGGTCGGCACAAGAGACTCCGCCATTATGTTACTGATGATGGCTTACGGAATTCGTGCCTTGAGCGCAGCGGAATTGCTTTTGGAGGATATTGATTGGCCCCATTCAACCATTCTGATACGTGCCCGAAAAGGTGGCAAAGAGGTTGTACTCCCGCTATTGGAGGCTGTTGGTGAAGCAATCCTCCGATACCTTCATCACCGTCCCGAGACTATGCTTCGAGAAGTATTCCTCTCCGTAAGAGCCCCATATTTTCCATTAAGCGGCATAGAAATATCCGCTACCGTTCGTAAGTATATGGAAAAAGCGGGGGTCAAAAAAGCCAAGAATGGAGCAAATACCCTACGTCACTCCTGGGCAATCCGGGCATTGGCACAAGACTCTCCGATAAAAGCCATTGCCGATGTGTTGGGTCACCGCTGCCTGAACACCACCTTTATCTACGCCAAGGCCGATCTCAAGATGCTGCGCCAGATGGTTATGCCTTGGCCAACAAAAAGAGAGGTGAAACATGGCGACGTGTAATTTCCGTAGTCCAGTCGCATCAAGGCTTCAGGCTTTTTTGGAGATGCGAATTGCCCTTGGACGCAAAGGTAAATGCGATTTCAAGATACTCACCTACCTCGATCACTTTTTGATAGGCGAACTCAAACCGGGACGACCGATTACAGCTGAGATTGCGGATCGCTGGTTCAAATCTATGGAGTACCTGAACACAGCCACCAGACTCAATCGCATGTCCCTATTGCGACAGTTCTGTATATATTTGAGCCAGTTTGATTCGAGAACGTGTGTCATTCACCAGAGCTTTCTTCCACGTAGAGACCGACCCGCTCCCTATATCTATTCTCAGCAGGAAGTGTGCTTGATTCTGGAAACCGCCCAGAAGATCGGACCAGATGGCAGCCTGCGCCCAAATCTTATCTCCACGGTGATTGGTCTTCTTTACAGCACGGGTATCCGTATTGGGGAAGCATTGAAGTTAACGCTGGCAGATGTGGACATTCAAGGCGAGTTGTTAACGATTCGGGAAACCAAGTTCAAAAAATCCCGTTACGTTCCACTTTCACCATCCACAACTCAGCATCTTTCTGAGTTTCTGCATCAGCGTGAGGCTGCAAGATTCTCTACTACTCCGGCTGCACCAGTTTTTATCAGTCCATCTGGACGTGCCTACGGTCCGGCACGGATTTGTACGATCTTTCTGGAGATTCTCCGAAGTATCGACCTCCGTGGACCAAAGGGGGAACGTGGACCCCGTATTCACGATTTTCGTCATACCTTTGCCGTAAACCGTTTAGCTCTGTGGTATCAGCAAGATGGAAACATTAACGCCAAGTTACCGCTACTGGCAACATATCTCGGACACTCTTCACTTACTGGCACTGAGATTTATCTCCATGCCACGGCAGAACTCCTGGAGAAGACCAGCAGTCGGTTCAAAAATCACTTCGCTATTCCGTTCTTGAAACGAAACAAGGAGGCTCACAATGCCGAAGAGCGTTAACATTGGCTTACCCATACGTCATTTTTTTGAAGATCACCTGGTTTCCCAGCGGGGTTTGAGCCAAAATACGGTGCTGTCTTACAGGGATACTCTGAAACTTCTGCTGCAATTTGCTGTTGAGGAGTGCAAAAAACCCTGCACTGACCTCGTAATGGAGGATATTACCGCACAACTTGTCCGGAAATTTTTGGAACACCTTGGAGGTAACCGGAAGAATGGAACCGGAACCCGTAATGTCAGATTGGCGGCTGTCCATGCATTCTTCCGATATCTTGCCACTACCGATCCTCGTTTCATTGCCCACTGCCAGACGATTCTTGCTGTACCGTTCAAGCGTCACGCCAGGCATGTATTGGGTTATCTGGAAAAGGAAGAGGTTCTCCATATTTTTAGGCATATCGATGTCCAGAAGCAGTCAGGTCGGCGTGATGATGCACTGTTGCGGCTGCTCTATAATACCGGAGCAAGGGCACAGGAAATCGTGGATATCAACGTTAACCATATCCGGTTTAACCGCCCATACTACGTGCTTATTCATGGGAAAGGTCAGCGTGAAAGAACTTGCCCACTCTGGGCTGAGACGATACAGGCAATCAAGGCAACAATCGAAGACCGTAATATTCGCTTCTCCGACAATGTCCCACTCTTTGTAAACGCCCGAGGCCAACGCCTTTCTCGATATGGCTTGCGTTATATGATTACCCAACGGGTGGTAGCAGCGGCAACAACGTGCCCGTCATTACTTACAAGGACGATCACTCCTCATACATTCCGGCACACGACCGCCATGCACCTTCTGCAATCGGGAGTTGATCTGAATATGATCCGTTCCTGGCTCGGACACGCTTCAATTGAAACCACCAACCTGTATGTCGAAATTGATTTGGAAATGAAGCAGAAGACTCTTCAGTCCAGTGAAAAACTATTGCCTAAAACAGGTAATAAGGGACCGTCATGGCGGCGGGACCCAAGCGTTTTAGAGTGGTTAGCGACTCTGTAATTATGTGAAGTGACTGGAGGGACCAAAAGTCACCGGTCCTTCCAGACGCTCATTCAGATTGCATTCATAATATCAGCACCGGAGGAAGTTCACATTACTCGATACTTCACATTACA
>CAIYDX010000279.1 GCA_903925005.1 uncultured Geobacteraceae bacterium
AAGAAAAAGTCAATAACACCAATAAAATTATGGCACTACATAACGTTTATAAAGAGACTGGTATTGATTTTATTGAGTTTTTAGAGAGCTATGCATCAATTTATGAGTGAAAATGGGCGACTGGTGTTAAACATGGGTTAACAGTCTTGCCGATTATATCCTCTTCCAATAACCCCATGGCTTCTGCGAAAGCCGGGTTACAACCGAGATAGCTTCCAACAGCGTTTTTATAGAATACCGGACTCGGGATAGTATCAATCAGGATCTTCAGAAATAGAAGATTGGACTGCAGGGTTTCTCTCGCTTTTGTACGTTCAATGGCAATGCCGGCCAAGTACGTTGCCCGTTCAATATGCTGCCGTTCTTCCTCTTCAGGTGACCTGACAGTTCTGCTGTAAGCGGAATATGTCCCAAGTAAAATACCATTGCTGTCAATAATCGGGCTTGACCAACAGGATCTCAAACCGTGTGAGAGCGGCAAAGTGGAATATTTACGCCAAAGCGGATCGTTGGCAATATTAGAAACGAACACATGATTCCGGGTGAAAGCGGCGGTACCGCAAGATCCTATCCCCTCTCCAATCCTTGCGCCGTCGATCGAACGACAGTACTCTTCCGGAAGAGTTGGGGCGGCTCCGTGGCGCAGCCGTTTCCCTTCCGCATCAGCAAGCATTACAGCACACAGGATACCATCAAGCTGTTTTTCAATAGTCAGACATATCGATTTTAGAATTGCGGGCAGCGGCGCTTCACCAACGATCAATTCCATAATGTGTTTTTCAGCAATAATGAGCTGTTCAGCTTTTTTACTGAAAGTTATGTCCTGGCAGGACATAACGCTTCGGCCTGAATTAGGGATCATGTTTACGCTGTTGTAAATATTCCGAACAACACCGTTTCGGCCGACAAAATTGAATTCGTAATGAGCAGGAGCTGCGCCATTAGGAACCCGGCGCAGACGATGATATTCCACCATCCGCTCCTTGTCGTCCTGACTGTTAAAAGCGGACAGGTTCATCTTTCCTTCAATCTCTTCACGACTGTATCCGGAAAGGCGGACAAACTCATCGTTGGCTAGAGATATTGTCGAGTCCGCTTCAATGATTATCGTGGCGGTGCCGGTTGTTTCAAAGATTGCCCGGTACATCTCCTCGCTTGCGCGCAGCGCCTCGCCCAGCTGCATTCGTTCAATTCCCTTCCATACTGAATTCATCAAAAGGTTTGAACGCAGCGCATCAATCTCTTCATAGTCGGACGGCCTGTTTGCCAAACCGACCACCGCCACAATCCTGTCGTCGACAAACAAGGGTATTGTCATGAAATTTTGCAGTCCTACATGCCCTTCGGGATAACCTTTTTTCAGAGGATCCGCGGCATTGTAATCATTGACAATAACCGGCTTTCGCTGTCTGACCGATTCACCCCAAATACTGGTGTTTTCGAGCTGATAAACTGTGTCCTGACTGATGACGTTGCATGTTGCCATGGCTTCACTCGACCATGAATTAAGGGTAAAGAGCTGTTTGTCCTCATCATAAAGAAAAAGGTGGCCCAATTTGCTTCTTGTCAGTGTAATTGCTTCATCCAAGGCAAGATCCAGCAGTTCTCTGACAGTAGCAGCATCATGTTGGAGAACATTCAGCAGGCACTGCATTCGCTCTTTCTGGAAAATCAGCTCATCCTCCGCCTTCTTACGTCCGGTGATATCGCGAATAGTGGCCTGAAGTACCTTTTGCCCCTGAAACATGACCGCTTTTAGCGATATCTCCGTGTCAATTATAGTGCCGTCCATACGGCGGTGCTGCCATGGAAAAAAACCGGCCTCTCCTCTAAATGCCGCATCCATAAGTGTATGCGCCTTGTCAACCGAACTGGTGCCATCAGGTTGAAGCAGAGGAGAGAGCTCTGCCGGTGAACTCCCGAGTATCGTTGAACGGTCGCCTCCAAACAATCTGCAAGCCTGTTCATTGCATTCAAAAAATCTGTCGGTCATCAGCAGAATCGCCTCGGCTGACTGCGTAAAAAGTGGCCGGTATTTTGCGTCGCTTTTCTCGAAGAATTCTTCCGTTAACGAGTCATTAAGTAAATTATCGGTCAGCTCAACCCGGAATGTACACCCTCCGCCGTCCGTTTCAGTAACCCACACCCGTCCATTGCAGAGTCTGGCGATCTTTTCAACTATTGCCAGACCGATTCCCGCGCCATCACTTCTCCCCTCAGCCCGTGAACGATAAAACGGATAAAAAATACGGTTTCGTTCCTCTTCCGGAATACCGGGACCATGGTCACGTACGAAATAATGAAACCGGTCTCCCTCCCGGTTTCCACCTATTTCGATACTGCTTCCGGCTACCGCTGCATATTTCAAGGCATTCCCAATCAAGTTTCCGAAGATCTGTACAATGAAAGTTGACGGCACATGCAGTTCCGGTAGAGAGGCTATCTGAACAATGATCCCGGCCTGTTCAACTGAGCTTGACATCTCCTGCAGTATTTCCTGCACGATCTCTTCAACACTAACCGGAGATAGGGGGCGTTTCAGAAAACCGACCCGTGCGAGAGTGAGAAGATCATCCATGATCTTCTGCATCCTTCTCCCTCTCCGTTCCAATAGTTCAAGCAACTTCTGATCGTCGTCACCGATTAGATCGCGATTGCGCTTTGCAAGCAGCGGAGGGATGTTGACAAACGGGGCAAGAGACGAGCGCAGATCGTGCGAAACAGTCGACGTAAAAGCTTCAAGGTCTCGATTGGCGCGCACCAGAGCGTCTTCCGCCTTCTTCCGCTCGGTTGTGTCGATGACCTGACCGACATGATAGAGCGGAGCTCCATCATTGCCTCGGACACAAGATAGTGAAACGTACCCCCACAGGAGAGAACCGTTTTTTAGTATGAACCGTTTTTCATAGTAAGCAACATCCTGCTCACCGGACTGTAAATTGTCAAATAATTGATCTATTTTGGTACGATCATCGGGGTGGGTAATGTCAGAGGCATTAAGACATAGCAACTCACTCTCATTATATCCGAGCATACGGCAGAGAGTCGGATTAACCTGCAAAAAATTACCGGAGGAGGAAATAATCGCCATCCCTGAGGAAGATGACTCGAATACGGAGCGAAATTGCATTTCACTCTGACGAAGGGTTTCCTCAGCCTCCCTTCGTTTAACGATATGCTCCCATTCACGCAATGCCCGCTTGATGATGTAGGGAATTTTTTTTAGAGAGTCGCGCGATTTTGCAATGTAATCGAGCGCCCCGCCTCTTAACGCATCCACGGCAATCTGCTCATCGCCGCTACCGGTCATAATCACGATGGGACAGACACCGCTCTCCGCTTCAGCCGGAAGTAGATCGGTTCCTTTGCCGTCCGGCAGGAAAATATCGACCAGCGCCAGGTCGGGAAGATCCTCAGTCAACAGCACAACACGGGCTTCGGCCAGCGTTTTGGCGTGCGATATACGGATATTCGTAAAACCGGCGGTCAGACTCTTGGTAATAATTGCCGAGTCGGTCCTGCTATCTTCAACCAGAAGGATATGAATGGTGTCTTCCAACATTACTAACATCTACCCCAGCTTTAACTCATCCAGAGACAAACGGTATCCCGGAAGGAGCTTTTCAAGGAAGTAGATCACCTCAGGCAGCTTGCTGGCAGACAGATGTTCTAAATGTTCGGTTTCCGCACGCCGGAACTCAAGGTTCCCGCTCTTTCCCTCCTCAATGCACTTCGTTAAAGCCGCTATTTTGTCGGCAGCCTTCACCAGGCGAACATACTCTTCCTGATCATCGAAAAAGAACAGAGGCTCATATTCCTTAGCCAGTTCCGGCGGCAGCATCGCCAGCAGCTTTTTCCTGGCTTTATCTTCCAATTGATGAAACGACCGTTTAAAGTTTTTATTAAAATGCTTCACCGGTGTCGGCATATCGCCGGTGAATATTTCGCTCGCATCGTGGAAAATACCGTACATTGCCGCACGGGAAGGGTCGAGGTTACCGCCATAATAGGTATTGCGGATCATAACCAGCGCATGAGCGATGATGGCAACGTCCAGACTGTGCTCCTGAATATTTTCCGGAATGGTGTTGCGCATCAATCCCCAACGGCTGATGTAACGCATGCGGGAGAGGAAGGCAAAAAAGTCATATTGGTCTGTCTTGGCGGTTTCTTTCATTGCTACACTCTTTCATATGGTTCGAACAATCGTTTATATTCGTCCAGCGCAAACCGGTCGGTCATGCCGGCGATATAATCACAGACCACCCGCTGAAGCCCGAAACGCTCCAGGCGGGACTGATATTTTGGCGGCAGCAGGTTGGGATAGCGAAGATACGTTTCGAAAAGACGGGTAATAAAAATCTCGGACTTTACCCGCATCTTGTCCACCTTGTAATGACGGTACAGGTTCTGGAACAGAAACTGTTTGAGCGCCATATTACGAATGGTTATGTCTTCATTGAAATGAACTACGGCATGGTTGACACGCCGGAGGTCATCAAGCGACGCAATGCCCAGGCGCGAAAGATTAGCCGATGTGGTAGTACAAATGTCACTGATCAACAATCCGATCAATGCGCTGATTGTCTGGAAGACCAGGCGTTTATCATCGATGGACGGATATTTACGGCGCACTCCTGCACAGACTTCGCGCCACAAATCTACATTTTCCAGCATATCGAGCGAAATATAGCCCGATTTCAGGCCGTCATCGATATCGTGGTTGTTATATGCTATTTCGTCGGCATAATTAATTATCTGCCCTTCAATTGAGGGGACGGTTCCCGGCAGAAATTCGGACATTATTTCGTTTGCGGTGTCATAATGCGATGAGTGCTTGATGATCCCCTCACGCACTTCCCAGGTCAAATTCAACCCGTTAAATCCGGGATATCTCTCTTCCAGTTCGTCCACAACACGAAAAGACTGCATATTATGTTCAAAACCGCCATAACTCTGCATCAAGCGGTTTAACACTTCCTCTCCGGTATGCCCGAAAGGGGTGTGCCCCAGATCGTGGGATAACGCCAGAGCCTCCGTCAACTCCTCGTTCAGATGCAATTTACGGGCGATGGCCCTGCCGATCTGAGCTACCTCCAGAGAGTGAGTCAGGCGAGTGCGATAATAATCGCCCTCATGATTTACAAAAACCTGTGTCTTGTACTCAAGCCGTCTAAAAGCGGCGCAGTGAATAATACGGTCCCGATCCCGCTCGAAGGCCGGACGATTATCCCGAAGCTGTTCAGGATGTTTTCGACCACGTGAAGCTCCGCTGGTGCAGGCGTACCCTGCCAGATCGCTTCGTTCAGTTGAATCATTCATCTCTTTACCCCGGTTGCATAAACAGCATAATGTTGCCTGTTATTTTAATTGGGAATATACAACGGGACCTTCTTGGAGTGCCGTTTCGTGCCCTTCACTTTTTTACCGGTCACCCCGGCAATAGATGAAATATCCGCCAGCTGCATCTTCCAGGCACCCTCCTGGTGTGTCAGCTTGAATTCGCGGGTAACCGCCCCGGCAGTAACGGGAGAGCCCTCCAGACCGATCTTAACATATACCGTTGCTTCAGTACCATTTTCAGTCAGGATCTTGAAATTTTGCATCTTCTGCCAGCAGCAGGCGGGACGGACAGTCGTACCACGCATTTTTTTCACAAACTTTTCGCGGGATGTTTTGCCACGATGCGCCAACTGTTCAAAAAGTTGCTCATATCGCCCTTCACGCCAGATATCAAGAGTATCGGACATGTCTTTTTCGATAGAGGACTCCGTCTCCGCCGCACTTCCCGATCCGGCGCCGGAAAATAAAATGGCCAAAACGACAGCTGCAGCAAGCCAGAATCTGATATTCATTGCTCACCCCCCCTGAAAATTAAGACATCGTAGTGTAAATTCCGGCTGTGTGCAACTTCAAAAACAGTAAATGAATTTCACCTATTCAGCTATTTGATAATTGATCGTAAATAATATAGTATGTATACTCAGAATCAGGTCAAGGGGGGCATTATGGCAAGTCAGGAAGAAAAACTTCGTAAGATCATCGATCTCGGACTTGAAATTTCGCAGATCAAGGACATCGATCTGCTCTTAGAGAAAATTTTGCAAGAAGCGCGAATTTTTTCAAACTGCGATGCCGGTTCCATCTATGTTCGCGAGGGAGACAAACTGACCTTTCGCTATGCCCAGAACGATACCATGCAGCGGCAGCTTCCGCCGGGCAAAAAGCTCCCCTACTCTACCTTCACCGTACCGATCAGCAATGCTTCAATTGCCGGATATGTCGCTTTGAACGGCTCCGTTTTAAACATTCCCGATGTCTATGAAGTCGGTAGTCAATACCCGTTTTCCTTTAACAGGTCATATGACGATCTCACCGGATACCGGACCTGTTCCATGCTCACCATCCCGCTGCAAAACTTCCGCGGAGAGAATATCGGTGTCCTGCAGCTGATAAACGCTATGGATACTAACAGCAACTCGGTTCCCTTTGCCCAAGATGACGAAGAAATCATCTTATACTTTGCCAACAACGCCGCAACAGCCATCGAACGCGCCAAGATGACCCGCGAAATCATTCTGCGCATGAACAAAATGGCCGAAATGCGCGACCCCAAAGAGACCGGACCGCACGTCAACCGGGTTGCCGCCTATTCGGTCGCCCTGTATGAAGCTTGGGCCTTTAAAAACAATGTACCACAACCGGAAATTGATCGAAATCGGGATGTGCTTCGCATGTCTGCGATGCTGCATGATGTGGGCAAGGTCGCAATCTCCGACAATATCCTCAAGAAACCGGGGCGCTTCACCCCGGAAGAATTTCAAATCATGAAGCTGCACACCCTTTACGGCGCCAATCTGTTTTCCGACATATATTCAGATTTTGACGAATCGGCCGCCATCGTGGCGATCAGCCACCACGAACGATGGGACGGCAACGGTTATCCGGGTCATATCGATCCGCTGACACAGAAAGCGCTGCCGGGCTTTGAAAAAGAAGACGGCATGCCAAGGGGAAAACAGGGAGACGAGATACCTTTTTTTGGCAGGGTTGTTGCGGTGGCCGACGTCTATGACGCGCTTTCCAACAGACGGTGCTACAAAGAGGCGTGGGATGAAACCGAGGTTCTGGACAATATCCGCAATGAGGCCGGCAAGCAGTTTGATCCTGAACTTGTGGAGGTCTTTATGGAGTGCATCGACACCTTCCGCCAGATTGAGAAACTCTATCCCGACCATACCGAGTAACATGCAAAAACAAAGGCAATAGAACGCGGAATAAGCAGGATTTGGGCGGATTACAGCGGATAAAACAAAACAAGAAAGTTTATAATCCGCGTAGTCCGTTGCATCCGCGCTGATCCGCGTTCCATTGCCGTTCAGATTTGCTTTACGCCTACAGAGTTCTGCCATCCGCCTCGGCGAACAGCCGCAACTTCTGCATCATTACCTCGAATTTGAACGGTTTCAGTGACTGGGCACCGTCAGACGATGCATGTTCCGGATCCGGATGCACCTCTACGATCAATCCATCTGCCCCTGCGGCCACGGATGCATAGCTCATCGGAGCCACATAATGATGATTGCCGGTGCCGTGCGAAGGGTCGATAACAACCGGCAGATGGGTTTTTCCTTTCAGAACCGGGATCGCCGACAAATCGAGGGTGTTGCGAGTAGCCGTCTCAAAGGTGCGAATACCCCGCTCACAGAGAATCACGGACTGGTTCCCTTCGCTCATGATATATTCGGCGCTCATCAAAAGCTCCTGAATCGTCATTGCCATCCCCCTTTTCAGAAGCACCGGCTTACGAAGCTGACCTACTTTTTTGAGCAGAGCAAAGTTTTGTGAGTTGCGGGCGCCGATCTGCAGGATATCGGCATACTCCGCCACCATATCGGCAGTTTCTGGATTGATAACTTCGGTTACAAAAGGAAGCCCGGTCAGGTCACGCGCCTTTGCCAGAAGTTTCAACCCCTCCTCTTCAAGCCCTTGAAAAGAATATGGGGAGGTGCGTGGTTTGAATGCCCCGCCGCGCAAAATATGAGCTCCGGATTTTTTGACGGCTATGGCTGATTCAATAATCTGCTCTTCACTCTCCACCGAGCAGGGGCCCGCCATGATCACAATCCGGTGGCCGCCAATGACGACATCATCACTGATCCTCACCACACTGGACTCTTTTTTGACCTCAAGGGACGCCAGTTTATACGGTTGCAGAATCGGCAGTATATTTTCCACACCATGCAGGGTCTCCAGCGCCTGCAGAGCCGACTTGCCGCGCTCGTCGCCGATCGCTCCAATCACATCGCGTGTCGTACCGTGGATTATATGTGACGTGTACCCCAATTCCTTGATACGCCTCAATACTTCATCTCTGTCTTTCTTTGCAGCGCCCGCCTTCATTACGATTATCATTTCCGATCCTTTCGTCCCATAAACAGTTAGAGCCGGAAGTTTCCCCCGGCTCTAACTGATCTCAAGTAACAGACAGCAAAAAACCGGGGAGACTTTCGTCTGCCCCGGTTTGTGGTTTTGTGTGATAGCTTCTTCGCTTACACCTATACCCGGGCAGACGGCCTGAAATAAAAGCCGAACCAAAAGTAAAAGCTGAAAGCGATATAGAAGCGGTTTGAGTTCATATGGTATACTTAATCATGGAGATATCTCATTTGTCAAGCGCGAATCGCTCCGTCAAGTCGTCAACAACAGTAACCAGTTTCGGTAAATCAGGCTTTGTCAGAATACAATCGGCACCCAGTCCGATCCATTTGCGTTTGTTGTCCTCCGAAGCAAGCGAGGAAAAGATTGCAATGGGGAGGTCCTTCAGCGAATCTTCCTTGCGAACCAGCGAAGTCAGATGCAGGCCATCCATCTGGGGCATTTCAACATCCGTAATCATCATACTTATATGATCCCTGAATTTGTTACCCTCCTGAGCCGCTTTCTGCATGGTCTGCTGAACGATGTCCCAGGCCTGGGAACCGTTTTCAGCCTCCACAACATTGTAGCCTGCAGCACGAAGACCGCTGCAGAGGGTTTTGCGAATAAAGACCGAATCATCGGCAACCAGAACCGTTTTCTGAACGCGTTCCGGATGTGACTCCGGCCGGTCCAGCAACATCGCATCAAGCGGTTTAAGGGCGCTTTCGGAACAGAGCTCGGCAACAATCTTCTCAAAATCGAGCACCAGGATAATTCTGTCGTCCATTTTGACAAGACCGGTCACCTCATCACTGTGAACGGCTGCAGAAGGCGCTTCAACGTTCTTCCAGGAAATCCGGTAAATTCGGGAGACTGAATGAACTAGTACGCCAACCATCAGGTTGTTGAACTCAAGAACCACAACCCGATCGGCAACAAGGTCGCCGGTCGCTTTATTAAGAACCGTTGCAAGATTAATGATGGTTATAACCTTGTCTCGAAGCTTGATCATACCTTCGACACCCGGCTTGGCATTTACCACGCGAGACATTTGCGGCAAACGGATTATCTCTCGCACTTTGGCAACATTGACACCGTAGTAACAGGGAAAAACATTGCCATGCCAGTCGACTTCGTCGATTCTGAACTCAACTATTTCAAGTTCGTTAGTATCGCTCTCAAGAAGAATCTTGCTCTGATGCATAAATTATCACCTTTCGTATCGCAATGGTTTGTTACTATAACATATTTTTACCTGAATCGTTCTAAAAGAGCGCTTGCGTTTTCAGTATGACTTTTTCTGTCGCATGTATCTGCTATTCTCCTGATATCAAGAATCAGGAGGGTACTCATGAAAAAGAACAACATTCAATTACAAGCAGGCCTGAGCTT
>CAIYDX010000280.1 GCA_903925005.1 uncultured Geobacteraceae bacterium
GACGACCCGCAGTTTACAAAGTAGTTGCTCCATCTGGCTTATCGCCTTTGTTTATTGGTATTTCATTGCTACTTGAAATGTGTTTGACCCCTTTCTTGCCCCCTGCTAAGGTATAGGCATGAGCAAGAACGCTGAGATTTGGGAACATGTCGAAACCAACCTGATTCGGTATAAACCGACTGGCGGCTATTATGTCAAAGCTAAGATTCACGGCAAAAAGGTGCGTGAATCGTTGGACACTGACAAGCTTTTAGAAGCGCGGCGGTTGTTGGTAGGATGGCTGTCCAAAGTGCGAACTGGTGCCAGCAAGGGAAAAACTGCCAGCACAATGAAAAGTCTAGTCGAGGATTACAAGATATGGCTTGATGGAAAAATCCAAGCGGAACGAACTAGACAATGCAGACTGGATAATCTGAAAGTGATTTCCAAAACATGGCTAAACTTCGAGCAAGCGAAAATCAGCCGCGTGAGCCGGCACGATGTCCAAGTCTGGCGGGATGGCATGGTAAATAAATTTGAATACAGCCACACTCAGGCAAATCAATGCCTCGGAACATTGCGCCAAATGTTTCGGCTGGCTGAGGACAAAGGAATGCTGCTGCACGATGCACCAACCCTAGGGGTAAAAGAATTACCGCCGAATTCCAAAAAAGTTAAGCTGCCAACCAAGGAGCAATTTGAGGAATTACGCAAATTGGTTTACAAGCGGTCGCCTGCCGGTGGAGAACTGTTTGATTTTCTCGCGTTGTCGGGGAGTCGGATAACGGCGAGTCAAAGCGTTACCTGGGGTGATGTGGACTGGGACAAAAACACCCTGATTTTTGAAAAGGCTAAAAAGCGTCCCTATACGATGCCACTGACAAAGAGCCTGAAAGCGTTTCTGCTGAAAATTAAACGCAAAGACGCTAAGGACACTGACAGGATTACCAAGGTGGATTCGATTAAGAAAGTGTTGGGGAACTGCTGCGAGAAACTAAAAATTCCGCATTTGAGCCACCATGCGCTAAGAAAGTGGTTTATCACAAGGGTCATTGAGACTAACAAGGTAGATCCACAAACCCTATCGTGGTGGGTCGGACACCATGACGGCGGTGTGCTTTTGCAGAAAACCTACGGACAATTAAGGGACGAACATAGCCAGGAGTTGGCAAAACTGATATGAATGAGCTAATTAGACTACTGAAATGGTTTGCATTGCTGGCGTTTTTGCTTCGACTAAAGCGGGAACGCGGTGGTAACATTTGGGACAAACGCCGCGACAAATGAGTTAGCTTGCTTGCCGCCAGCCGATAGCAGGGAAATCATAATCCACGCATAATCGTTGCACGCTATTGACCGCACAACCGCAAAAAAGAATTCCCAGTTTTTCAAACCCGTCGTGCGGTTCCGCACAAGTCATATTCGGTCGTCCGCATATTTTCTGTGCGGTTAATGATGTTTAATGTTTATGAGGCGATTATTACTTTCTACAGTTTAGGCTATAATCCATTCCTTCTACTCTTGTGCGGCCAAGCGCAGAGCGCACGCTATTCCTGTATATTACATATACAGGAAATAGCTGTGCTGGCACTGCGCGTCTGCTTTGGAAAATAGTTTATACACCTCGCGCTAAAAAAGATTATGATGGTGGACTATGACAATCACACCAAGAAATAAGTATGTAGGTATATCGAAGATAGTCGCCGATTTTAGGGACTGTGAATACACAGGGGACATTATAGCCGTGTCGCCAGACCGTTTAATAGCCGAGGTTCACATAGAAGGTGACTTTTACGATGTCCTACCAATCAATTGTAAGCCTGATGATCTAAAGTATATCGAGACTGTCCTAGAGGCATATATCGTCTTGATAGGAGCCAGAATAAGAGCGGAGGCTCCACCGCCGCCGACTACATTCAGGTGCGATATGTGTTGCAAGACATTTCCAGCGTCGGAAGGCTACAATGCTAGGGGCGGTGAAAAGTGTGGCCCATGTTTTGAGATTCACAATAGGTGTTCGGATTGATGCCTAGATAGCTTTTACTCACGCCGTCCCGGTTGGGGGTGTAGCAGGCTCGGTTCCTGCACGGCGTCCAATGGAAACGAAAAACATAGAACAGTTAATAAACAGGGTTGTTGTGCGGGCTTTTTTACTGCCAACGATGTCGAACATAGTCTGTCAGAATGACATTAGAAAGTGGTTAAAAGCCTTAGCACCGTCCAAGCTAGAGGCGGCTTTGAAGTGCTCTGACGCCAACTTCTTAGCATCGTTTGAACAGCTTTTAGCGGGCGAAATGAACAAGGTTCTTGACGACGTTCACAAGCCAGAAAAGCCGTGGAAGTATGAAGAGTGGAACATTCGCGAAGGCTTAATAAGGCGGAAACTGCCTAATCCTGATGCCCTAATTAACTGCGAAACTAACTATTTGGCGAAAGGGTCGGCTATAGTTTACAACTCCACTACGGGGGCTGGTAAGAGCGTATTTACAGCGCAGTTTATGGTATTTATGGCTTGCTGTCTTTCGTTCTTTGGTCAACGTCCATGCCGTAAGCTCAAGCTATTGTTAGTCCAGAATGAAAACGATATGTATGATGCTTTTGAAGCTTTGGAGGGTGCAATTCTTTACGCCAGCAGAGTCTCTGGTATGACGATTGAAGAAGTTACGAAGTGCGTCGAGGAAAACTGTAAAGTCTGCCGTTTGCATTGCACTGGCGATGATTTGCCGCGCTTCTTGTCAGAAAAGGTGGAAGAACTCCGTGCTACCGGGTTCGTTGTTGACGTTGTAATCGTAGATCCATTATTAGGGTATTTTGGTGGTCTGCTCGACCCCGACCGGACTCAAGAATGGCTTTACACGAAGGTAACGCCAGTGATGCAAGAGTCAAAGTTCTTGCTTGTATTAACGCACCATGTAACCGCCGCGCAAGGCCGTGCTGGTGGCCGCAATGGTGGTAGTTATGCCGGAATGGGTGGTGCCGTGCTGCCGGGCTGGGTAAGAGCGGTCTGTAACATCGAACCAGCCGAAGACCAGCCGGGGTTGTTTGTGTTACGATATGAAAAACGCGCTCGTCGGCTTGGTGATAAAAACGCTTGGTATATGCAACAAGGTAAAGATGGTATTTATTGGGAAGCCGTGGATATAGAGGTGCCAGTGATTCCTGTAAAGTCGGGAAGGCTATCAAAAGCCGAGGTCTTAGAGAATAAACAAAAGGCTAAGTATGATAAGGCACGTCAGAAAGTTCGGGATGAAGAACGGCTCTACAAGGCCATTATAGCCGACTGTGAAGATAAAGTAATCACCGCTGAATTGCTTGTGCTGGTCATGCGAAGGTTTAAGTGTAGTGAACGTAAAGCAGAGATTCACATTGCAACGATGGTAGAAGATTCTTTCCTTAAAAGGATTTCAACTGGTGTGTATGCCAAGGCAAGCGAAATAGAACTTTACTGTAAGAACTTTTGATATGCCAGCTTCTAAACCTATGCAACCCTTACATGATGAATCTGTGTTGTGGTTCGGGAAGTTCAAGGGCTACCCGCTGACCTATGTGCCGTCTGACTATTACCGCTGGCTTTTTGACCAGCCCAATGCCGAGCGCAATTTTCCAGAGTTGGCAGTTTATTTGATGCTACGCAGTGGCGATATGCCCGTCACGAAAGCCTTTGCTGAGGCTCATGCAAAGGCTGAACAGAAATTGTTTGAACTGGATTAAGGTGTTTACTGTATGCTCGCGCGCGAATCCAACATTAACTTCGCGTCTGGATGACGGCAGAAACGGTATTTTTCAAACATCAAGCGATATGAACATGATGACCCATAGAAATTGGAACATTCAAACCAGTCATCCATAAGTAAGCTAGGCTGAACTCGGCAGGTTTGCCGGTCAGGAAACTTTTCGGGAGGCTTATTTGCACTGATATTTCCCATGTGATTTAATTCCTACTACCCAGCGTTTCCAATTTTTAACATACTGCCCGCCCCCCACGATCTGCAAGATGTTTTTTCATTCCTCCCTAGGCATTTCTTGCAGTTTATGCCGCTTCGGTTGTCATCTGGCCTGTGTCACCTCATTTTGACGTGGAAAATCTTGTCAGGTTCGTGAGCGTTGGATAAATTTTGTGCTTGAAGACACAATTTGTCATTACGCTGGGTTCTCGTTCCAAATCGCCAACAGCGAAAAAAGGCTGGCAGGCTGGCAGATTTGATGAGGATGATTACACGATTATTAATAATACCGTCCGAGGCAGCGGCTTCCCTGGATCTACAGTCGCACGAGTCAAAGGGTTCTGGAATGGGCAAGAAGAGGACAGTGTGCAAATAACTATTCTAGCCGATAGTAAAAAGAAAGTTGAAGGCGTTGCACGTCTGTTGCGTGCTACGTTCAAGCAACAATCAGTTTTATTATCCACGACCGGTTCTGGTGAATTCTTTGAGGGTAAGGTAGACGGGTTATGAACCGAGAACTTCACCACTACTGCGTCAGCTGTCGGCATATTGTCAAAGACCCCAAAGGCTACGGCTATTTCTGCACACGCAAACAGAACATCGAAATGCTGGATTGCAAGGAATTCACAAAAGCCGGCATGTTTCCAGTGGCGGCTCAATTCTCCTGCCGGTTCCATCTGTTTCCGCTGGCTACGATTAAGGCTGAACAAGCCAAACGGTCGGCTAGGTTTAAGCGTCTTTACTCTCCTGAAGCTGTAGCGCGTAGGCGTAGTCTTGGTGCTAAAATGGCATGGAAAAGACGGAAAGCGTTCAAGCTTATTAAGGCTAAAACTAGAGAGAAGATTCAGGCGGCGCAAAGAAAACAACTCAAGTCAAAAAGTAATGCTAGAAAAAGTTTATGAAGCAGAAACTACCCACATCTGAAAAAGGAATAAAGAATCATATCTTCGTTAGCTGGGGCATTCCTGATTATTTAACACCGTCTCGCTACACTGAAGCTAGGAAAGCCGCTAAAGGACACGGCGCTGATACAAACGATAGGCGAGAGTTAGCTGTCGCATATATCCGCGATTGCGTGTTGGATAATCTGAATGATAAGCTTAAAGAGATCCCAGAAGATGTTCGCTGGCGTTGGCAAGAGTGTGCTGAGGATGTAGCCGATGAAATGATTAAGCTGAAGTGGAAAAGTTTAGAATGTATTTCTTGATATGAAACTTCCTGTATCTGAAGCCGGCATTCGTAAGTGCTCAGGCCTTCCTAGATAACGCTTAAAACATTTTATGGAGCAAGAATTTATTGACGCGTATGGTGGGCTGACACACACATTTCAGCTAAATTCGGATGACGCTGGTTCTCTCCTAGTCCAGTCGGGAAAACTTCGAGGGGATGGCATTGTTAAGGGGCGTGATTACCCATTTATAGGACTGCGGATTTTCAAAACCGTTTCGGGCAGCAAAGTTGAAATCTACAAGTTCGCCCCTGAAGAGGGCAACTTCGACTCACTACGCACACGCATTGACATTTTGGAAGAGGTTGCTGAATCGGGTGAGCCGGTGGTTTCTGCCGAACTGGTTGCTAGGATGGAAGGACTAAGACTATGACAGCGTTTGAAAAATCGAAAGCAAACCGGAAGGCACGGCAGGAGCGAAATAAGGCTATCCGTGCGAAATACGGCTCTCTCAATGAATGGAAGAAAAAGTGTTTTTTCTCAATGCAAACGCTCAAGGCTCGTGGTTGGAATAAGGAGCTTGTAAAAAAACTCCTTGGCAAGTATGACGAAACCACCTCTGGTAGCTATCGAGCCTGTGATCTGTGGCTAAAGAATCGGGTATTTGAGGCTGAAAAGAAGCCTGGGGTCAAAGCCGCAATGAAGCTTACGCTGAAACGCAGTGAAAAGATACAAGAAGCCATATTTGATGTAGAGGATCGCATCAAAACTGAAGTGGCTACATGGGACATCAAACTGATTACTCCCGCTGAAGCTGTCAGGAGAATGAAAAAACGGCCAACTTATAAATCACTACCTCTTTCCTTCCTAAAGGAATTATCACTTTCACACCTCAGGCAAGCTACTTGCGCCGAACTTAAACCTAAGGTTCTCGCGCAACCAAAATACCAAAGGATTTACCGTAACGCAGTATCAGCGCGGGTTCACAACATGTCACTTAAATATGTTTAAGATGAAAAAGGAGCACAAGTCTTTACTATCTCAGGCTACCAAAAGGAAGCCGGCTACCCGCTGTCTATCAAGCAATAGGTCAGCGATACACTAAGCTGAAATCCAGCTGCGAGATTGCAATAAAAATAGTTAGGACAGCGAATGAAAAAGCCAAAACTACCAATTCACGATTCGGATATTAAAAGCTACATACGCGAGCACTTTTACCTGGAAGACAGCCTAACTCCATCTCGATACAGTGTGGGGCGTAGAGCTGCAAAAGGGCACGGTTCGTCTGGTGATGACCGTCGAGCGCTAGCAATCGAATACATAGCTACCTGTGCGCTGGAAGACGTGGAAAAGGACATCGCAGCTATAATTGAACCTTCCATTGACAATGCACAATATAATCACTGGCGAGAGCTGGTGTATGATGTGGCAGCCGATATGGTGCAGGAAAAATGGAAGAGTTTGCGATACTCGTTCAAATCTCAGCAAGTATGAATTATATTTTATACATAGACACCCCCTGCTAGGTAATACTTAGTCTTATTCACGGAGCATTTATGCTCTGCTCGTTAGAAATAAGCGAGGCTAGTCTGAAGGAGTTCTGCGTAGCAAGTAAGACCTAGTGAACGAACAAATGCAGTAAGAGACCCGCTAGAGAAATCTGGCGGGTTTTTTATTTTACGCAACTGAAACCCCTTTTTGGTCTTATACTAAGGGGTGAAGACAGTTTTAGAGTCACTTATTCAGGAGCGCCTAACCTCTTTAGGGGTTACAACCATTCCTGCATCGGCACTAGACATTCTCAC
>CAIYDX010000281.1 GCA_903925005.1 uncultured Geobacteraceae bacterium
GGATATGTGACGCCGCCGATCACGGTTGCGGTCGGGTAGGTTACACCGTTAATCACCGTGCCGGTCGGATACGTGATACCGCCGATAATAGTGCCGTTCGGATAACTGGTGCCGCCGATCACGGTTGCGGTCGGGTAGGTTACACCGTTAATCACCGTGCCGGTCGGATACGTGATACCGCCGATAATAGTGCCGTTCGGATAACTGGTGCCGCCGATCACCGATCCGGACAAGCTCGCCGTAATGGGCGAAACGACCGCATTTGCAGAATTCAAGGTAACCGCCAGACTTGACGGGTTGAAAGCGTACCCTGCAAGTGAGGGCGTTACCGTATAACTGCCATTGGATTTATTGGAGAAATAGTAATTGCCGTTGCTATCCGTTACAGCGGAATCGTTGTAGTCGTTGCCTAACGCGAGGGTAACAAGTACGCCGGCTATGCCGTTGGAGTTCCGGGTGATTGTCCCGACGATTCCGTAGGTATTCGGCACGCTGATCGGCGTGGTGACCGACAATTGATTGCTTGCATCTGATAAATTGCCCGGATTGTCGTACGCCTTTACCGTATAGGTATACGCCGTGCTGCCGGAGACGCTGGTATCCGAGTAGCTGGTACTTGAGGCGCCGCTGATATCGGCTACCTGCGCGCCGTTCCGGTAGATCCTGTAACCGGCGACTATCTTATCTCCCGTGCTCTTAGTTGAAGCGGCCCAGGAGAGCGCTACGGCGTTGTTTTTTGCCGCGGAAACCAGCACCAGGTTCGTCGGCGCCGTCGGAGGCGTTGTATCGTTCAAGAAAGTGACGGCAGATTTTGTCGCAACCAACAGCGCGGCACTTGAGGCCGAATGAACGCCGCTGCTGCTGAATGCCTGAATTGTGTACGAATACGTTGTCGATGGCAGGACCGAGGTGTCCGTGAAGCCGGGCTTCACAACCGTGGCAATCACGATTGCCGCTCCACCGCTGACGCTGCGCAACACATCGTAGCCGCTGCTGCCTGTGGATGCGCCCCATGACAGAGCTACCGAACTGCTGGTAGTTGCAGTTGATAGAACCAGATTTGTCGGCACTGGCGGAGCGGTACCGGTTATTACACCGGTTAGAATGAAAGAAGCCTGGTTACTTGGTACAGATTCACCGGCAAGAGTCGCTGTAGGAGTCTGGTAAACCGCAGTGACCGTGTAGGTGTAGGTCGTACCGGGCAAGGCGGTGCTGTCTCTATAAGAGAGCGCCTGGATTCCGCTGGCGATCTTGGCAGAGCCACGATAGATTGAGTAAACAACCGGCATATCCGCTGTTGCTGATGCGGAGGCGATCCATGCAAGGGAGATCGAACCGTCATTCCCCGACGCTGTAAGGAGGGTAGGTGCTGCCGGCGGAGTGGCGGTCGGTGAATTCGGAGTTGTTATATTTAAAAGGTTCGATGCCACAGAAAAATTGGAGTTGGCATCAAACGCCTTCACATAATAGAGATAGTCAGTGTTTGCAGCCACAGTAGTATCGACATAGGAGGTGTCGGTAGTTGTGGCAACGATCTGGCCGTTACGGAATACGTTGTAACCGGCTGCAGGCACAATGGTTCCATCGCTCGATATTTTTGTCGACTGGGACCACAGCAGATTAACCTGGCTGTAGCTGGAACCCTTGATCGACAGAATAGGCGCCGAGGGGGGTGCAGTATCGGCAGCGTTTGCCAGCGTGGGTGTTGTTACTACCGGAGTTGCGTCACTAAAGCCTGAAGTATTTCCCGCATTGTCAAAAGCTTTCATCTTATAGCTGTACGTGGTCCCCGGCTTTACCGTAAGGTCGCTGAATCCGGTGGCATTCGGACCGACGGTGTTGATAGACACGTAGGGTGACGATGCCGTGGAACGATAGATGGCATAACCGGCTAAACCGGATCCGCCGCTGTTATCAGTGGAAGGGCTCCAGTTAAGGGTAACTACTTTGGCCAGGATTGAGCTTGATGGGATGGCGAGTCCGGTCGGAACACTCGGTGCTGTGTTGTCGGTCAGCACACTCGCCGCACCTGTCAACTGATTTGAATTCGCATTTGAAATGCCTGTTATAATAGCTACACTCGGCTGATATTCTGCCGGAAGAGTCCCGGCCGTCTGCAAAAGTGATGTAGTAGCAGCGATTGTACTTTTAAGTAAATCAGATATTGATCCTGTCTGCCCTGTAACGGCCACTGCTCCGAGACCGGTGGAACTCGTCAGTGAGATAACGAGCTGCTGCGGGGAGACCGTATTGGATATTTTGGTAAAAGCCTGAATACTAACAAGCAGATTCAGCTGATCATTGGATGCCGAAGAGTCCGCACCGTTTTTAGGGGGGGGAATTTGGGTAAAGTTGGCGCCGAATATCGTCCCCAAAACGAAAGTCGCCTGTTGGATGTTGCCGGTGCTGAAACCGGATGTCCCTAATGTTGAGGTATTCTGCTGGATAAAAATAACCACCAGGTTGGTAGCAGGGTTGATCATAACCGGCGGAATAACTGCCTGACTGATCGAACTTGACGGTATCGCCGACCTGATCGTTGTGTCGGTAGCTGATGCGGAAACCAGCTTGGCGATATAGTTGGCGACTTTAGCAACTGATAGCGGAGGCACCGCCTCCAGAATTACGTTGCCGGAATAGGAGGCAGGTATGTTAACTACATAACTGCCGTCCGCCGCACTCACACTGTTGGCAGGGTTCACGCTCAACGGGGTCGTTGATTGAACGCCGCTGCTGTCAACGGCATAGGCGGTTACTTTTGCGTAAGCAACCGGCAACCCGTCGGGACCGGATGCATAACCGGTCAGCGCTTTTGTATTCGTAGTAGTCGCTGTTGGAGCGGCAGTATAATTACCGCAGCCGAAAAGCAGCAGCGATATAGAGGTGAGCATAAATGCTCCTGACATAAGCCTCTTCCAGTTTTTCCACATATTGAACTCCTCCATCTGGTTATATTTTTATATAACTATTATTTGCTTCTTAAATTAATGCGTCACTCCACCCGTTGCTGAACTATTCAACGCCGCGGTAAAATTTGCAGCCGTATTATTCGCATTGTTGATTTGAACCGAATATGGATTTTGCGGCCCGAAATTATAAAAATCATTAGGTATAACGAGTGTCGGAGTAATGCGATAAAAGCCGCTCGTAAGGCCGCTGATGGCATAGGTGCCGTCGGCGGCGGAAACTGTGTTGTAGTTGACGCCGGTTGGACCGGTGAGTAATGACGTGGTTTCAATAAATATGGCGACACCCGAAAGCCCGCCGCCGTCCCCCAGACTGATCTTGCCCGACAATGTATAAGTAGCCGCCGCCGTGAAATTAAGTACCGGCGGATTGCCGTTGTTGACAGTGGTTTTGCCAAATGAGGGGGAGAAAACGTAACCGGCTGCAGCAGCTGGGGTTACGGTGTATGTGCCATTTGTTACTCCGGAGACCGAAAAGTTACCGTTGCTGTCGGTAGTAACGGCATAGGAGGTTCCGCCGCCAACGACCGTCAGGGCAACGCCCGGATAAGCGGCACCGTTGAGAGTTGCACTCCCTGAAAGAGTGTAGATACTGTTATTTAAGAGAGAACTGTTCAGATGATTTGTAGCGTCAGTTGAAGCGGGCAACGCCGCAACAGAGTTACTAAGCGCTTTGGCGGCATTTAAAAGGACCGCGTCCGTCACTGTAGCAAAATTGATCGGCGGTTGATTCGTAATCCCCTGAATAGCTGGGGTAATTGTCATAATTCCGGATGAATCGGGCGGAGCGATTGCCGTCAGAAATCTTACACGGGCGACGACCTCGGGTGTCGTGGCGCCTGAACCGGCCGGAGCCATGTCAATCGGTGTCGTGATTCCTTGCGGAGCTTTTGTCAGCGTATCAGCCGGTATTGTGCCGAGGAGAATACCGCCGACATAAAAGCTTACCGGTGACCCAACCTGATAATTGAACGCGCCGCCATTTTTAGTCGTGCCGGAGATGGACCCAGATGTATAGGTTAAACCATCGACCGGAGCGTCAACAAATTTTGCGGAGCCGGTCTGCGGGGGGGACGCCTGAACGCCACCCCCGCCGCCACCGCATCCAAGAGTGATCAGCAATAGCGTGACAAGCACGATAGCTCTTATCATATACGAACTATATGTTTTCACGCTTCTGATCATCCGGCTATCCTGTTTCATCCTTCAGTAAGTTTCATTCTGCTTCGCCGGCAAGTTGCGCTTACGCAACTTGCCGGCCTCTGTACATTTTTTGGTTTTACCAGGCCTTCGGTGAACCGACGATAACGCCGGTGTGACATGCAGTAGTGCAAGTCTTCGTACTGGTAACATAACCACTTATCTGGGTCAATCCGCCGCCGATGGTGTTTCCAGCCAGCGTGGAAAGAGCAGCACCGCTACTGGGTGTTGCAAGAGTTCCCCAATGAGCTGTCAACAAATCGATATTGTGACAGTCAAGACAGGTTATGGCTCTCCCGCTAGTGAACAGGTTAGCTGTTGTAGCAAGATTAAGCGGATCGATATGCTCCACCGTTTTACCCAGATGAGCCGTATGTTCACTGGTGGTCGCCGTGAAATTCCCTCCGGAATAATAATCATTGTACTGAGGGTTGGTGCCATTGGCTGCTGCATGACAGCTTTGGCAGTACGCGGAAGAGGTGGTCATGGCCGATTTGTCGAGATGGCCGCTCCAGGCCGGGGTGGTCTGCCCGCCATGGCAAAGGGCGCTTGTGCAGGTGTGATTGACCTGATCATAACTGAACGTTCCGGTCTCGGCGTTGTATGTCGGGTTAAGACCAACTTTGCCGGCAGCGCTGCTGCTGTTGGCATGTTTGTTGGTACCATCGCCGAATCCGTTGTGGCAGGTGCTGCAGGTGACACCGGCCAACAACGTGTGCACTCCATGTGCGTTCTGAGTATTGGGGAAGGTGCTCCCGTTCGGCCCGGCGGTACCGTCAGCGCGCAGAGTTTTGCCGCCATGACAGGAAACGCAACCGGTCTGGTTAGCGGCAGCGGCAATGGTCAAACTGGATGCGGATTTGTTATGGCATTTGAAACATGTTGTTGTCGTAACTGCGGTACCGTTTGATGCATCCAGTGCATGGCAGCGGCCACAATCGGCCACCAGGGTAGCAGGATATTTATTCTTGATTGTCGTTATAATCTGATTGTGAAAATTCACGCTTGTTTGTGTCGACAGATTACCGAAGCCTGGGGGATGACCAAGGTTGCCCGGATACTGGGCGCTGTTAGTGTCAAAATGGCAACGCATGCCGTTAAGGTCTTGTACGAAGCAGCTCACCTTGACTTGTCCGCCGGTCAGGTCGGTGCCGTGGCAAGTTGCACACGTCGTACCGGCTGCGCCTGTCGACGTTGCAATCGTCTTACCGGCGACATTGCCGGTAGCCTGATCATATACCTGCCAGTGCTGCGACACCCAGTCAGCCGCATGAGTACCGCTTTCAGTGTCGAATCCCGACTGGGAATTTTTGTCGGCACAGCCGCTTAGCATCAAACCAAGAACAAGAGCGGAAATTGCAAGTAATGTTTTTATTTGTGACATGACACGCACCTCTCATTATTCTGGCGTCCGTGACATTTGACACAGCTTACCGGATTTATCCTGCCGTCAATCTTGTGCTGGCTGATGTAATCGCCTCGGTGCGGGAGCGAACGCTGCGGATCGTCGGTGATTTTATCACTCGGCTTGATCTCTTCCCGGTGAGCATGACAATCGGCGCAGAACGTTTCATGATGGCACGCACTGCAAACCTGACGGGCGGTGCCCGCATAGAAGCGATGCTTAGCCATAAAGTCAGGAGCGCGGTGATTCAGCGCCGACCATGAATCGGTGTGACATTCTGTACAGTCAGGGCGCCCCAAATTCATCTTCCTGACATCTTCTGGGTGGACACGCGGCAAACTGTTGGTGTTGGCACAGGCGTACAACAACCCCATCAGTAAAAGAATAGTTAGAATACCAATTTTATTTCTCACTCTTTGTCCCCCCTTCAGCAGCTGACTTTGTGTCAAAGGTATAGGTTGCCTTCACCAGCCCGCGGACATCATTGTTAAAATCGGGATTTCTGGAGTATTCAACGTCGGCACCGACTTTCAACTTGTGGCTGACTTCGTAACCGGCTGCTCCGGTGATTGTATAGCTGTTTTTAATACCGTTGACAGCATTGTCGTAGTTTGTATTGGTTGCATCGACAGTCAGGTCGGTATGACCCATTTTTTTAGATGCAAACGCGCGATATTCCATGTAGCGCAGTTTGTCGATGCCACCGTCCATGCGATGAACCGCACCGCCAACCGTGTACGATTCCGGCAACGAATAAACGACCTTGCCGCCAAAATACGCAGCGTTGCCCGACTGGTCATAGCTGTAGAATTTATAGTCCGCCGCCAGGGTCAGATTTTTGATCCCGATATAGGCCGCGGAAGCGCCGTAGGAATTCTGCCTGTTGTTGATGCTCAGGACCGGGTTGAGGTAGCTTAACGCCGAGGTCGTGACATTAGCCAGATAGTCTTTGAGGTTGATGTTTGAAAAATCCGCGCCGAGACGCAGGGTCGCCAGCGGTGAGTAGCTGAGCGCATAGCTGTTTTCCATCCACCCTTTCGTTACGTTGTTGTAGTTTGAACGACCGACCAGGTCGACTTGCGAGAGCGGATGCAGCCAGAGGTCTACACCCTCCTCTTCGCGGTAGTGACTCTTGTCTGCACGATCGCTTTTAAGGGCGCTCGCACCGATGGTGTAATAGTTCTTGTCGGCCTGGAAGACGCGGCCGCCATAGATAAGCGCCCCACCCCGATAGTCCGGTTGATATGCAAGCGGCTGGGTGACTACGGAATTGCCGACGAATGCCGATGCGCCAAAACCGAAGTCCAGGTCGGAGCGCAGGAAGAGGCCGTCGATCCGCTCGGCAGCAACGCCTTCACTGACAAACTGGCGACCAATGGTGACCACGCTGTTGTTTTTGGCAGCATGGTAGGTAAGATAGGCGTACTGAATATCGCCATCCGGATTGGTGGCATTTGACTTCTGCGCCAAATCGGCACGACCCCAGCCGCCAAAGTTAAAGTCCACCCCCGAGCCGTCACTGCGATTGTCGGTCATGTTGAGACGAAGATAATCGTAGAGCGGCAACACGTTATTCTGGTCAACCGTTTTCCGCATGCGGAGAATCGTGTTGGACTCCCCTGAAATTGAATAATCGTTCGCACTGAGCGGCGCCGAACACAACAACGACGATGCCAGCGCTACCGCCCCTATTCCAAGGGTTAGACAGCTTTTCTTCATGTAATTACGTTTCAAAATATTCCCTCCTTTCCGGAAGATGCGTTCTACTGAGTCATTTTATGAAATATTATTACTATAACGTTTGAGCAATGGCCGGAGGCTTCTCCTTTCTGTTACACCCGCTGCGTTTGCAGCCTTATTCAAGCCCTTTTAAATACTCCTTTGCCCGCTTTTGTCAAGAGGATCTATATTGATTACACCTAAAATAAGTTAAGCAGCCGTCCGGTGAAATAACCGCATGACCCCCGCCAAATAACACTGCCCTAAAAATAATTGTTTTCAGGGGATCGTCACGTAACATATTAATTGTTGTGTGATAATGGTTATTTTATGGGGATATGCCTGGTACCTGTAATGAGTAAGACAACATCATTCTCAAGACTCCGCGTCTAGATGAGCAATTATCAGGCCAATCCGGTTTGGCAAGACCGGCTGTCCAGTGCACGGCGCAGCATTGACAAATGTACGACGGCATCAGTATAGTGCGATCCGATGGTTTCTTGAAAAATGCCATCAGCTGAAGATTTTTCACAAATTAGCGACCTACGCCCCTTCGGGACGCTTTTTCATAGAGTAACTTGAGATTCACCTCAAGATTGGCTACCATACTGTGGCAGCCGGAATGAGGAAGCCGTATCGCCATTGGTGCTTTGTGCCCGGTAATTAGCGTGGTTCGGGAGCTGGCGTTTTTTCACTGGTGAAGCAGTTGCTATCCCGTTCAGAAGAGAGCCTATTCGACAGCTCCCCTTTCCGGTCATGCCGAGTTCATTTTCGGAGGCCAGACCGATGAAGCAGAAGAAGCCATCCAAGAAGGGAAGCATAAAGCTTCCAAAGCATCTGCAGCACCTGAATCAGCATGCTGCAGGTATCGATGTTGGCTCTCGGAGCCATTTTGTTGCCGTACCAGATGGAGCTGATGAAAAACCGGTGCAAGAGTTTTCGACGTTCACTGACGACCTCGAACGCCTTGCAAAATGGTTACGCTCCTGCGGTATCACAGCCGTTGCCATGGAATCAACTGGCATTTACTGGATTCCGGTCTTTGAACTCCTTGAGCGTCATGGCTTTGAAGTAAGACTTGTCAACGCCCGTCATGTCAAGAATGTTCCCGGCAGAAAAAGCGACGTACTGGATTGCCAGTGGTTGCAGCAGTTGCACACTTACGGTCTGCTGCGAGGCGCTTTTCGTCCAACTGATCAAATCTGTACGTTACGGGCATATGTCCGCCAACGAGCAACTTTGGTGCGGAGTTCGGCTTCCCACATCCAGCGGATGCAGAAAGCTCTTGCCCAGATGAACGTGCAACTGCACAACGTAGTGACTGACATAACCGGTGTGACCGGCATGGGAATCATAAAAGCAATCATTGCAGGTGAACGCAATCCCAAGGTTCTGGCCGGCCTACGAGACAAGCGTTGCAAAAACACCGAAGAAACCATTGCCCGTTCCTTGCACGGCAACTACCGCGTCGAGCATCTGTTCAGCCTGCAGCAGGCAGTTGAACTCTACGAGTTCTACCTGCAAAAGATCGCAGACTGCGACCAACAGATACTGGAGCAACTCAAAAGCTTCGATTCATCTGATGGCAGTGATCCTGACAGTAAACCACCCCGCAGCATTGAAGAAGCATTGCAACAAATGTCAGGAGCAGATCTTTCCAGTATCAATGGCATCAACACCAACACGGCGCTCAAGATCATCGCCGAGATCGGAACAGACATGAACCGCTGGAAGACCGTCAAGCACTTCACTTCTTGGCTTGGCCTCTGCCCCGGTTCCAAAATCAGCGGTGGCAAGATATTGAGCAGCGCCACCAAGCCTGTTGCCAATCGAGCCGCATCGGCACTGCGTATGGCTGCACTGACGTTATTCAATTCAAAGAGCGCGTTAGGTGCATACTTGAGGCGGCAGCGGTCACGACTGGGAGCACCCAAAGCCATTACTGCAACAGCTCACAAATTGGCCAGATTGGTCTACAGCATGCTCAAGCACGGTACAGCATTTGTTGATGCCGGACAGGAGCAGTATGAAGAACGTTACCGATCACGGGTAGTGCAAAATCTGAAACGTAGAGCCCAAGAAATGGGGTTCAAACTGGTTTCATTACAAGACGAACCACAAACTGTATGACCACGTAAATTCATATACTTACGATGAAGTTACTCAGAAGCACACATATTATTTCAGGAGGATAATATTAATGAGGGCGGCTATTCTGACTTTAAGCGACAAAGGCTCACGAGGCGAGCGAATTGATGAAAGCGGCCCCGCTTTGGCGGCCTGGCTGGCCGAGCGGGGAGTTTGCACCGTCCAGTCCCGTGTCATTGCCGATGAATTCGAGCAGATTGTCGAGGTATTGACGGAATGGGCCGATGCCGATACAGCCGACCTGATTCTGACAACTGGCGGCACCGGTGTTTCGCCGCGCGACATTACCCCCGAAGCCACAATGCGGGTCGCAGAACGTCTGATTCCTGGTCTCGGTGAACTAATGCGCATCCGAAGCCTTGAAAAAACGCCGATGGCATCCCTCTCTCGTGCCGTGGCCGGCATACGCAACCAGTCATTGATCATCAACCTCCCCGGCAGCCCCAAAGGCGCTCTGGAAAACCTGGAGGCGGTCTGGCCGACGCTCGGCCATGCCGTAGAAAAAATCCGCGGGGGGCAGGAAGATTGTGGGGGAAGATTTACAATAAAGGATGAGGGATGAGGGTTATGGGATTTTCTCATCTCTCAACACTCATCTCTCATCCAAGTTTATTCTGTTGAAGGTTAATTGTGGAGAACGTGTGAAATCAATAGATGCATCACGAACAGTCGGCCCCGAAACGGCCAGAATGCTGGAGCTTGGACACCCTTGGGTTGTCGCTGATGCCTACACAAGAAAGTGGCCGACAGGCAGCCCCGGAGAGACCATTTCGCTCTGCGATGTTCAGGGACGCTTTCTAGCCACGGCCCTGCTTGATCCAGGGGAGCGGATCGTTGCGCGGGTACTGGATCGGAGACGAATACAGATTGATCGCCCCTGGCTGACTGAACGGCTGCTTTGCGCCATCAAGCTGCGCCGCAGTCACGCCGACTTGAGCGACTCTACCGCATACCGGATTGTAAACGCCGAGGGGGATGGCCTGCCGGGCCTGACAATCGATAATTACGCCAATTATCTGATGCTGCAGCTCTACAGTGCTGCCTGGCGACCTCACCTCAAACTGATCACCCAAATTCTGCAGGAGCTGCTGTCGCCTCTCGGAATTTATGAAAAAAGCCGGCCGCAGAAAACCCGTGAGCTGGAGGCTGCCAGTGACAGTAAAAATTACGGACGTCTTCTGGTTGGAAAAGCAGCCCCGCAGCGTCTGGAAGTTCGTGAAAACGGCCTCGTTTTTCTTGTCAGTTTGGAGCAGGGATTGAACACGGGGCTGTTCCTGGATCAGCGCCGCAACCGCCGCGATCTTATGAATCGGGTTAAGGGCAAACGGCTGCTCAATCTCTTCTCCTACACCGGCGCGTTTTCTGTGGCGGCTGCCGCTGCCGGGGCTGCACAGGTGACGAGTGTGGATGCTTCGGCGAATTACACCGAATGGGCCAGAGACAATTTCGCTGCTAACCGTCTCAATCCAAGGCAGCATGAATTCATCGTCGGCGACTGTCTGGCCGTATTGAATACGCTGGCGCAGAGCGGGCGGATCTTTGACGTCATTCTGATGGATCCACCTTCATTTTCCACAACTTCCAAAAGCCGCTTTACCACTCGCGGCGGCACCTCCGACCTGGCGGCGGCCTCCCTGCCGCTGCTGGCCGAGAACGGGCTAATGATAACATCATCCAATCACCAGAAGGTAGATGTCGCCGATTACCTTAAGGAGTTGCGCCGGGGCGCGTTGCATGGCGGTTGTGAGCTGCGGGCGATCTCGCTGCTCGGACAGCCGGAAGATTTCCCCTATCCGGTGACCTTTCCCGAGGGGCGCTATCTTAAATATGCTGTTTGTGTAAAGGCAGGCAATATGACAAAGAGCGGTGTTCGATGAAAAAACTGCTCACCTGGGGA
>CAIYDX010000282.1 GCA_903925005.1 uncultured Geobacteraceae bacterium
ACGTTCAGGTAGATTCTTTCATACTTCAGCGTGCGCCAGAGCCGTTCGACGAAGATGTTATCTCTGAAACGCCCTTTGCCGTCCATGCTGATTTTGATGTTCCAGGTTTTGAGCACGGACGTGAATGCTTCACTGGTAAACTGGCAGCCTTGGTCGGTGTTAAAAATCTCCGGGGCGCCGTATTTGAACAGAGCTTCTTTGAGCGCCTCTACGCAGAATCGGGTATCCAGCGTATTGGACAGCCGCCAGGACAGTACCTTTCTGGTGGCCCAGTCCATGATCGCTATCAGGTACATGAATCCCCGTGCCATGGGGATGTAGGTGATGTCAGTCGCCCAGACCTGATTGGGCGCGTCAATGGTCATTCCCCGCAGCAGATAGGGATAGACCGGATGCTTCGGCTGACGCTTGCTGGTGCCAGGCTGTGGAGCCAAGGATTCTATACCCATGACGAGCATCAAGCGGCGGGCACGATCTCGTCCCAAGGGCGCTTCTGGAGTCGTGATGTGGTTGGCCAGTGAACGGCTTCCCATCCAGGGTTGCTCCATGTAGAGCTTGTCAATCCGCTGCATCATTTCCAGATCACCGGAACGAAAGCCAGAAGCTGGGCCACGGTAATAACTGGAACGAGGCAACCCCAGAAGCTGACAGCGGCGTTCAACAGAAACCTCGGGATGGCCGGTGGCGATCACTTGTTGTTTCTGCGCCCGGCCAAGTTCAGTCCGGGCAGATGTGACAAAAAATCATTCTCAACCTTGAGCTTGCCGATCAGGCGGTGAAGCTCGGCCACTTCGCCCTCATGGTTGACTTCTTTCTTTTTGCCCTTGCCAAAAAGGTCAGAAGCATTTGCAATCAGATCCTGCTTCCAACGGGTGATCTGGGTCGGGTGAACCTGGTACTCGGTTGCAAGCTCCACCAGAGTCTTTGACTCCGATAGGGCGGCCAAAGCAACCTTGGCCTTAAAAGCTGCGCTGTGACGTGTACGATGTTGTTGCATTGAACTCTCCTTTTGAAATGGGGAGGTTCATTGCTTACACACATGTCTCAAAAAGCGCAACCACTTCACATGTTAAAATATATATTTTCGATTATCTTGAATGGACAAAATCTTTTGAACAAATATATGATCTTAAGGATTCAAAAAAAATTGTTAGCGCATTACGGCCTTATGCCAAATATAATCCGAGAATTATCCCTCAACAAGGTAGGTTTATTGTAACTAATATTGATGATATTGAGCAATATATAGGTGAACGATCCATTGAATCAAAAAAAACCTTTTTATATACTGCGAGATTGTCTGTTAAAGAAAAACCTCATATTTTAAAAGAATTGAATTTAATGGGAATCAACGAAATGTCACTTTTTCCTAGCATTGAAGGAATTTGCCGCGCACTAAAGCACCAATTCTTTTCTGCTGATATTGTTGGGCCTACATTTTCTGAAAGGATGGAACAATTCAAAATTACGTCAATACCCCCTTCTAATACTCCTGAAGCAGAAAACAATCTAACAGCTAGCCCACCAAATAAGCGACGCCGTAAAAACGGGTAGTTAGTAGCTGAAATTTGATCTAACAACGATATAAGTTGATGATTGACCCTGATCGTAAACAAAGCCGTTCCCCTTGAGGAGAACGGCTTTCCTATTTGTATAACTGAAGGGTACAGTTTAGTGGACCCTTTGGTCAAGACAATAATGCTTTTAGTTTAAGATGGTAGTTTCTGC
>CAIYDX010000283.1 GCA_903925005.1 uncultured Geobacteraceae bacterium
AGCAAAGAAGAAGGTTTCTAACTTACTAAAGTAAATCTGCATGTTTATATCGAGGTCCATATGGCCCGTTTCAAACACCTGATATTAGTTTTCACTATTTTTGCGGCGTCTGTCTCTTCCGTTTGGGCAAAGACCCTGGTTGTCGAGGGGAAGCTCGACGGGACGGTAACCGTGAAGAAAAATATAACCTTCTCGGTCGACCAGACACTCAGTCAGTTCACCTACCAGTTTTCGGTGCCTTCCATCTATAACTCTTCCGGCAATATCCAGCGATTGGATGATTTTCAGGTTTCCGCAAAGCCGCAGCCGACAGAAGATAAGGAGACGACCGATCAGTATGGCAATCGTTCGCGCAAACTGGTCTGGCGTAAACTCCAGGGAGATGCTCAGGTTGCCATCAGCTATACCACCGGCATCACGGCCACTATCTCCCCGCGCACCAGCCTGTCGCCTTTTCCATTGCAGGACGTTCCGGATTCCGAACGGCGCTTTCTTAAAAAAAGCAAGCTGGTTCAGAGTGAAGCGCCCCAGGTAATTGAGCTGGCCGGCGAATTGACGCGAGGAATTACCACTGAACACCAGGCGGTTAGTGCCATTCTTACCCATGTTGCCGATGCGATAAAGTACGAATACAGCCCAAAACAGTTTGATGCTTTATATGGTTTAAGTACCGGAACCGGCAACTGCCAGAACTTTTCCCATCTTGCCGTGGCTCTGTTGCGGGCCTCCGGAATTCCTGCCCGGGTTTCCATTGGTCAGACGCTTAAGGATAAATGGAAGATTCCGCTTGATAACAAGGGTTCTTCCCTGGTTCAGGGAATGGGGGAGGGATTGCATGCCTGGATAGAGGTTTGGTATCCGGATCTGGGATGGCTGCCGTGTGATCCACAGCAGTCACGACTATTCACCTCGACCCGTCATATTAAATTCGGGCATGGTCTTGATGCTGATGATATCCTTGAGTATTGGAGTGGCGCACCGGTCGTTCCCCGGATGAGTGAGAGCCTTGAGGCAAAATACTCAACCGATACCGTGAATCTGCGTCTGCGGGAAGCGCTTGCTCTGCCGTCCGCCTATATTCTTGCGGGACCGGTATCATCGACAGCGCCGGTGGTTGCGCAGGATGTGCCGCCAACTATCAAGCCCAAGCCGGAGCCGCTTCCGACAAAGCCGAAAGCTATAGCAAAAGATGAACAGCCTAAAATCAAGCCCAAGCCTGTTCCGCCACCACCCAAGCCGGAACCGCCTCCGGTAAAACCGGTGGATGTTGCGAAGGATGAACAACCGAAAGTAATACCCAAGCCTATTCCATTGCCGGAGTACAAACCGCTGTCGGTCAAGAGGCCGCCAAAGCCGGTTCCGCCAAAGCCGCAGCCCGGCACCGCTATTGAAATCGGCAACAGGGATTTCCCCTCTCTTGTGGAAGCATATAAGGTGGACGGCAACGTGGGACACCGGAGTTTTGACCAGGAAACCGCCGAATATGCCACATCCCGATACCTTTATGCACAGGCATTCACTCTCGATGTCCCTCTCGCCGTCACAGAGGCGGCGCTGGCGATGCGTAAGTTCGGAGGCGACGGCACTGTGTATTTGGATGTCGTTAAGGATGAAGGGGGCAAGCCTAGTCTCGACGGAGTTCGTTCCATGCCGGTATCGCTTGAGAAAATAACCCGCAAGCCGGGATACTATTGGGTAAGTTTTACGCTGCCGGATAATACGAAACTGGCACCCGGAAAATACTGGATGGTGCTGCGTCATTCCGGCGAGGCGATCATGAACTGGTTCTACACCCCCGGCAAACGGGTCAACGGCCCCGATGACAGCCGTTCCACCGTCCAAGGGTGGCAGTGGGAAGATGTGCTGACCGGAGAGTTTGTCTACCGGGTGCGTGGTGTCGTACAGAACTGATATCGCGGCTGTAATTTGTCACGCTGTAAATCTGATGCCTCTGTAACAAGATGAGAAATCCCCCTCTTTAGGACTAAGAGGGGGATTTCTCATCGTACCTGCTTCAGTCGTTTAATCATCCGTTCTATCTGTTCCTGCCGAGCCAGTTCGGTGGAATATTCCAGACGGCAGGTTTCATCGCCGCATCCTTTTCTGCCTTCCTCCAGCAGCTTTAATGCCTCGCCAGATTTTGCCTCTTTAGCAAGTATAGCGGCCAAGCCGATTATATATGCTCGTTCGCCGGGATGAATCTTGATCGCATTGCGCATGAGCTGTTCGGCCTGGGCGTAGTCCCTTCCCCTCTCAGCCTGTTTCGCCTCCGCGGCATAAAGATAAGACAGGCTGTCGTTGTAACTCTCCATGCCGGCCTTGTCCATGACAACCCGGGCGTGTTCCTGCAGAAACTTGCGCCCTTCGGCCGGGGTGTTTACAGCTATGTGGGCTATTACAACCCCGGTAATGCTGTCGGTGTCGTTCGGATTAAGGAAAAGCGCCTTGTTAAAATATTCGATTGACTGGTCCGGTTCTTCCTGTTCTATCCTCTCCCGGCCCAGTTCCCGATAGCATTCGGCGAGAACGGTTTAGTGGACCCTTTGGTCAAGACAATAATGCTTTTAGTTTAAGATGGTAGTTTCTGC
>CAIYDX010000284.1 GCA_903925005.1 uncultured Geobacteraceae bacterium
ATCAGGTCAACCGCATAAACAATTCCAGTTTACTATCCCTTCACAAACAATATGACTATCTGAATAAATGCTATACTGGAATTTAGTTGTAAAAATAATTTTTTGAGAAAAGTGGACATGGATAAGGTTGCCCGTTTTTTATTGCAAATGGCCTCTAATTGCCTCAGAATGGTAGAGATAACACTGTTTATTAGTTGGCCCCAGAGGTTTGCTAGACAAGTCCGGAACCACTGAAACAGGGTGCTTATTGTAGCAAAGGATTCCTTCTTGTCGAATCCTGGATAAAAGGAAAATGTGTTTTATTTTATTTATGGAGGTTGCTCGTGCTTGATTTTCTCATGCTCAAATCAATGAACAGGAATCTCAAGGCTACTATCATACTCTGCCTTTTTATTGTTACCATGCTCATGCTTTTTACCGTTTATGTTATCAGTTATTTCAAGAGCGAGCTTAAAGAAAGTATCTCAGTTCAAGAATTTGCACTTGCTTCCTCACTTGCAGATGCAATTGACGACAGCATCGTCCTGAATCTGATATGTCCGCCAGTAGTCAATAGAAAAAAGTAGTCCATCAACAACGGTTTTCGGTTTTCGCTGTTCGTTTTTGCTTTATGTTTCCAGTGTATAAACAGAGACGCAACCTGATGCTCGACGGTTGTTCACTCTGATATTCGCGGGTTGGTTACCGCATGACTTGGTTTCGTCGTGGAGCTGCCTCGGTCTAACAGCGGGAGTCAAACTGATGTCTGTCCCATAGAATGTTCGAGGGTTCTCCGACCGCGGTTACATCTCTGCTTATACCCTGGAAGTCTTGTGCGTTAGTTACGTGTGATGCTCCTATTTGTGAAGTTTTTGTTCTTTCTAATTACATGCCGTTATTGGTTTGACTTCTTTGGCAATGGCCCACATGAAGGCACAGAGTTCTCTTGCTATAGCACAAATGATCGTCTGATGTTTTTTACCTCTGGCTTCCATTTTGCGGAAGCGACTACAGAGTCTGATTTGGGCTTTCCAGGCAATATCACAAATCTGTTTTGGCAGCCCCGCCTGACGAGCAAGCAGCTCTTTACCAATACGGGCTTTGAGCCGATATGTATGAGCCGCTTCGACGAGGGCTTTCCTTACATGACCATTGCCAGCCTTGGTTATGCTTCCGGTTCTCCGACTGCCGCCACTGGAGTGTTCGGAAGGAACGAGACCAAGGTAGCTCATCAACTTGCGCGGATTATCAAAGCGTTTCAGGTCACCAAGTTCGGCTACCGTGGTTACTGCCACCTGCAACGAAACACCACGCATTGCCTGCAATGCTTGAACTACAGGAGCCAGTTCCCACGAAGGGAGAACTTCCTGAATCTGCGACGTGAGTCTGGCTATCCGTCCCGTACAGTCTTTAACGGTGTTGATATATTCCTGAAGGACGATTTGTTGCGCCGGAATCGGCATTGCCAACCCAGCAAGCCAAATCATGTGAGTTTGCTTCCAGTCGCCCTTCCCGGTGAATTTAATGCCATGCCGGAGGAGGAAGCCCTTGAGCTGCTGTTTGGATACCCGTCCGGCTTTTACAGCATCCTGACGAGCTCGTACCAGGTCACGCATGG
>CAIYDX010000285.1 GCA_903925005.1 uncultured Geobacteraceae bacterium
TGACAAACTGACACCGGATGAGGCTTATTTCCAAGGACTTGAACAAATGAGACTGGTAGCCTGAAACCAGGAAACCTCAACAACCAAGGGTCATTGCTTATTTCACCCCTCAGGATGTCTCACTAAGCCCGGCCACCTTAAACAGTAAAATGCCCGCGGTGCCGAAAGTAAGGCCAGAAACAGAAGAACCCACGGTAAAGCGGTTACCCCAAATCCCAATTTCATCGACACTCGGTGCCGAGCGTCTGTAGGCAATAAACAGGAGGACGCGCAGCAGAACAACTGTCACGGTAATACTTAACCACCAGACCAATAGGGTATGCTCAATGGCACTCCACTGAGCAAAGACCAGCAGCACCGCGATCACTAGGTTGGCCACTGTCGAGGCTGGTATTGCGTCATAGAGCATGCTCACTTGCTCGGCACGTACCGCCGCTTGCATCTGATTCATGTTTCCGGGTGAATTCTCATTATCCATGTCGATGGCTCGATTTTGACGGTTAGTTATTATTTCCCCTGAAATTACTTATTAAATATCACTATATTCGATAGCCATACAAACAAATTATGATCTGCTGACGAGATATGTCAACGTGTGATACGACTTGAATACGGCTGGGATATGCCACAATGATGCCGATATGGCCACTGAATGCAGAAAGGCCGACAATCATGTCGGCCTTTCTACTTATTCCGTTTATCTGTTCATGCGATCAGGCAAATGGATTCCTGATGGTTATCGTCTGGTCGCGACGTGGGCCGACCGATACCAGCACAATCGGACAGCCGGCCAGCTCTTCCAGCCGCCGTACATACGACTGGGCGGTCGCCGGCAGCTCATCAAAAGTGCGGGCAGCGGTGATGTCCTGCTTCCAGCCTGGAAGCTCCTCGTAAACCGGCTGGCATTTTTCAAACAGTTCCAGCTGGGCCGGCAGCGTCTCCAGAGTTTTTCCATTACAGGTATAGCCGGTGCAGACTTTGATCGTGTCGAATTCGGACAGGACATCGAGCTTGGTCAGGGCGATGCCGGTCAGGCCGTTTACTCGAACTGCATAGCGGATCACCATCGCGTCGAACCAGCCGCAGCGCCTTGGGCGACCGGTAGTTGCGCCAAACTCGCCACCGATTCTGCGGAGCTCTTCACCAAAGTTATCCTGCAGTTCGGTTGGAAAGGGGCCGCTGCCGACACGGGTCACATAGGCTTTCGATATGCCGATGATCTCGTGGATTTCCCGTGGGCTGACACCGGAGCCGGTGCAGGCACCGCCGGAACAGGTCGATGACGAGGTTACAAAGGGGTAGGTGCCGTGGTCGATATCAAGCAGCGTCCCTTGCGCCCCTTCAAAGAGAGCCTTCTTTCCGGCCTTGAGGTCCTTGTTGAGGATCAGAGCGGTGTCGGCGGCATAACGGCGCAGAACATCGGCGTAGCCCTGATACTCGGCAAAAATTTCATCGTAACTGCACGGGGGCTCTCCGAGAAAACTTTCCAGCAGGAAGTTCTTCTCAACCAGAAATTCTTTCAGTTTACGGGCAAACGTGTCAGAATCGATCAGGTCCATCAGGCGGATGCCGCGACGACCGATCTTGTCTTCGTAACATGGGCCGATACCGCGTCCGGTGGTGCCGATCTTCTTGTCGCCGCTTTTTGCTTCACGGGCGATATCGATCCGCTTGTGATAAGGCATGATAATGTGCATAGATTCGGAGAGCAGCAGGCAGGCATCGTCCTTGATCCGTCCAGACTCCTTGAGCTTGGTGATCTCCTTGATGAACACCTCAGGGTCGAGGACCACGCCGTTGCCGATAATGCAGCGTTTGCCTTCGTGCAGAATCCCGGAGGGAATCAGGTGCAGAACGACCTTTTCGTTGCCGACCACCAGCGTGTGCCCGGCGTTGTTGCCACCCTGATAGCGGACGACATCATCGGCATGCTCAGTGTAGATATCGACGACTTTACCCTTACCCTCATCGCCCCATTGGGCGCCTACAATAACAACATTTGCCATGTTCAGTTTTCTCCCTGGCTTTCTTCGATATAGTTTATAAGTCCCGGACTGGTAATCATACTCTTTTTGATCGGGATCGTACATCCATCAACGCTACGGACGGCTTGATACTGCTCCTGGTCGTCGTCGACAACAAGCATGCAGCGAATATTCATTTTTTTTGCGTATTCCAGTGATTGGGCATAATCGCGGCGAATGATGTCTCGGGCGGTGGTATACCCCAAGGAACGAAGCTGGCGGGCAATCTGCAATACGTCCCGACGGTCCTGGCATGTGTTGAATAGCAGGAAGTCAGTGGCGGCGCACCCTTGCAGCTCCGGTCGGCGTTCGACTGTCTGCAGCAGATTGAGCAGATTGAACGTAAAACCGGTAGCCGGCGCATCGAATCCGTAACGCCTGGTCAGATTGTCGTACCTGCCGCCGCTGCAGACCGGCTCGCCAAAGCCGGTTACGAAACCTTCGAAGGTGATGCCGGAGTGATAATCAAGCCCCCGCGTTTCTCCCAGATCAATCGAAAGAAAGTCGGTGACGCCGTGAATGTCCAGAATATCCAGTACCTGTTGCAGATTTTCCAAGGCGGCACGTGATCGAGAGTTGGTAACAATCCCTTGCGCCGTTTTCAGCACATTCCGTCCGCCAAACAGTCGTGGCAGCGCGGTCAGCTCGCGAGCGGAAGCGGCAGAAACCGGATGCTCCTGGAGCAGAGCCGCCACTGCCGAACTGTCCTTTCGCGACACCGCTTCACGCAGTTGCCGAAGCGGTTCACCATTCAAGCCGGAAGATTGAAAGACCCCCTGGCAAAATTCTACCTGGCCGAGATCGATTGTGAAATTATCCAGCCCCAGGACCTGCATCGCCTCAATCGCCATGACAATCATCTCGGCATCGGCTTCAGGCGCGTTCAGACCGATCAATTCTACGCCGGTCTGGAATATCTCGCGACTACGTCCAGCCTGAATTTCGGTCTGGCGCAACACCCGCCCGCTGTAGCTGATACGGTGCGGCAGCGGCAGTGTGGACATGCGGGTTGCCGCAATACGAGCTATCTGCGGGGTAATATCGGGAGGGAGCGCAAGCAGTCTGCCTGACTGGCGATCGTCAAAACGGTAGGTTTTACCCTTGAGCTCATCACCCATGCCGGTTGCCAGTACGTCCTCATATTCAAGTCTGGGGGTGATGATACGCCGAAAACCCCATAATTCAAAGACTCGGAGCAAGTGATTCTCAATGGAACCGATTTTTGCGGCCGCTTCCGGCAGGAAATCGCTTACGCCCCTGGGGAGAGCTATGTCGCTGGGTGAAAGTATCATGTGTCCTTTACCAGGTATGCGGTTGATTCAAGTTTCAGTGCTGTATGACTCCGGTACGGCAGGTCAAGATTGCAGCAAACGTACAATTGTCGCAAAATACGGTCGTCATGTCAAAACAAAAGGCTAACGGGTGCTCTCGGTAGCCGGAACTATTTCGTTCGATTCGGTGGCAGGAATCCCGGCTGGGGCTGCAACGGTTTTCGGGGAAGAAATCTGAACAGGAGCTTTAGCAACCGGTTTCGGCGGCGGTGTTGCGGCTGCCGCCGGAGGCGGCCCGGTTGGAGCCGGTTTACTCATCCCATCGTCCGGTTTCGTTGCGCCATGCGTCGGCGGTAGCGGTTTGCCATCAACTGTTGCAGTATCTTTCGGCTGTTTGGCAACAGAATTCTTGATCAGAGAGGTCATCTCATCAAACAATTTTCCGTAGACTTCCGGCTCTTGAGTCTCGCGAAATAGCCAATCGTTTTTTTTCTGCTCCAGGGTCCGGCGAATACCGTCAATGGTCTTGAAGCGCACCGCGGTTTTTTTGGACATATTTGCCTCTGATTCGCTGAAATCAGGGTACTGAAGGTTGACCAGCGGGTAGTAAGACAAAAGTCGTTCCCGGAAATTTGGATATTCCCACAGAATGGTGCCATCCGGACTGAGTATCTGTGCTGTCATCGTTAGAAAGTTAAAGTCGGTTTCCAGTGACGTCATCAGATTACTGGAATAGATTTTTGCGGTATTGGTCAGCCCGCTCACGACAATTATCATGACGGCATCCAGGCGGTTACTCTTTATGTAGTTATCTAATTCGGCACTTTTCCAGAAATATTTGTTGTACTGAATATTAGCATCATCCCGCTTTTCGCGGCGCGCCATTAATGAATTGAAAAGCTGTCGCGGCTCATCCGGCAGCGGTGCAACCGCGTAGAAGTTTCCGGTGCTCTGAAGCTTGCGAACGATCAGTGGATCATATTTCCGGTTAAGGTCGGAGATGAGCGGTATCAGAAGCTCTTTTTGAGGGAAGTTGATATCGGAATCCTCATCGATAAGAATCGGGGCAACCCCGAGAACCTTGACTTTTTCAGCGAAATTTTCGGCAGGAATATTGAAATGATTCCGGGCGCAGCCGCAAAGTGCCACGGCAGCGAAAAGTATCGCGACAACGAGTTGTTTCATGGGATAGCTCCTAGTGTGCGTACGCTTGGTAAGTAGAGTCAGGATTAGTGGAAAACTTATACCAGAAATCAGGGCTGTTTTCTACTCAATTTGAGAGCCGGTCGGAGACATGAAGCATCGCTTCGGGTACTCAATTTTATTGACAAAATATGCCGATATTTCGTATCGTCTCACTACGAACCTGCTTATCGAGAGTGGTGGAGGGAAAAGGCCCTGCGAAGCCACAGCAACCGGTCATTATGACGTCAGGTGCTAAATCCTGCCGAAAGGCAAAGATGAGAGGTGTGCTGCGCAGTTATACCAGCCCCTTCTCATCTGATGCGAAGGGTTTTTTATGTCTGAAGGGTATATAACGGAGCTAACTAAAACCTTTGAATCCGGTATCCGTCTTGATAGCGGACGAATACTGGCGCCGATCACGCTGGCGTACGAAACCTACGGCACTCTTAACGCGTCCGGATCTAATGCCATTCTGGTCGAGCATGCCTGGACCGGCGATGCGCATCTGGCCGGAAAACGGAACGCCTCCGAAACAAAGCCTGGGTGGTGGGATGCCATCGTCGGCCCTGGTCGTCTGCTTGATACTGACCGTTATTTTGTGATCTGCTCAAATGTCATCGGCTCCTGTTTCGGCTCTACCGGCCCCACCTCAATCAATCCTAAAACCGGAAAACGCTATAACCTCTCCTTTCCGGTGGTTACCATTCGCGACATGGTTCGTGCCCAGAAACTGCTGATTGACGCCCTTGGTATCGAGCGGCTGCTGACGGTCATGGGGGGGAGCATGGGTGGCATGCAGGCTCTCGAATGGGCGACGCAGTATCCTGACAGCATTGCCTCGGCCATCGTTCTGGCCGCGACACCGCGCCCCTCGCCTCAGGCTATTTCACTAAACGCCGTTGCCCGTTGGGCCATTTTTAACGATCCCACCTGGCGCAAAGGTGAATACAAGCATAATCCAAAGGATGGTTTGGCGCTGGCCCGCGGTATCGGCCACATTACGTTTCTCTCCGATGAGTCGATGAACGCCAAATTCGGGCGCCGCTTTTCCGCACGGGACGGCCAGTTTGATTTTTTCGGCCAGTTTGAGGTCGAGCGCTATCTGAACTACAACGGCTACAACTTTGTCGATCGTTTCGATGCCAACTCTTTTCTCTATCTGGCCAAGTCGCTGGATCTCTACGATGTCGCCTGGGGGTATGAATCGATGGCGGAAGCTTTTGACCAGATTCAGGCGCCGCTCCAGTTCTACGCCTTTAGCTCTGACTGGCTCTATCCCCCTTATCAGACGGAAGAGATGGTCGCCTGCTTAAGCGGGCTTGGAAAAAATGTGGAATATCATCTGATCACGTCGGCATACGGTCACGACGCTTTTCTTTTGGAACATGAAACCTTTGCCCCGATGGTGCGGGATTTTCTGGGGCGATTATAAATGATGAACAATTCTGCAACGAATAATCCGTGCGCCGAGTTCAAAGACAACCGACTTTTCAAAAAACTGCGCCATGGTGTCGGCAAAGCCATCGCCGATTTCGGGTTGATAGAGGAGGGTGATCGCATTGCAGTGGCCGTTTCAGGGGGGAAGGATTCCTATACGCTGCTTCTTATACTGGAAGAGCTGCGCAGACGGGCTCCGGTGACATTTGAACTGATCGCGGTCAATATTGATTCCGGCTACCCCGGCTACCGTACCGATGTCATCGAAGGCTTCTTCCAAAAGCACGGTTTCTCCTATCGGATGGTGCCGAGTGAACATTATGCAATCATTCAGGAAAAACGCCGTCCCGGCTCTTCGTACTGTTCAATATGCTCGCGCCTGAAGCGGGGAGCGCTCTATGAAACGGCGCAAACATTGGGATGCAATAAGCTGGCGCTCGGCCATCATCAGGACGATTTTATCGAGACGCTGCTGCTGAACCAGTTTTTTGTCGGTTCACTCAAGTCGATGTCCGCGTCCATGCTCGCCGACAACGGCATTATTACCGTAATCAGGCCGCTTGTTTATCTCGCCGAAGAAGATATCGTCGCGTTTTCCCGTCAGGCGGAACTGCCGATAGTCTGCTGCTGCTGCCCGGTCTGCGGTACTGCCGACATACAGCGGAAGCGGATGAAACGGCTATTAAAAGAGTTGCAGGTCGATATTCCGCATGTCAAGAGCAGTCTCTTGAAAGCTCTTTCAAATGTTCACCCCCGCCATCTGCTTGATCCTTCGCTGCGCCGGGATATGGCAGGTATGGGAAAAACTGTTGCTCTTGACCTCTGAACGGCTGTCCTTTCCGATCCGGATTCCGATGTCCGCCAGCAGATCAAGAACTGAATACCAACCGCCGACCGCCACCACTGCAATACCTGCTATCATTACAGCTTCCATATACTCTCCTTTTATAACTGATTATGAGCAGAGCATAGCAGAACGGTATGACAGAATATGTCATTTGGAAATTGCCGAAGAAATTGATTCGAAATGGTAAGGAACCGTCGTGAAGAATGAATCTCTTGAAAAGGTGATGAAATGGCTGCAGTCAAAACCGTCACTGGACGACCTGGACGCACAATATCCGGAGTTGCTGGAGATGGTCCGGCGCGAGCTTGCCGACATTGTCACCAACGGCACGGCAAGCGAACTGCCGGCATATCTTAATCGCATGTCGCAGTCTGAACGGCTCTTGGAGAGAAAATTACAGGCGAGCCGGGGTGATAAAAAAATCGCCGCTGCGCTGGTTCAGCAGGCGATACGCACGCGCATGGCGCATCTGGCGATCAAGCAGCATCTGATCTCGGAAGCTACCGGCATTGAGAAGGGGAAAGTCCGCTTTAATCTGCTTAATGGCTATCTTGCGCAAAAATTGCTTTTTGCCGACGCTCTTGTGCGCAAGCCGGTCTCCCTGTTCTGGTTTCGTCTGGTCTGGCCGCTGCTGTGGCAGAAGAGACTGCTGATGCCGCTTGTTCAGCCGGAAGGGATCTACTGTTTTTATTCCGGACAGCTGATAAAAGAGCTTGCCGTGCTGATAGGGGCGAAGAGCTGTCTGGAGATTGCTGCGGGAGATGGCACATTGACGCGATTTCTGGCCGACAGGGGTGTCAAGATCAGGGCAACTGACGATTACAGCTGGAAACATGACATAAAATATCCCGAATCCGTGATCAGGCAGGATGCCCATGAGGCGCTGCGCGAGCATGCCCCGGAAGTGGTGATCTGTTCCTGGCCGCCAGCAGGCAACGCCTTTGAACAGCAGGTGTTCAAGACCGGGAGTGTGCAGCTGTACATAGTCATCGGCAGCCGCCACAGGTTTGCCGCCGGGAATTGGGATGACTACAACAATCAGTCGGTGTTTGACTTTGAAGAGGATGAAAAGCTGAGCCATCTCGTGCTGCCGCCGGAGCTGGATGCTGCTGTGTATGTGTTCAGGAGAAAGCAGACGATATAAGAAGGTGGTACAGTAAGATAAATGCTCAGGGTTCGCCGCGCTCGGCTTCTCCTGACAGCATGACGAGATCGACCCGCCGGTTTCTGTTGCGTCCCTCTGGAGTGGCGTTATCGGCAATTGGTCGGAATTCGGCATAACCGGTTGCCGATATCTTGTTGGGATCGACGTCAAAGTTATTCAGCAGATATTTCAGGCCGTTTGTTGCTCGTGCCGTAGAGAGCTCCCAGTTGGAGGGAAACTGGGACGTATTGATCGGCACGTTGTCGGTATGCCCTTCGAGTCGCAGAGGGTTGTTGTACTGGGTCATCACTTCGGCAATAGTATTGATCAGCTCATAGGCCTCAGGCTTGATGGTTGCCTGGCCGGAGTTGAAAAAACCGGCTTCCTTGAGACTGACAATCAGTCCTCTGCGGGTTATCTCCAGAGTTACCTTGCTTTGCGCGCCCTGTTTGACAAGATATGCTTCAACCGCCGCCTTGATCTGGCGGAAATCCTTTTCTTCGGCCCGTGCCTTTGTCTGCCCGCTCCGTGTCCGGCCCATCGGCGTAATTTTTATCTCCGGCTTGAGCGAAGGAATTACGGTGATTGCCTGGGAGGAGATCACATTGACTTTAGGAGCCGTTGCGCCGGCGGTCGCCATGCCGAAGGATTGCTGAATAGCCTCCATGACCTCTTCGACCTTCTTTTTGTCGCTCTGCCCCATCGCATACAGAACTACAAAGACGGCAAACAGCAACGTGATGAAGTCGGCATAGGAAACGAGCCAGCGCTCGTGGTTGACATGCTTTTCCGGTTCCTTTTTGAGTGCCATGGCCGGTTAGTGCCCGCCGCCTACATAGGACATAAGTTTCTGCTCGATGAAATGCGGGTTTTCGCCGTTCTGGATGGCAATCAGTCCCTCCAGAATCATGATCCGCCTCAACATCTCTTCTTTCATCCGAATTTTGAGTTTGGTTCCGATCGGCAGACAGATAATATTGGCAACAATCAGACCGTAAATGGTGGCAACGAAAGCAACGGCAATACCCGCCCCGAGTTTGGAAGTGTCGGAAAGGTTAGCCATAACGTGGATCAGGCCGAGAACGGCCCCGATAATGCCGATTGTCGGCGAATATCCACCCGCTGCTTCATAAAATTCTATCGTATGCTTGGTATGATCCTCATAGGCCATAATATCAGCCTCTAGTGTTTCACGCAGTTTCTGTGGATCAATACCATCGACAACCAGCGAAATCCCTTTTTTGATGAACGGATCGCGGACCGACTGAGCTTCCTGCTCCAGTGAAATCAAACCGTTGCGCCTGGCTTTGGTGGCATAGTTGATGATGTCTTTCACAACCTGCTCGTGGTCAACCTTGGCGGGAAGGAATGCGGTCTTGATCCCTTTCAGGGCTCCAATAATCGCCGGCAGCGGAAAAGAGATGAACGCGGCGCCAAATGTGCCCCCCAAAACAATCATGGCAGCAGTAGGCTGAATAAGCGCCGATATATGAACGCCTTCGATTGCGGCACCACCAAAAATAGCGCCGAAGCCCATCACCAATCCTATAATAGTTGCTAAATCCATACGCTAATAATCCCGACTGTGGAATGGAATATGGTTATGCTTGCCCTGAGTTTCCGAAAACGCGTCATCGTCCGGCATATTCTTGTCGCAATGAAACCGACCGGTTCTGGCACGTCCCAGATACTTTTTAGCCGACCGACTTGCGGCTCGCCGGGAAATTGCGGCACGAAAGGCGACCACCCTGCTTATGATGGTGCTGGCCCGGTCGATAACAATATACCGGTTGCCGTTAAAAAGGGTAACAACCGTGTCCGGAGTTTCCTCAATACAGATAATGTGGTCCGGATTCAGGTACATCAACTGTTTATCCAGACGTGTGACGGCAATCATGCGAACCCCGATATATTTATGAGCATTTTTCTATAAATATCAAATGGCGTATAAGGTCAAGAACTTTTTGTTCTTTTAACATATCTTGACACGTGAACCGGTCAGATCATCGCATCGATTGCATCAAAGTCAATATAGCGTTCGGCTATCGAATTAATCAGATCAATCTTTTCGCGATCCTCGGGGCCGATTTTTGAAACATGTTCGCGCAGCTGATAAAAAATCTCCGATGATGTCTCAACCATGCGTATATAAGGAATGTTGCTGTCATCGATTATACGTTGGGTAATTGCGGAAACCGACACATGCCCGCCGATGACCAGGCCGGCCAGCTTTTTCTTGTATTCCGGAATATGATGCAGCGACGAGGCGGTCACCAGCAATTCGTCACGTGAACTGGTTACAATCAGCAGGGTCGAGTCCTCCAGGCTGTCTATAACCCGCTGCGACGATGCCGCTCCCAGTTGTATAGTATGGCAGAGGCGGCTCCGATCGGCGGGGTCGCCATTCAAGGGGAGCTCAAGCAGCTCGGATACATGCAGCAGGGTCGGATCGGCCAGGGTGGGAAGATAATCAAAGGCGCTCGTCACCATGATGCCGCTGTTTGCAAAGGCCTTCTTAAGATAGCCGAGAGTATTCGCCCTCTTTTCAGCAACCAGCTTATTGGCCATGATGATCCGGACATCCGCTTTCTCTCGTTGATAGAGCGCCAGATTGAGTTCCACAGCGTCGATGACATTGCCGATACCGCCGCCGGTCACCAGCAGGACCGGAGCGTTCAGTTCAGCGGCTATCTTAGCATTATTCATGCCGACCACCGAACCGACTCCGCCATGTCCGGCTCCTTCGATAATCAGGAAATCGTACTTTTTTTCAAGTTCGTCGCAGGCAGCCCGGATCGCCCTGCGCGGCGCATCCGAGTCAATCATGCCGTCAAGGAACTGGCGTGTTGTTCCGGGAGCCAGTGCCACCGGAGACATGAGCGAGACATCTTCCTCGACGCCGAAAACGCTGGAAAACATCGCGGCATCTTTGTCGACGATGGTGCCGTTAAACTCGATCCATTTGGGGCCGATCGGCTTCATGAATCCGACCCGCTTATACTTCTTACGTGCCAGATGCATCAACGACAGGCTGATGGTAGTTTTGCCGCAATGCTGCCCGGTAGCTCCTATGAATATCTTTTTACACATGGCTTAGTATCTCCTGCATAGTTCAGAGTGGCGATGTACTATTCATTGAAAATCGCCAAAGCTATCCTTACGGACGCTATTTTACGAATACGCCGGTACCATGCCAGAAATATGCCGAAATTTCAATAGATAGCAGGGCCTTTGTGAAAAAATGCGACGATTTCCGGCCGCCGGATGAATCGAAAATTGAATTGACAGAGTAGCGGCAATCATCTACTTTGACAGAAAGCTGGGGGAGTTTCGACTGAGAGCGGTATCTGCCGCGACCCTTCGTACCTGATCCGGGTAATGCCGGCGTAGGGAAGCGCGCCGATGATGTATTAAACAAGCCGCTGCTGCGGCTTTTTCTGTTTGCGGAGGTTGAGATGCGGATTGTGCTGAATGGTGATTCTATGGAGACGGCGGATGGCTGCACGGTCGAGGCGCTCCTTGCGCAGCTCGGGATCAGCCGGGAACGGGTGGCGGTCGAGCGGAATGCCGACATCGTCCCGAAGGCCGACTATGAAAAACAGCTTCTTTCCGATGACGATAAAATCGAAATAGTCCATTTTGTTGGTGGAGGATAACGGTATGACACAGAATGCAGACACGTTGATCATTGGCGGACGGGAGTTCACTTCACGTCTGATGGTGGGCACCGGCAAGTATGCCAGCTTTGAGCAGACCGCCCGGGCGCTTGAAGTATCGGGGGCCCAGATTATTACCGTGGCGGTGCGGCGGGTCAATCTCGACCGGAGCAAGGAATCGCTGCTCGATTACATCGACCTTAAGAAATATACGCTGCTTCCCAACACAGCCGGCTGCTATACGGCTGATGATGCGGTGCGTACCTGCCGCCTGGCTCGTGAAGCCGGGATGTCGGATTTCGTCAAGCTGGAGGTGCTGGGAGACGAGAAGACATTGTTCCCGGATAACGAAGAGCTGCTCAAAGCCGCAAAGATCCTGGTGGCGGAGGGGTTTACCGTGCTGCCGTACTGCAGCGACGATGTGATAGTCTGCAAAAAGCTGGAAGATCTTGGCTGCGCGGCGGTCATGCCTCTGGGAGCCCCTATCGGCAGCGGCCTCGGCATTCGCAACCCGTACAATATCCGCATCATACTTGAGAATGTCTCCGTTCCGGTCATCGTCGATGCCGGGGTCGGCTCAGCGTCCGATGCCGCAATCGCTATGGAGCTGGGGTGTGCCGGAGTGCTGATGAATACCGCCATCGCCGGCGCGCAGGACCCGATCGCCATGGCGGAAGCGATGAAGCTGGCGGTGATTGCCGGCCGATTGTCGTTCAAGGCCGGCCGGATTCCGCGCAAGCTCTACGCAAATGCCTCCAGTCCGCTGGACGGCATGATCGGTTAATACCGCACTCTAATGCCGATAACTAATTTCAGCCTGTACCTGATAACCGACCGGTATCAGACTGGCGGTAGAGTGCTGACGGAAGTGGTGCGCAAAGCGCTGGAGGGTGGCGTCAAGGCCGTTCAGCTGCGGGAGAAGGATCTGTCCGGCGCCGAGTTGTACCGGCTGGCTGGGGAGCTGAGGCGCCTCACCTCCAATTATGGTGCTCGTCTCATTATCAATGATCGTCCGGATATTGCGCTGGCGACCGAGGCCGATGGTGTTCATATCGGCGTCAACAGCCTTCCCGTGGCCGCTGTCCGAAGGCTGCTGGGGGCGGGAAAAATCATCGGCTATTCCGCCCATGCCGTTGACGAGGCGCTGCATGCCCAGGCCGACGGCGCCGATTTTGTCACCTTAGGTCCGGTGTATCATACCCCCTCCAAGGCGGCCTATGGTGAACCGTGCGGTGTCAATATATTGGCTGAAGCGGCTTCTGCCCTGAAGATTCCGGTTATCGGCCTGGGGGGGATTTCACCGGCAAACATCACCGAAGTGCTCTCTGCCGGCATAAAGGGGATCTCTGTCATATCGGCCATTCTAACCGCCGCTGACCCACGCAGCGCTACCGCATCACTGCTGAAAAAGATCGAAGAGTATGCACACCACTCCTGACGAACGAATCCACCCACAACTTCACCTGAACTCCTACGGCTATTATCTGCGCCGCCGCTTCGGCTATCGCATCAGCAAGGTCAACGTGGATGCCGGCTTTACCTGTCCCAACCGTGACGGCAGCAAGGGGAGCGGCGGCTGCATTTACTGCAACAACGTCTCGTTTTCACCCAAGGAGACGCAAGCCGTGGTGCCTCTTGAGGAGCAGATGGCGGCAGGAATGGCCTATCATCGCGTCCGCCTCGGCTCCGAAAAGTTCATCATTTATTTCCAGAAATATACCAACACCTATGGTTCGGTCGAACTGTTGTCGGACCTGTATCGCCGTGCCCTCGATCATCCCGATGTGATCGGCATTTCGGTCGGAACGCGCCCCGACTCTCTTGAGGACGACGCCCTCGAACTGCTGACGGATATAGCAAAGACAAAGTACGTCTGTCTGGAGTTGGGATTGCAGTCAATGGATGACGTAATTTTGACTAATATCAACCGTGGACACACTCTGGATGATTTTATTCAGGCGGTCAAGCGTGCTTCGGGTCGTAATTTTGACATTTGTGCCCACTTGATTCACGGTTTTCCGGGGGAAAGTGCGGATGAGTTTCTGAAGGCCGCCGATCTGATGGCCGCACTGCCGATCGACTCTCTCAAACTGCATCAGCTGCATGCGGTTAAAGGGACGGAACTTGCGGAGCTGTACCGGCGGGGAGAGTTCACGCCGCTGACGCTTGACGCCTATGTTGCCACGGTAGCGGACTTTCTGGAACTGCTCCCGCCGCGCATAGCGATTCAGCGTCTGTACGGTTCGGCGCCGCTGGATATTTGTGTTGCGCCGCAGTGGGGGTTGAAGAATAATCAGATGTGGTATGCGATTGTCAATGAGTTGACGCGGCGCGGCAGTTGGCAGGGGCGCCGGGCGGTGGGGAATTGACACTGTCGGCGTTTGCGTTCACCCGTATTAAATTAACCCCCGGCTGCACCTTCGTTACCATCCCCATGCAATGCTTCGACTGAATTGTGGCCAACGGTCGCAAGTCTGACCAGCCCGCCCAGCTTTGTCGGGCGGTCTGGTCGAGCCGCAAGTTGGGAATTAGTTTCTTACCCTTGCAAGTTTAATATTCACATGCTATTGTACAATATCTTGTCATTTTGGAGGTCAGTTATGCAGGCAGTATCATACAGCGAAGCACGCCATGGTCTTAAAAACTTCATGGATGAAGCTTGTAGTAACCACGAACCGATCCTGATCACGCGTCGTAAGAGCGAAAGTGTAGTTCTCTTAAGCCTAGAAGACTACGAGTCTCTTATGGAAAGCGAATATCTACTTTCTAGTCCTGCAAATGCCGCACGGTTAATGCAATCTATTCAAGAAGCCAAGTCCGGCAAACGAACATCATTGGATGCTCTTGGGCTATGAATGTTACTCTTACACCGACTGCCCTGGATGATCTGCGCTACTGGCTTAAAACCGATAAACGCCAGGCAGAACGAATCGTTGCACTTTTTGAAGAAATCCGACGAACTCCTTTTGAGGGGACAGGAAAGCCGGAACCCCTCCGTTTTCAGCTTGCAGGTTGCTGGTCACGCCGGATTGACCGGGAACATCGGCTTGTCTACCAAGTCGAAGAAAAAGAGATTATAGTTATCGCTTGTCGCTATCATTACTGAGTTAATTCCCCGCTATTTTGAATTTGATGCTGTCATTTTCCTCAATGACCCATCCTTCTTGCCCCTCACTTCCTCTTACTTTCCATGTTCTGAAGTCTTTTCCATATACCTTACGGCCTTTTGAAATATATGATTGCGAATGATAACAATATTGAACTAACAAACGTTATCAGGAATACTTTCAAGCTTTCATTGTGACGCCTGTTCCATTTTTGAATTCCATCGTCTTCAATCTGATCTATAATTTTGGCAATTCCTTCACCTCGCCTCCAAGGTCTTTCATTTTTCCAAAGAATCGGGTCATGAATCTTAATTTTCATAAGAAGGATAATGTCCGATATTCCGATCCAGAATACGCTCATTGTTAGAATTGCAAAGATTGCAAAAATCACATTTCTCCAAAACATCAGCAGCTCCTACTTAACTCCGCTATATCGGTTTAATTTTATTTATTGGTATAGCTCTTATTGAACAGCCCCCCGCGCACGCGCGCGTGAACCGGTGATCATCCCAAATGGAACATTTAGCTGCTGAATGCCGGTGAAGTTTGGTATGGAGAAAAACATTCCGCTTATGGTGCCCAGTTAGGTGAAGTCAAACACAGGGCTGGCATGGTGATAATCCATTCGTCGGTGGCCAAGGTAAATATAGGGAGTGCCCCAACATGAAATTTCGGAATAGCAATGCTAATTTTCATGTCTGATGCCGAGGTTCGACCTAGTCCACGCGAGAGTTGGAAATCCCTAAGCCCTCAATGCGTGTATAATGAATGGTGTTCCCAATGCTTCTGCCTCAGAGTTTTCTATACTAGTGTCCATCCGGAAACCACAGTTTGAGACGCACTGGTTTCTCCGGTCATTGTTAGTAGCCTTGTTTTGGATCGCTCGGGCTATCATGTAACCAGTTTTAGTTGCTCTTTCTCATTTTCATGACGCACTTCACCCGGTAA
>CAIYDX010000286.1 GCA_903925005.1 uncultured Geobacteraceae bacterium
AAATGGAAACCTTTTCTTCTGGGGTGTAATTGTGACGTTTCTTCCGCATGGACTTTCCTCCGTTCGTGATGGTTTATCACAAACGAACCAAAAGTCCTATTCACGCTGAGCCAATACAATATGGCAATCAAGTTAACATGGATGGTTTTAGTATGGGTGTAGCGCAGTCTTATAATTACACATAATACGGTGTGAAGCATAAAGAGTCAAACAGCCTGAACGAAAAAACCTCTGAGGTTTTAATGCCTCAGAGGTCTGAACAGAGTATTTCAATAACAGCAGATAAAATTACAGGTTACACTTTCTTACAACGTCTTGCAAACGGTGTACACCAAATTTTCATCATAGGAAGTAGCTGCAAGATTGGGTGCGGTGTTGGCCCCAGCGACTCCCAGGGTGGCTCGGAAAGAACCTGTAGCCGGGTTGCCGTCGTCCAGTTGTCTGTCCATCTGTGCAGCCGCTTTGCCGGGGACATTACTCATGCAGACGGAGATACCATTGGGGTACATGCCGGTGGCGGCCACGGTGCCGACGGACACACCTACTAAACCGTTGAAAGGATTTTGCGGCAAGAGGCCGGCAACTACGGTGGTCACGTTAGGATCACCCGAAATAAAACCGGCGGCTCGTAAATGCTGCCAGAATGCAATGCCCTCGGCAGCTGGGGCGAAGGTTTGCGCCGGTGCATTGGCCAATACGCCATTGGGGGCTGCTGTGGCAGTCAGGTTGGGAGTGGCTGTGGCAGCCCAAATCCCTCCTCGGGCCTGAAGTGTAGCAAGTGGACCATCATCGCCGGGGATTGCACGATAACGATCAGTATAGCTGTTGTAGGCGGGCGAGATGCTGTTCAAATCTGAGATAGCCCGCTTTGTCTTGGTGCCGTCGATTAATTCCTGCCCTTTTAGTACCCCACCAATCAGAAGTCCGATAATTACCAAGACGATGGCCATCTCTATCAGGGTGAAACCTTTGTTGTTACCAAGCATTGTGTTGGAAGTTTTCATTCTTTGTGCCCCTTTCGTTTGTATTAAATTGTTAGTTCCAATGTAACAACAGCATAAAAATGTTAAGTACAACATGTTCTTAAGTTACTCTTCGAGTCTCAATAGTCTGCTTTTCACCTCCCGTTTCAAAGTTGGATTCGTATCTTTCATCAACATAACAAGCTTATAAGCGTTGATAGCCTCACTCTTGTTCCCTTTTTGTTCTTGTACCCTGGCCATGCCGAGCAGCGCCTGCGCATCGCCGGATGCTGCCGCCCGGCGATAGGTCTCCAGAGCGTCATCCCAGTTCCCGGTGCGCTCCTGCATGACCCCCAGGTTGATGGCCAGGCTTCTGTTGCCCGGATCGGCGGTCGTGGCGGCATTGAAAAACTTCAGCGCATCCTTGTTGTTACCCTGTGAAGAACAGGCAATGGCGGCATTTATCAAAGCAGGAATATAGTTTGGCTTGCGCTCCAGAGCACGGCGAGCCTCCCGCTCCCCGTCGACATACATCCCCAGCTTGTTGTAGGCGGCGGCGCTGTTACTCAAGATCCGGTAATTTTCCGGATCGATATCCAGCGCGGCATTGTAGCTGGCCAGCGCGCCTCGCCAGTCGCCGGACTGTTCGGATGAGCGCGCGGCATAGAGAAGGGTTCCTCGGGCATCGGTATCCATTTTTACCGGGGCGGCTTCAGTCTCTGCTTTTGTCGCCGATGCCGGCTTTGCCGTGACCATATTGCCGGGAATCACCGCACCTTTTGGGGAGTGGTGCCGGTGAGACTTGACCATATGGTGCGTCGCCGCTTTTTTGTTGGTGCCGGCAGAAGAGTACGGTTTCTGCGCCAAGGCTCCCGCTGCGGCGTTTTTGTCCTGATTGGCGACTGCCGCCGTTTTATTCGCATCCGCCACGACCTGTTCCGGCAATGTTCGTTGCGGAAGCGCCACTTTCTCCTGCAGAGCGGGAACGACGGCTCTTTTGGCGGGCAGGAGCAGGGCCAGGTGCTTTAGTTGCGAAGGGAGAAAAATCCCGACCAGAATTGCAGCCACGGCGATGACCGACATGATGGTCAAGCGTTTTCTCATCCCGGATGGCGCATTGCCGGTATTCTGTCCCCGCGCAAGGGTCGGCGGGACATCCTTGCCGCCGGAAGAATCCGAATTTTTTGTTTTTGAAAGCAGGTCTGCCAAAAGACTCATTTAATCACCGGTGTACTTTTACTGAATATCCGTTACCGACACCCTGAGCGATGAAACAGGCGGTCGTGGCCTGTTTATTTCCTTGGTCCCGGCTTGGTCAAGTTCCCGCAGCTGCGCCGTGGCGCCTTTCAGGAGTTCGCGGTAGATTTTCCAAGAATATGCCGCCCGCTTGTTGCGGCTGGTTGCGTTGTAACAGCCGATCGCTTCCCAGCTTTCACCATGGCGGTCGAGGCAGCCCCGCAGGACAAAGGCCCCGGCCATGACGTTGTAACAGGGGTTCTTAATTAGTGTCCATCCGGAAACCACAGTTTGAGACGCACTGGTTTCTCCGGTCATTGTTAGTAGCCTTGTTTTGGATCGCTCGGGCTATCATGTAACCAGTTTTAGTTGCTCTTTCTCATTTTCATGACGCACTTCACCCGGTAA
>CAIYDX010000287.1 GCA_903925005.1 uncultured Geobacteraceae bacterium
AAATCCTGTTACTGAAAATGACGTAACCCACGGGTATAACTGGGGTTGAATTGTCTCGGGCACTAACCGACTACCCCATATGAATAATTTGTAGAGTTAGCAAACCCATGACTTTGGTGTATACGATAATGCGATGGAAGAAAGCTGCGCTGATTACAGTTGGTATTGTACTTCTTCTGGGCGGTTTCGCCGTGCTGCTGCTCCCCGGTATCGTCAGAAACCAGGCTATGCGCAGGGTGGAAGCTGCGACCGGCAGAAAGCTCAGCATTGGCAGTATTTTCATCAACCCCTTTACATCCACGGTTGAAATTCATGATGTTAGTTTCTCCGAAACCGGAAGTGGAGAGATTTTCGCCTCGTTCAGCAGCGCCCGGATCACCGCAAGCCCTGCAACCATCTACCGGAGGGTGCCGGTCATCGTTGCGGCACGTATAAACGCTCCGCATTTCCGTATCGTCAGAAACGGCGAAAACCTCTATAACTTTACGGATCTTCTGAAGTGGCTGCCAAAACATCCTCGTTTATCCGTCAGCGACCTTATGATTACCAACGGTTCAATCGACTTCATCGACCGGACTCTTCCGACCCTGAAGCGGCATGAACTGCGCAAAGTCGAGCTTGCCGTCCCCTTCATCACGACCATGCCGTATTATGCCGACCGTTTCGTATCCCCTCGCCTGAGCGCGCTACTGAACGGCGCGCCGATTCTTGCAGAGGGACATCTTAGACCGTTCCCCAGAGTTGTCGAGGCCACTGCAAACATAGAGTTGAAGGATATCGACATCCCCTGTTACCGTGCCTACTTTCCCAAAACGTTTTCGGTCAGGGTCAAATCAGGAATGCTGTCGGCAAAAGTGGCTGCAACATATCGCGCCGCGAAGATGGATAAACCGGAGCTGGCGCTGAACGGCAGCGTGACTCTTGCAAACACAAAGCTCGCCGACCGGACCGGCGCCCCTTTTCTGGCAGTAACGAGGCTCGAAGCAGAAATCGCCCGCGCCCTGCTCCCTTCAGGCGATTTCAATCTTTCATCGCTTTCCGCAGATGGTCTGGAGGTCTACCTGACGCGCAACAAAAAGGGAATCTGGAGCCACAGGCGGCTAGTTGGCAAAGCATCTCCAGGCGGCGTACCGCGCCGGAAACTGCTCGCCACCGTAGCAAAGACGCGACTCAGAAACGGAGAGTTGCACTTCATTGACAACTTCCCTCCCAGCGGGTTTAACACCGACTTTAAAAAGATCTCCCTCGATATGCAAGAGTACTCCACTTCTCCAGGTAAACAGGCAAGCTATCTGCTATCCTTCACCACGGCACGCGGGGAGAAGGGAATCTTGAAAGGCAGATTTTCTCCCAGGCCGCTGGCGACCTCTTCGTTAATCAAACTTACCGGTGTGGAGTTGAAATCGTATCGTCCATACTTCCCGCGTAATCTCAACGTGATCGTGGCTGACGGCAAGGTTGATGGCCGACTCACCGTCTCGCTGGCCGTTAAGCGGGGGCAACTTGCCGGCAGGTTTAGCGGGTCGGTCGGCATCCGTTCCCTGTTCTGTCTCGACGCTGAAGGAAAAGAGCTGCTGAAGTGGGAAAGCCTCCAGCTGAACAGATTGAATGGCACACTTGCACCCTTCAACCTCGATATCGACGATGCACTCCTCACCAGATTCTATTCCAGTATCGTCGTTGAAAAGGACGTAAACCTTAATCTCCGCCGGCTCTACACCCGGAAACCGGAGAATACGGCAACGGAGAAAACTGACGAAAGAAGGCGGAACATGGTCCGGATAGGTACTATTACGATGCGGGAAGGCGCCGTTGCCTTCACCGACCACCATGTAACGGGAGGATTCAGCACGATTCTTTATAATCTGGGAGGACAAATCAGTGGACTTTCCTTGGAGGACAACCGTTTAGTGGATGTGGATCTGCGCGGCGATCTGGAAAACCGTTCTCCTCTCCATATTAGCGGGCAGATCAACCCGTGGCGCAACGAACTCTACGCCGATCTCAAGGTGAGCTTCGCCAACATCGAACTTTCTCCGCTGACCCCCTATTCAGGAACTTACCTGGGATACGCGGTGGATAAAGGAAAACTGTTTCTCGACTCCAGATACCGGATCAAGGAGAGAAAGCTCGATTTCGAGAACAGTGTTGTTATTGATCAGCTAAGCCTTGGCAGGCGCATCGAAAGCGACAAGGTAATTTCTCCTGCGGTCCGCCTGGCCGTCGCCCTTCTCAAAGACCGTAAAGGGGAGATCCGCCTTGACCTTCCGGTGACCGGACGGACCGATGCTCCTGATTTCAGTCACTGGCATTTGGTGCGTGAAATACTGAAGAACGTACTCGGCATAAAATCGAATGCCCCACTGCACCGATTAAGTCCATAATCGGTGCAAATGAAATTAATGACAATTCGGCTATTCTGCCATATATGGCAGTTATGCCGTCAATGACGGATTTCATCGGCGGTTTAATCTTTACCCTGCGCCATCTCCAGCCATTTCTCCTAGCACTATTAGGTTGTTACACACTCACCATCCACAGTTTTTCTCTGGCACGCTTGTTGCCAGTATTTCCGTATCATTTTCATATTTGAAAAGTAACATCCGATCACGGTGTTTAATAAACAAGGAGGTTTATTGTATGAAGAAAAACATGGTTTCGAGGTATGTAGCGACAGGTCTGGTTGCTATTGGTGTGTTCATGGCGGCCGGGTGTGCAACCGTAACAAATGATGCGGCCAGTCCCCGTTTTCCCTTACTTGAGGAGAATATTAAGTCCGCTAAAACAGCCGGGGCTGAAGTGTACGCACCGACTCCTCTCAAAGCGGCCGAAGACAGAATGGAAGCAGCCAAATCGGCTCTGACGGTCGGAGATAAGGTTTCGGCTGACAGACTTGTGGATGAGGCCATGATGGATGCCGACTACGCACGGGCCAAGGCCGTTACGGAAGAGGCCAAGAATGAAGTCATGAGACTGCGTGAGGCCATACAGGCTTTACGCATCAAAATAGATAAGATGCCGGCGGCAGCAACTCGCTAAACAATACAATAGGAGGATATGATATGAATTTACATCGTTTTTCAAGTCAGTTGAAAACTGTCGGTCTGGCAATTTCCGTCGGTGCCGTCCTGACAGGCTGCACCGGAGTTGTTGATCCAAGTGAGCAGATTGCCAAGGATCGTCTGGAACAGGCACGTACAGCCTACACCCAGGCAAAAGCAAATCCGAATGTCGAAGCATACTCGATGAAAACCCTTCTTGAAGCGCAAAAGACGCTGCAAGATGCCGAACAGGTTAATAAAAAAGCCTATGCCACCACTCAGATGGATAGCTCCAAGGAGCTCAATGCAAATGATAAGAAGCTGCTTTTTAATGATGTATCGCGTCTTGCCTATATATCCGAGCGCAAATCAAAGACCTCCGAAACTCTGGCGGAAGGGGTCATTACTCGCAACGAAATAGTCAGACTGGGCAAGGAAAAAGCCGAGGTACAGCTGCAGAAAAGTCAGATGGAACAAAAGCTGCTCCAGCAGGATCTTGATGACAAGGCTGCCGCGCTGGAACTGGCAAAGAAGCAGCTGATTACGGCGAGCAGCGAGGCCGAGCGGGTAAGAATTCTTGCCGACATCCAGGCTAAAGAGGCCGCATTGGCAAAAGCACATGCCGAAGCAAGGGAAAGGGCGGAATTTGCCCAACTGTTGAAGGAATTGTCGGATCTGCAGGGACAATTGACCGACCGGGGAATCGTGCTGACTATCGGCGACGTACTTTTTGCCACCGGCAAGTCGGACCTTAACGGTAGCGCCCAGCTCAGTATGGACAAGCTGTCCGAGTTCCTGCACAAGAAACAGAATCGCAATCTTCTGGTTGAAGGGCATACAGACAGCGTCGGTAACGATGAATATAACCAGGGGCTCTCCGAGCAGCGTGCGGCATCGGTAAAGAACGCTCTTGTAAAGCGTGGCATAGCCTATAACAGGATTGTCGCCATCGGATACGGCAAAAAATTTCCACTGGCAAGCAATGCCGACACAGCCGGAAAACAGCATAACAGAAGGGTTGAAGCGGTTATTCTTAATGAAGGTGTTACGCCGGAGAGTCAGTTCAGAAAATAGTTTTTAACAGTACTCCAAACTTTGCGGCAAGGTTTGATAAAATTCTTACTATAGAAAAAATTCCTCTGCATCAGTTCTTGATGCAGAGGGAAGTTCTGGTCACCATGACAATTCAAAAACCGCATAAGCCATTTTCCATGATTCGAGAGTTCAATCTTGCCGACTGGTTTACCCTGGCAAACGCAATCTGCGGCACCGGCGCACTCTTTTCGATGCTGACATACCTGCAAACGAACGACGTCAGGCATGTCTACTTTGCATGCGGGATGGTCTTCGCCGCTTTAGTCTTTGATATTCTGGATGGCCGGATCGCCAGATGGCGCCAGAAGACATCCGGAATGGGGCGTGAGCTTGACTCTCTGTCCGACGTCATCTCCTTCGGTGTGGCTCCTGCCGTGATCGGTTACGGTATCGGCATGCAAGGTTTATACGACCGTATAATACTGACTTATTTTGTTGCATGTGGAGTATCCCGCTTGGCCCGTTACAATGTGACTGCCGAGGCGCTGACCGGTGACGGTGGCAAAGTGAAGTATTTCGAAGGTACTCCTATCCCGACATCGCTGCTGCTGGTAATTTTGATGTTCTGGGCTGCCGGACGGGGCGCGTTGCGCGAGTCGCTCTGGTTCGGACAGATGGAATTCGCCGGTTTCACTCTTCATCCGATAGTGCTGCTTTTCGCACTGTCCGGTTCACTGATGATCAGTCGCATTCGCTTTCCAAAGTTCTAATCCCCCCATGCCGTCATATATTGCAGATATGCCAACTCTGACAGATTACAGTTGTTTCCTCCCCCTCCATTTCATTGGTTCCTTATCTTTATTCTGCATTGTCGGGCAGTTACACCATAAGTAGCTACGATAATATCTGGCACGTTAGTTGATAGGTATTTAGACGGGACCAAACAGTTAAACGCTTATTTAAGAAAGATTCAGAAGATGAAAAAGACAATCCATGCAGCCCTGGTTTTCCTGATATTCTGGCACATTCTTGCTGCCCCTCTCCAGGCCGCTGAACCGGTCGAGGTTGTGATTGTCGGCATTGACGGTGATCTGCTTAAAAATGTGCGGGACACGCTCGTTCTTCCGGTCGGATTGATACAAGATGGATCGGTGGACCAACTCTGGCTCGGTCGATTCGCAAAGCAGGCTGAAGAGAAAACCGGGAGCGCGCTGGAGCCGTTCGGCTATTACCACTCGGTAGTCTCGGTAACGGTCGAACCGGTCGGAGAGCGGTATCGTCTGTTGGTTGCCGTATCGCCTGGAGAACCGGTGCGCCTGACAGATGTAACGGTTACTCTGGTCGGAGCCGGCAGCGGGGAAGAGCGTTTGCACAAGATGATTGAAAAGTTTCCCTTGAAGAAGGGAGATCTGCTGCTGCATCAAAAGTACGAAGTGGCCAAGACGTCACTGACATCGCTGGCCCATGACCTCGGCTACCTGGATGCAAAATATTCCCGGCATGAAATCCGCGTCGCGCGATCCGCCAAGACCGCAACCATGGAGTTGGCGCTGGATACGGGCGAGAAGTATTATTTCGGCGCGACCAGTATCCAGGGGGCGCCCGACTATCCGGACAGTTTTCTGCGCCGGCACCTGACCTATAAAACCGGAGATATTTTTTCCTATCCAAAGCTCGGCGAAACACAACTGAACTTCACCAACTCAGAGCGCTTCAAGGAGGTTATAGTTATTCCGGAAAAACAGGATTCCGAAGCTTTCAAAGTACCTGTTGCCGTGCAGTTGAAACCTGGGCCACGCTTCAGCCTGCGGCCAGGAATAGGATACGGCACCGATACCGGTGCCCGGTTTACGGTTCGTTACCGCGATTTAAACATGTTGCACCTTGGGCATGAATTGTATTCAAACCTGTATGTTGCCGAGCGACTTCAAGGGGTGGTGACCGGCTATATCATTCCCAGTTCGGTGGATGTCAGAAGTTCCACAACGCTGCAACTGAACATGCAGCAACAAGAGACCATCACCTATTCCAGCAAGATTCTGGCGCTGGAAGCGGATCGCAACCGAAGTCTAGGCGCAGGCAAGCTGGGCACAATCTACGTAAAGGCTCAATATGAAGACTATACCATTGCCGGCCAAAACTCCACCTCACGACTCTTGCTGCCGGGTATCCGTTTTTCCGATGACCGGTTTGACAATCCGGTACGTCCTCACCAAGGATTCCGCTACGCCTTAGACCTGCACGGCACTCATCAGCTGCTCGGCTCGGATACGGCACTGGTCCAGATTCTGGCTGAAGGAAACCATATTCAGCCTCTCCCCTGGCGTCTTTCCCTGCATTCGCGCGCCAAAGCGGGGACAACCCTGCTGAACGATCCCTTGAGCGACATCCCCCCTTCTCTCCGCTTCTTTACCGGCGGCGACCAGAGTGTGCGCGGCTATTCCTTTCAATCTCTCGGTCCGCGCAATACAGCAGGTCAAGTCGTGGGGGGCAAACAGCTCCTGCTCGGCAGCGTTGAGCTGGAACGGGCGTTATTCAAGGAGTGGGGCGTTTCAGTTTTTTACGATGCCGGCAACAGCTTCAATTCATTTTCCGCCGTCAGCATGGCCCAGGGCGCAGGCGTCGGTTTGCACTACTTTACTTCGGTAGGAGCTTTGAACCTTTCCCTGGCAAGGCCGCTCGGAGTGGACAACCCGTCATTACATATCCACTTCACCGTGGGGTTCGAACTATGAATCTGATCATAGTCTAAATATGAAAGATCTGACTAAACATAGCCTCCGTGCAGCCGTTACGATTGTCCTGACCGGATCGGCAGGGGCGATACTTGCGATTGCAGTCTGGATATTTGCCACAACGAACGGAACACGTTGGCTCTTTTCATCGGTCAACTCTCTGAGCGGGATCAGTTTCTCCGTTCAAAATATCGAAGGAAGGCTGTACGACCATCTGCTCCTTTCCGGCGTACGTGTCACTCTGCCGCAGCAGAAAATATTAATTGACAGAGTTGAGCTGCGCTGGCAGCCGCTGCTTCTGGCGGCAGGAACAGTTGCTGTCCAGGAAATCACCATGGACGGGGTGCGAATTCAGGATGATGCCGCGCCGAGCAGCAAACCGCCATCTTTGGTCTGGCCGAAGATTCCTCATGTCGCAAAGCTGTTCGACGGCACCATCGAACGTTTGAAGGTGACAAACGTCAGTTATCAAAGCCAGCAGGAGAAGCCGGTGCTGGTGACCGGCATCGACGCCTCCTTAACCTGGGAGGACAACCTTCTCTACATCAGCCATCTAACGGCGACATCACCTTACGGCGAGATAAGCGGCACCGCCTCGGCCGGCTTCGGCCATCCGGCGCTCACGGCTGACCTCACCATTATCCCGGCACATCCAATAGCGGAAATGGACCAGTTTTCGCTGCGACTGCGACCAGGCAACGCAGGCCCTGAACCGCTTGTCGATTCCTTTACAATTGTCGGAATAGCAGGCGAACTGAAAGTGGTGGAGCTTGGCGGCGTTGTCGGAATGGCGCATGATGCCTTGAATCTACGTAAACTTAACCTGGCCAGACCGGGGCAGCGCGGCATGGTGGCCGCCGATGGCTCGCTGGCGTTCACCTCGGCGGCATCGGTTTTATCGTTACAGCTCAAAGTTGCTGATCTTGATCTCGCTCCCGAGTTGAACGTGCCGACAGACCTCTCCGGCACGCTGATGTTCTCGGGAACCCTGGAGAGCTATCGAGGCAACTTCACCCTTGCCAACCGGGCAGACGGGTGGCAAGCGGCAACCGTTTCAGCTGACTATACCGGCACACAAGAGGGAATAACAGTGGCTCCGTTAACGGCAAGAATACTCGACGGGTCACTAACCGGAAATCTTAATATTGGCTGGCACGGCGGTTTTGGACTGCGGGGCACACTCAACGGCAAGAATCTCAACCCTGCCAGGATCGCCCCTGGCTGGAAAGGAGTGGCAAATTTCAAAGCCACCGGCAAACTGGCCAAGACAAGCAAAGGGGCCATTTCAGGGGACCTGAGCGGCACTCTTCTGGAAAGCCGTTTGCATGGACAAGAGCTGACCGGAGAAGTCAGGGCCGACTTTGCCGGCGACAACATCAATATCGGCCGGCTGGCACTTCAGGGTAAAGGTTTTGACCTGCTCGCTTCGGGAGAACTGAATCGGCGGCTGGACGTTTCCGCGCAAATCTCGGACATTTCGCGGTTAATTCCGGGAGCATCCGGAACGTTCAGAACCGTTGGCTGGCTCTGTCGGCGCGACCGGCATCTCAGTGGCGCTTTTTACGGCGCGGGGAGCAAACTTTTCTACAATGAAACGGAGATAGCAGTCGCCACACTGACCGCCCGACTTGATCAAGGTGCGGATTACCCCTTTACTGTCGCCGCATCTCTGCGGGATGTTGTACATGGCGCCTACTCGCTGGCTGCCGTATCTGTCGCAGCTAACGGCACCCTGCCGCATCACGCAGTGAATGCAACGCTGCAGTCAGGCGCTGGCGAAGCCCGATTAAAGCTTTCAGCAGGGTATAAGGCCAAAGTCTGGAAGGGGGAAATCTCCGTTTTGGATGTCAGAGACGGCACCGGACCATGGAACCTGGCTGCTCCGGCTGCATTTACCGTCGGCACCAGAGAACTGTTCCTATCCTCTATCACACTCACTACCGCCGCAGCTGAGCGTCTCGAAGTTGCCGCGGATCTGACCCTGAATCCTTTACGCGGTCAACTCCGGGCAGCATTGAGCGGAATTGATATGGCACGATTTAAGTCCCTGCTCTCAAATGGCACCCGACTTGAAGGGCATATCAGCGGTAAGGCAAACGGGATCATGCTCCCTGGAAATAAGTTTAGAGCGGACGGTACCGTCGAACTTTCCGGCGGAATGTTACATCAGAATAATGGCGACGGCGCGCTGCACCTCGCCTTCAAGTCGGCGAACGCTTCATGGGGGTGGCGCGCGGAAACACTCTCCGGCTCTTTTTTCCTGGCTATGGCTGAACAGGGCCAGACCAGGGCAAACTTTCAGCTGCCGGTTCCGGCACGTTTCCCGGTTGCCGTCAATCAGGAAGGGGCTCTTCAGGCATCGTTGGCCGGGCAGCTCCGGGATAATGGCATTATTTCCGCACTGTTCCCCGGATTAATAAGAAAAAGTTCCGGAGAACTCGACGCTGATATCGCCGTCGGCGGCACCTGGAAACGGCCGCAGATAGATGGCAAGATACAACTGGCAAAGGGCGAGGCGTATCTTCCGACCGCCGGTATTCATCTTAAAGAGGTCCAGCTTGCGGCACGTATGGAAAACAATCTAATTCGGATCAGTTCCTTCCGGGCGGTTTCCGGCCCCGGTCACATTGAAGGGACAGCGCTTCTCGCACTGGCTGACTGGAAGCTGATCAGGTATCAAGGCACGATACGCGGGGAAAATTTTCAAACGTTCTTTTTCCCAGAACTCCGGATAGTCAGCACGCCGGAACTAAACTTTGAAGGGTCGCGGCAGAACCTTGTCGTGCGCGGTGAACTGCGACTGCCGGAACTGCAGTACGTCGCCGCACCGTCACATGCGGTTATCACCCCGAGCAGCGATGTCGTTGTCGAAGGGAGAGTCGAACCAACCGAGAAGAGTTTTCCACTGGCTCTGGACATCCGGATCCGGCTGCTGCTCGGCGAGCGTGTCTTCGTCAAAGTATCGGGAATCGACGCCCGATTGGGCGGTTCAATGGAGTTGACTATAAACAATCTGGACAGGATTACCAGCAGCGGTGCGATCAATGTGGTAAAAGGGCATTATCGTACTTACGGAGTAAACCTTGAAATCGTTCGCGGACGACTGTTCTTCGCCGGCGGCGCGATAGACAACCCGACGCTTGACTTTTTGGCTCTGCGCACCATCGGCGATATTCGTGCCGGCGTAACGGTTGCCGGGACACTCAAGAATCCGATCACCAAGCTCTATTCCGAACCCGCGATGCCGGATGTCGATATCCTCGCATATATCGTCCTGGGGCACACACTCGGCAACAACGGCGAACAGGCAACTCTCGTGTCCCGGGCTGCCGGAGCACTGTTTTCTTCCCAACAGGCTGGAGCTTTGCAGGAACAGATAATAAACCGGTTTGGGTTGAGTGTTCTGGAAATTAATGGCGGTGTCGGGGGAACCACCGGTTCCATGGGGTACAAGCCGCTTCAGGTGACCGCTCCCGGCGCCATACCGGTTGCGCAGCAGCCAGGCACCACCGAAACGGTTTTTACCGTAGGGAAGTATATAACCCCGAAATTCTATATAAGTTATGGCAAGTCCCTGTTTACCGGAGGCGATCTGTTCCTGTTACGGTATGATATTTTCAAACAGTGGCAGATAGAAACCCAGACAGGGACCGAGAGCGGCGTTGATCTTTTCTACAAGTTTGAATTCAAATAAAAGTATGCCCGCCCGGAGTTCACGGGCGGACATTAAGAAGGCGGGAATCAGCTGATGTTTCTTATAAGTTTCATCTGCTCTTCAGCACAGTGTGGACAGATGCCGTGACTGAACTGGGCCTCTGAATGCTCGGTTATGTATTTCTCCAATTGTTGCCAGCTATCCTGATCATCCCTGATTTTTTTGCAGTACATGCAGATCGGGATGATTCCCTCCAATTGATTTACCCTGGCCAGCGTTTGTCTCAAATCCCGTATATGTTCCGAAAGCGCCATCTGCAGGGAGTTCATACGGAACCCCACCGCAACCCGCGCCCTCAGTTCATTCTTGTCATAGGGTTTTTCGACAAAATCATCCGCACCGGAATTCAGCGCATCAGTCGCCGCTTCAATATCGCTACGAGAAGTAATAATAATGGCATAGTACTGCTTCTCAGGTTCTCTTTTACGTAATCGCCGCACAATCTCAAGCCCATCGATCCCAGGCATCATCCAGTCGAGTATATCCATATGAGGATGCTCCGGTTCACAAAGAACCCTCCATGCTTCTTCACCGTCAACTGCAGTGGTGACGGTATAGCCCCACGCGGTCAAAAGAGTTTCAAGCAACAGGCGTGTCGGGGCATAATCTTCGGCAATCAGAATGTTCATTGTTTAACCGCCACTTTTGCTGATTTTAATTTCGATTACTACAGAACCCGGCGTCCTTGTATGATGCGTACCAGCACCATAATAATCGCAATCACAAGGAGAATATGAATCAGTCCCCCCATGGTATACGCAGTAACTATACCCAACAGCCACAGCACTATCAAAATGGCACAGATTGTCCACAACATAATGTTCTCCTTTTAGTCGGCAGGGTTAGCCGCGCTTTTTCAAAATCTCCGGCAAAATCTAAAAAACCCGCCGAAGCGGGTTTTTTGTTTGCCTGACAGCCTGCAACTATTTAACTGTCAGGCCGTTACTGACCGACTCAACACCGTCGACACGTCTGGCAACGTCCCCCGCCAAGGCGGCGTTTTGTGCCGAGTCGACAAATCCGCTCAGCTGCACGACCCCTTTGAACGTTTTGACATTAATCTGCAATGTTTTAAGTGTTGCTTCGTTAAATATCTCAGCTTTTACTTTGGTCGTGATGACGGAGTCATCAACATACTGACCGGTGCTTTCGTGCTTTTGTGTCGCGGCGCAACCGACGAACGTAAGGAGTAAAGCGCTGCAGACAAGCAATTGCACGAAGCGAATTAATTTTATCATGATGTTATCTCCCATTTTTTACGCTCAGATATTTTAATCCGTAGCGGTTCAGCACCTATTTCTTCTTGCTGTATAATTCAGCCTTTATTTCATCCAAGGCAGCAACCACCGGTTGTAACGAACTCTTTAGCGCATCCATATCCTGGACAGCTTTATTGGCGACCGGTGTTATGGATTCAATCCCACTAGGCGTCAGGTCAGTGGAAAGATATTTCTGGATTTCCTTCAGATTAGTCAGGTAACTATTATATGCTCCTCTAATTCCAAGGCCTGCTTTAGGCACCTGAGCATAGATTTCGGCTAATTTTATGCGACGCTCTTCGCTAAGCTCACGGATTTCCGGATTTGTAAAAGCGTCCCCCTGTTTCTCCCATTCGGCAAAATATTGAGTGCTATTCTTTTTCATCTCATCCATCCGTTTGATCACCCGTTTACCCTCGTGATCAAGCTTGGCAAGATGGTCTGAATATTTGTCAAAGTTCTTTTTCAGGTCTTGTTGTCCGGACTTGACAAGAGCGTCAAGTGTTGCAGCCGTAGCATCAATTTGCACAGTGAATTTCCTGATCTCGTTGTCCACGTCCTGAATTGAGTTAGAGGTTTTTACGGAACGGTCCATGCCGGTAGTCGCACAACCACCAATAAATGAGGCGGTACCGAGCAGACATATGGTGTATAAGGCCAGCGAGTGATTTCTGAATTTCATTGTGATCTCCTTTAGTTTAACGTGAATGGTTGATATGACAGTTACATCCCTCTTTTTAGCTTCTTCATAAACGTGACTACATCATCATGTTATTTTTGAAGTGCAAATAGCCATCCAAAATGAGATTGGGATGAAAAAGTTTAATTTTTATTTAATATCAGGCAATTAGATTACAGAAGGGAGCGATGGGACAGGACAGAATGATTCGTTTAGCCTCAGGATTTGGTGGAACCACAAAATATGGAGGGGTGTTGAAGGATTGCTGAATTTATTATTGCTGTTTTTTATAAAAAACCTGACTAGCGTGTAAACAGTGCTAGTCAGGCAACATAAATGTATTCTAAATATTTTTAAATTGTTGTTAAAACCCGATTTCACGAATGACCACAGCATAAGCATTTCGAATTATTTCAATTAATGTGATGCTTTTTTCTGCTTCAATATGCGCGACCCCCTTCAGTTTTATCAATGGCACCCCTGCAGGAGAACATCCGTCCATTCGAATCCTGAATAATGGCGCATCCGGGATTGTAACCCCCTGAGAATCATTGCGGGAAGCGATCGGACCACCGTACGTTGAAGCCAGAAACGGCTCATCTATGACCGGAATATTCACCCGGTCAATTTCGGCTACCTGACATTTATACACACCGAAATCAAGAGCATCCGGGACAAAAAGCGCTGAAGATCCCACCCTGATCCGCTCCAGCTCCCGCTCGCTCACGTACGCATCAACCCTGTTCCTGCTGGTATCTGCAATCACATATAAAGGTTCTTTGCGCGGCAGCCACACACCCGGTGCAAGTTCGTCATTGCGTGCCACAATGACGCCATCAAAAGGCGCTCGCAGCGTTAGCCGCTCCATGACATCCTTCAAGCCCGACAGTTCCGAGGTGCCGGCCTCAAAGCGCCGATGAAGAACGTTTCCCTGGCTGAGCAGCTTTTCGTCAAATGTCTGCTGGTCCGTCTGCCAGCGGAATACCTCTGTTGATGTCTTCGCCTGGCGTGTCTGCTGATCCATGTCGGGAGAATACAGCTGCAGGAGCGTTTCTCCCTCCTTCACCTTCTTCATTTCGCTGACGGATTCGCGTGTTACCATCGAAGAAAAGGGCGCGGAAACCTGCTGTTCCCTGGCCGCAGAAAGCGTTGCCGGCGCAGAAAGACGCCCCCTCCTGGGTATGACAATAAACAAAATAATGCCGACCAACAGCAGCAGGCTTCTGAAGGCATTTAGATTAAAATGGAGCTTATCCCGTAATTTCCACCACGCCGTAATCTCTTTATACATAGGCAGAATAATAAACCATCCGATCTCGACGGCAAACAGAAAGATGCCGAGCGCCTTGAAAAAATAGTGATACACCATAATCGCAATGCCCAGAAAAACAACAAAACGATATACCCATACTGTTAGAGCAAACAGTATCAAAAACAACGTGAGCTGTGGTGACGCCGGTTCCGGTGATGGCGTCCCCAGGCCGAAAAGCCATTCCCTCAGCCGCCATCTGCCGAATGCAAATGAGCGCTGGTGAAGGTTCGGAAGTCTGAGGTAGTCGGAAAGTATAAAATAGCCGTCAAAGCGCATAAACGGGCTGGCGTTGAGCGCAATGGTCATGATCCAAGTTGAGGTTGCAAGAATGAAGGCGGCTCCCCGCAACGGCCCATCCTGCATCAAAAGCCACGCCCAAAGCGCAGCCAGAGCAAGCAGCAGCTCCGCCGCTATGCCGGCGACTCCAATAATCAGTCTTTGGGAGCGGGAGGTCAGCTTCCATGCCTCGTTGGTGTCGGTATACAGCATGGGGGTCATAACAACGAGCGCAAACCCCATGGAGGGTATTCGGCAGCCGTAGCGGTGTGCGGTGATAGCATGTCCAAGTTCATGAGCTATTTTAGCGATCGGGATGGCGCATCCGACGATCACTATTCCTTCCAGGCTCTGATACGCAGAGAATGAATGCAGGAAGAGATCCCATTGGCGCGAGATCAGATAAAACGCTGTCAGCGCAGATGTAACCACCAGAGCAACAAACGTGCGCGAGAAAAAGAACTCGGCATATGGAGCAATTTTTTTGAGAAAACGTTCCGGCTGAACCACTGGAATACGAATGAAAAGATAATTATGCAGGAGCCATGTAGCCCATCCGGGACGTCTGGCCGCCTGAGCCGACACGATTCGTCGATTTCCTTCTGATGTTGACGTCTGCAACAGGAAATTCTGTTCCAGAAAGGCGATAATACCAAGCACATCCCGTTCCGTGACGGTCAGGGTAGTTTCCATGTTGACGGCATCTACGACGCTCTGCACAAAACCGAGGTTCCAGCGCGAAAGGATTTCAAAGGCCGGCCATCCCAAAAGAAAAAATTTATTGGCGGGGGGATCGTGCAGCGTCCAGGCAGGTGTGCCGTCTTCCGCGGGCGGAGCGGGGAAGAGCCCGAGTTCCTGACGCAGAAGCGGGAGCGGAAGTGAATCTACCATCCGAGGCGCTGTCTGAGTGCCGTGAGAGGACGACGGAAGAGATAGTAGCCGAGTGAAACCTTTTTGCCGTAGATGCGGGCTGTTCCCGTCAACCCGATCCGTGGCGGTTTGGATGCCGCTGCAAAATCTGCCTTCAGACGATAGGCGGCAATTCCCGAAGGGCTTGTTTCAGGCTTGTAAGCGGCATAACGCAAGGTGCCGTCCAATGGATTCTGGGGGTCTGAAGAGAGGTACAGCCTTACCGGGTTTTCCAACGCAAAATCGATCGCATCGGCAACAGGAAGCCTGATCAGCATTTCAACCCGTTTCGGATCGGCAATCGTCAGAACCCGTTCGCCGACGGAGACGTTTTTGCCGACCCAATCGCTTTGTTCGGCAAATACCACTATTCCCGACCTCGGCGCTCTTACCTCCGTCTTATTCAACAACTGCCTGGAGAAAGAAAGCTCAGTCGCCTTCTCCTCCATTCTCCCTCGGCGCGGTGTTATCTCGGCCCTTGACTTATCGTCCACCAAGGCTGTCTGAGCGGCTTGGCGATACTCTTCGGCCGCAACCTGATACGACTTACTTGCCACTCCATGTTTGGCACCCAGGTTTGTTCGGTCAAATTCAAACAGCAGCTCCCCTTCTGCAACAGCCTGATTAGGTTTGACATGAAACTTGTCGATAACCGTGTCAAGTGGTGATCTCACAACAAAGGGATCTTTGGGCACAACTTCAGCAGGAGCCTGAACGGACATACGTACCGGATAGAACAGAGATGCGACGGCAAGCACGATCAAAACCGTATTAATGCCGGTCGAAAAAGCATTGTTTCGGACCTTTGTCCAAAAACCGCCTTTCCTGGCATGGGCAGTGAAACCGTGTGCGTAGATGGAAGCAAGCTCGTTCAGCAGTGCCAGATCATGCTCATTCCAGGGCTCTTCACGAAAAAGGATCAGTACGCCAAGCTGGCCTTCATTTTTAGATTTAAGCGGTGCTATTGCAGCATGGAACGGGGCCCAGTCATTCCATGAGCGCGAAAGTTCTCCGGGCAGATCTTCCGGCGTACTGCAGCTGCTGGTGTCTATGGTATGCCAACGCTTGCAGCATTCCGTCAACCATTGCATGTACGGCGAGCTACGGTCCGGGTCCGGAATTCCGGAAACGCAGAAAATACCCTTGCCGCGCATCCAGAGCGCGGACTGGCGGTATTGAAGCAGCTGTTTGCTTTCATTGACGGCAATAAATCCAACCTCTTCCGGCGTTGCAGCCTCTCTGACACGCCTGGACAGTTGAACCATGATGCTTAAACCGATTACCTGGCTTTCAACGTTCTCGATCATCGTTTCGCCTTGTTGAAGTTTGCCCAGCCACTCATTCCGGAGAGAAGCTCGCCATGATTGCCTTCGATTTCGCCGGTTATCGGCAAAGACTGACTTACAGGGTCGATGCGTGCGCCAAGTCGGATCACCCGCGCTTGGTAGGTTCGTCCAAGCTCTTCAATCTGGATGGAAAATCGGCTGCCGGGCTTCAACCAGGAAAGCCAGCGGGAAGGTACAATCAGACGCACCTCCAGACGATCCGCATCCAGTATGTCCATAAGCGGTTTGCCGATGGTTGCATACTGGTGTAGGTCAACCTGGAGCTTGGCAATTCTTCCGTTGAAAGGAGCTTTCAGGGAGCATTTGGATACCATAACCCTCATGGCCGTAGCTTCTGCCTCTGTTTCCTTAACCCTGGCCTTGGCCTGATCGACTTCAAGGTTACTGATGGAGTTAAGTTCCGCCAGGCGCACATTAACCGTGAGAGTTTGGCGGGCAACCTCAGCCGTGGCCTCAGCCTTGTTCAGCTGGGCCTGAAGCAGGGAACAGTCGAATTCTACCAGAAGCTGCCCCTCTCTGAATAAATCGCCATCCTTAAAGGGGAGTTTCAGTATATTGGCAGCGATCTCTGCAGAGAGGGAGGTCTGTTGCTGTGAAGCCAATTGGAAGCGGATAGCCCCTTCTTGGGCGGCGATGCCGGCTGTTGGCGGCCAGGCCAAGACAATGACCGCCACAAGTTGGAGATACGTTCGAAATATCACTGATAATCTAAGATTCACACAATTCCTTTCAATGCAACAACGGTTATCACTTTTGGAGGGTATTTGACGTTTTGCGCTCCTGAGTAATGGTTTTCATCATCTGGCGAGCCTTCTCACTCCCCTGTTCGGCAGCCTTGGCGTACCATTTGGCCGACTCATCCAGGTCCTTTATCAGCCCGTCTCCTTCACGATACAGCCATCCCAAAGCAAGTTGGGCATTGATATTTCCTTTCTCGGCAGCTAAACGGTACCATCTGGCAGCTTCCTTCTTATCGACCGTAACCCATATGCCGGCGCTATAGAGCCACCCGACGGCAACCTGTGCCTGAATGTCTCCAGCTTTCGCCGCCAGAATCTTTTTTTCTGCGCGGGGATCAATTTTCTCGTTGCTGGATGCCTTTATCGGCTGTACCGGAGAACTGGTTGATTCGGACTGAGGTGCCTTGGTCTCGACTACGGCCACCGGCGGTGCGGATAATTCAATACTCTTTTCCCCTCCGGCAATCGGCCCGGAGTCGGCGGCGCCACATTTGAAATTTGTCTCAATACGCCGATTTTTTCGCCTGCCTTCTGCAGTACTATTATCAGCCACAGGTTTAGCCGGTCCATATCCTTTGGCAGTTATACGTTTCGGATCAATACCGAAGTTGTTTATGAGATAGGTACGAATGCTGTCGGCCCTGTATTGAGACAGCTTAATATTATCCATATTCTTGCCGGAGTAAGGTATATTGTCGGTATGTCCTGAAATTTCGCCGGTCGCTTCAGGGAATTCTTTTAAAAAGTCGGCGAGTCTCTTCAGCTCATCATTATGTTCAGTTTTAATGACTGATCGTGCGCTGTCAAACTCAAGTGACAATATCGTCGATCTGCATAGAATGGCGGCTGATGCCACGGGTTTTGCAACCGCTATTGCCGGAGGTGCAACGACAAGGATTGTGTCGCTTGTTATCGAACCTCCGGCGCCATTGCAAACCACAGTATATGTTGTCGTTTCGGAAGGAGCAACATCCATTTCACCCTGGGGCTTGATCATTCCGCCGCTCGGCATTATGCTGCATTCTATCGCATTTGTGGAAGTCCAGGCAAGTTTGGCGGTTTGTCCTTTGCTAATGGTACCGGGAAGAACAGACAGCATGAGCGTAGGCGGCAGCAGGACGGCAGCAGGCGCAGTCGCGGGGACCGCCTGTGCGATCACCGCAAGAGCAGGCTTGACGACAGGCTCAGGAGCAGGTTTGGCGACAGTCGCAGGAGGGGTTGCCGCAGGTACGCATATTGCGCCGGGACCGTAAAGCCACGCTCCGATTTCTCCGGACAGAGGCTTTATTTCATGAGAGCTGACCGTATTCGGAAGTGGGTCATCGCCAAGCGTCGCTATGATTTGACCGCAGGCGCTCTGCAAGGAGGCGTAATTTTGATAGCTGCGGTACTCTGCCATAAGAGATGCCGTTGACGAGCGAATCTCGTTCATATGGTTCTGTGCACCGCTTTTTGCCTGGTTCATCGTCTGTTCGTGAATACGGGCATCTACGTCCTGAAGCTGTTCTGAAAGTTCATACTGCCGTTTGCGGTTGAAGAAATCATTGTATGCAACGTGGACCTGCGTGAGAATCGACATACTGAGCGCAAGGCGTTGAGCCTGCGCAATATCGACCTGGCTCGTGGCAATCTTGTACTGGCTTGGTCCACTGATAAGGTTCATCAGGTTCCAGGTGAGCCGTGCCCCCCCCTCAATCCACTGTTGGTTTACCAGAAAACTGTTATTATCAGTATGTCCACCCACCGACAGCTCTATACCGGGCAGCATCCTGGCAATCGCCTTTCTGGTCTCGACCACACTGATCCGTTCATTGTAGTCGGCTTCCAGAAGTTCGGGCCGCTGAAGAAGGGCCTTGGCTTCCATTTCATCCAACTTGCTGGTGAGTTCCACCATCTCCATTTTTGACGGACTGAGTGAAAATGACTGCCCCAGGGGAAAGTTTATGAGAGAGGCAAGCCGTGGTTTTGCTTGAGCCAGTTCATCCCTGAACACCTCCAGCTGTTTAATAATCTCAAGCAGAGTTTTGCGATAGGTCAGAGTTTCGATGGGAGATCGCAATTTTTCCTGCTCGATACTGGAGGAATCCTTGAGTGCCTGACTACCTCCTTCAGCAGGGGATCGAAACGTCCTTCAAGCTGTTGGGCGCCAAGGGCAAGCCAATATGCCTGACGGACCTGCTGCATGATCGAATGCACAACCTTGCGGCGGCGTTCCTTCATGATGTGAGCGCGGTCCGCCTACTGCTTGGCCTGAAAATAGCTAACACCAAAATCAAGGATATTCCAGGTAAGGGTCAGGTCACTGTTGAAATGGCCTTTATCTTGTGATGTCGAGGGAGCAAGGGACTGTTGGTTCGTAGCCACATTCATACTGGATGAGGCATTGTAGGAATCCCGTTCGGTATACCCGGCGCCGGCGACCAGTCGGGGAAGCATGTCATAAGTCATCAGATCGGTTTGCCTGAGAGAGAGCGCATGTTCCATAATTTTAAGACGATGATCTAGATTATACTTTATGGATCTGGCCATTGCTTCTTCGAGAGTAATCGGCCCGTTAAGAGATTCCTGATCCTTATACATCGCCTCACGATCAGCAGCAATCCGTTTCAGGATGTCTTCCTGTATCAACGGTGTGGTTGAAACCGCGCAACCGGCAAAAAAGAGACTGAATGCCAATAGTATGACCAATGCATGCAGCTGTTTCATCGTGTTTTGCTCCTTAAATTAAATTTCATGCGATCATTTCAACTGAATCAAATGCCTTTGCTTATTGAAGATATACTTTTGTGAATGGCTGTGAATAGTGTCGGCATCCTGCTACGCTGACCAAATGCCGCCATCTGATCCGAAAGGGACGGCCTCCCTTTAATAGCACGTGAAGCGGCATGTTTCTGCGCATTCAAGCCATCCCGAACGTCTGTACGAGGGGAAACGGGAGACTCTTGGGAATCGCGACCCGATTTGCCGTCTTTTTGCTCAGCGCCACCTTCGGAAGAATTGGCGCCCACAATCGCAGGTTTATTTGATTTCGATTCCGTTATATGGAAGAGGAACTGGGTTTCCGCAACATTGCCGTTCTGGTCGTGAGCCATAACCTTTATATCCATGGCTCCGCCGGTACCCGTGGGAGGGGTGGCGGTAAAGCGACCACTTGCCGAGTCAAATGACATCCAATTTGGTAAAGGGCGGCCGTCAGCAAGTTTTGCCTCCACTTTTACCGTCGCGCTTGAATCGGAATGCCGGAAAATTCCCTGAGGAAGATTGAATGACGATACCTCGTTGACAAGGCTCTCCTGTGATGAAGGGGTCTTGGCAATATACAACCCCTGGATGCCCACAGACGAATCCTCTCCACCGATAATGACAAGGCCGCCGCTCTGGGTTCTAGCTGTCGACGTGACTGGAACAGCAGCCGGCTGATTTCTTGGCTCCTGTGACATCCTGGAAGAGTCTGCCTGAGCAGAACCCGTATCGATGGTGAATGCGGCTCCGGCCGCAATAGGCGCCGGCGCGGTTACCACGGCAGAGACCGGCAGGCTGGACGCTGCCGACACAGCTGTTTGCGAGTTACCGGATATGGAAGACGAATCGGCAACCGTCGTCGTTGTGGTTCTTTGCGTCACAAGAATGTTGGTGCTGTTGGTGACGGTTACATGGCCATCGTTAGTGGACATGGTAAAGGGGTCGCTGCCCGAGAAGGTTTGGTCGGATATGTAGGTGAGTGCTGTTCTGCCCGCAATCAGTGTGTTTATTTCCGTCAGGCTCCCATTGAGCGTTACACTGCCGCTGCCATTGTCGGAGATTGTAAGGTTGCTGGAGCCCGGATCATGGAGCTGCAAAACGCCGTGGGTGACACTCAGGGTTACTGTAACGGTGGGAGAATCGACGTCATCCACATGAAGTCCACCAAAACTGACCGGAGCCTGAAGTGCAGATACGATAGGATCGGTCGGGAGAGTGTTGACGGGGTTATCATTGGCTCCATGGATAACAATGGCCAGGGTTGTGCTCGACGTGGCACCGGCCGTATCCTTCATGGTATAATTATAGGTATCAGTGAGTGTGTCGCCTACATTCAATGCCTGAACTGCTGTGTTGTTGTTATCTACGGCATAGGTGTAGCTCCCGTCCGCATTAAGCCTTAAGGCTCCGTAAGAACCGGCAACAATCTGCCCCAAAACACCGGATACACCATTATTTGAGACTCCACTTACAATTTTTGTGTCGTTAGCGTCAACATCGGTGTCGTTGGTCAAGACGTTGCCGGTGGCAGGGGTGCCTGCTGTGCCGTTGTTCAGGCCGCCCGCTTCAATCGCGGTCGCGACATCGGCGTTGGCTACCGGGGTGTCGTTACGGCCGTCGACGGTAACCGTCAACGTGGAGCTTGAGGTCAGGCCGCCGGTGTCGCGCATGGTGTAGGTGAAGGTTTCGGAGACCGTCTGGCCGCTGACGCGCAGTGCCTGGACCGCAGCGTTGCTTTCATC
>CAIYDX010000288.1 GCA_903925005.1 uncultured Geobacteraceae bacterium
AACGAAGATGAAATCAAGGATATAGCGACGGCCTTTGTCGAGGCTGCTCGACGTTCCTTACTGGCAGGGTTCCAGGTCGTCGAGATCCATGCCGCTCATGGCTACCTGTTGCATCAGTTTCTCTCTCCGCTCAGCAACCAGCGGACCGATCACTATGGTGGCAGTTTTGAAAAACGTACGCGTTTATTGAAAGATATCGTTCAAGCTGTCAGAACCGTTTGGCCTGAAAATCTGCCGCTCCTAGTCAGGATTTCGGCCACCGACTGGGTCAGTGGAGGTTGGGATTTGGAGCAGTCTGTCGAACTGGTAAGGCAACTCCTGCCACTTGGGGTTGATCTGATCGATTGTTCATCAGGTGGTAGCGACCCTCATGCCCGTATCCCGCTTGGTCCTGGGTACCAGACTGGATTCTCCGAACAGATCCGTCGGCAAACCGGAAGCAGGACCGGTGCCGTTGGCCTTATTACAGCGCCTGCCCAGGCTGATCATATCGTCCGTTCAGGGCAGGCCGACCTTGTGCTGCTCGCTCGTGAACTGCTCCGAGATCCCTATTGGCCGCTCAAGGCCGCTAGGGATCTCGGCCAGCCGAGACAGTGGCCAGCCCAGTATGTTCGTGCAGCTCCTGCCGGTACTCCGGCATATTTATCGAAAACGTAACGAACGGTGGTTTGACTTCTTGAAAGGAGTATTGCATGCCCGGTGTCATAGAAGGACAGGTCCGGGTTGGCACCCAAAGATTCCGGAATATCAACGTAGCGTTGTTCTGTGCTGGATTCGTTACCTTCATCACACTCTATGATGTACAGCCGCTTCTCCCGCTGTTCGCACTGGAGTTTGCAGTCTCGCCTGCCATGGCTAGTTTGCCGCTTTCATGCGCAACAGTAGCTCTGGCTTTGGGCATGCTGGTTGCGGGCACTGTTTCAGAGACTCTGGGGCGACGCGAAGTAATGAGCGCTGCACTTTTCCTGACGTCGCTACTCGCAGTGGCGACGGTCTTCAGTCACTCTTTTGAATCCCTACTTGTGCTGCGACTGCTGCAGGGGCTCGTGCTGGCAGGTGTCCCGTCAGTAGCCATGGCATATCTGGGAGAAGAGATGGATGCACACTCGATCGGCCATGCCATGGGGCTTTACATCAGTGGTAATGCGATTGGTGGGATGTCCGGCCGAATTGGATCTGCACTGCTTTGCCAGTATGTACCATGGCACACTGCAATCGCCCTGATCGGCGGCTTCAGTCTGTTGCTTGCTCTGGTATTTATTAAATTCCTACCGCCTTCCACCAATTTCCGCCAGCGACCGTTCCAGTTGCGCTACCTGTTTACCTCGCTATTCCAACATCTGTACGACCCTGGTCTGATCTGCCTTTATGCACTGGCATTTTTATCAATGGGAGGGTTGGTATCGCTTTACAACTACATCGGCTTCCGTCTTCTGGCGGCACCCTACAATCTTAGCAATTATCGAGTCAGCTTGATCTTCCTAGTCTACCTACTCGGCTCATTCAGCTCGGGGGTTGTCGGCAACCTGATCCATCGCTTTGGGCGCCCTTTTATGATTCGGATGACCATTTTGGTCATGCTAACGGGAACACTGATCACACTATCGGCTTCATTACCTGCTATTGTTGTGGGGGTGGGCGTTTTTACCTGCGGTTTTTTCAGCACTCATGCAATAGCATCTAGCTGGGTCGGTAGGCGAGCTCGGACAGCCAAGGCTCAAGCTTCATCGCTTTACTTGTTCTCTTACTATTTGGGTTCAAGCATTTCTGGAACAGTAGGGGGATTGTTCTGGTCTCACTTTGGATGGAACGGAGTAGTGACGATGATCTCTCTACTGATAATTGCGGCCTTTGTAGTAGCTGCACTGCTACTTCGGCTGCCAGTTGTGGACTGAAAATTGAAATGACTCTTCGTACATCGCCGAACAGAGGAAAAATAGAAAACTGAAAGAAGTTTTGATATATTGCGCAAAACGGGGTAGTCGGTTAGTGCCCCATATGGTATAATCCTCGTAAACCTTCTTATTCAAAGGAATAACGGTGGAAATGCCATTGAAAGCAGGGTGCGATTATCCCAATACATATCGTGAATTTGTTAAAATGTTCCCTGATA
>CAIYDX010000289.1 GCA_903925005.1 uncultured Geobacteraceae bacterium
AACGAAGATGAAATCAAGGATATAGCGACGGCCTTTGTCGAGGCTGCTCGACGTTCCTTACTGGCAGGGTTCCAGGTCGTCGAGATCCATGCCGCTCATGGCTACCTGTTGCATCAGTTTCTCTCTCCGCTCAGCAACCAGAGGACCGATCACTATGGGGGCAGTTTTGAAAACCGTACGCGTTTATTGAAAGATATCGTTCAAGCTGTCAGAACAGTCTGGCCTGAGAATCTGCCGCTCCTGGTCAGGATTTCAGCCACCGACTGGGTCGATGGCGGTTGGGACGTTGAGCAATCTGTCGAACTGGTAAAGCAGCTCCTGACGCTGGGGGTTGATCTCATCGATTGTTCATCAGGTGGTAGCGACCCTCATGCCCGTATCCCGCTTGGTCCTGGGTACCAGACCGGATTCTCTGAACAGATCCGTCGGCAAACCGGAAGCAGGACCGGTGCCGTTGGCCTTATTACAGCGCCTGCCCAGGCAGATCATATCGTCCGTTCAGGGCAGGCCGACCTTGTGCTGCTCGCTCGTGAACTGCTCCGAGATCCCTATTGGCCGCTCAAGGCCGCTAGAGATCTCGGCCAGCCGAGACATTGGCCAGCCCAGTATGTTCGTGCCGCTCCTGCCGGTACTCCGGCATATCTATCTAAAACGTAACGAACGGTGGTTTGACTTCTTGAAAGGAGTATTGCATGCCCGGTGTCATAGAAGGACAGGTCCGGGTTGGCACCCAAAGATTCCGGAATATCAACGTAGCGTTGTTCTGTGCTGGATTTGTCACCTTCATCACACTCTATGATGTCCAGCCGCTTCTCCCGCTGTTCGCACTGGAGTTTACAGTCTCGCCTGCCATGGCTAGTTTGCCGCTTTCATGCGCAACGGTAGCTCTGGCCCTGGGCATGCTCGTTGCGGGCACTGTTTCTGAGACTCTAGGGCGCCGCGAAGTAATGAGCGCTGCACTTTTCCTAACGTCGCTACTCGCTGTGGCGACGGTCTTCAGCTACTCTTTTGAATCCCTACTTGTGCTGCGACTGCTGCAGGGACTCGTGCTGGCAGGTGTCCCGTCAGTAGCCATGGCATATCTGGGAGAAGAGATGGATGCACACTCGATCGGGCATGCCATGGGGCTTTACATCAGTGGTAATGCGATTGGTGGGATGTCCGGCCGAATTGGATCTGCGCTGCTTTGCCAGTATGTACCATGGCACACTGCAATCGCCCTGATCGGCGGCTTCAGCCTGCTGCTTACTCTGGTATTTATCAAATGCCTACCGCCTTCCACCAATTTCCGCCAGCGACCATTCCAGTTGCGCTACCTGTTTACCTCGCTATTACAACATCTGTACGACCCTGGTCTGATCTTCCTTTATGCACTGGCGTTTTTATCAATGGGAGGGTTGGTATCGCTTTACAACTACATCGGCTTCCGACTTCTGGCGGCACCCTACAATCTTAGCAATTATCGGGTAAGCTTGATCTTCCTAGTCTACCTACTCGGCTCATTCAGCTCGGGGGTTGTCGGCAGCCTGATTCATTGCTTTGGTCGCCCTTTCATGATCCGGATGACCATTTTGGTCATGCTCACGGGAACACTGATCACACTATCGGCTTCGTTACCTGCTATTGTTGTGGGGGTGGGCGTTTTTACCTGCGGTTTTTTCAGCACCCATGCAATAGCATCCAGCTGGGTCGGCAGGCGCGCTCGGACAGCCAAGGCTCAAGCCTCATCGCTTTACTTGTTTTCGTACTATTTGGGTTCAAGCATTTCTGGAACAGTGGGAGGGCTGTTCTGGTCTCACTTTGGATGGAACGGGGTAGTAACGATGATCTCTCTATTGATAATTGCAGCCTTTGTAGTAGCCGCACTGCTGCTTCGAATGCCGGTTGTGGAGTAACAAAATGAAATGAACCTTCGAACGTCACCGAACAGAGGAAAATAGAAAACATAAAAACAAGTTCCCGCCGGTCATCCTAGGTTGTCTCTTTGACGATTGCCTGACCGTTCGGCAGCCTATATTTTGTGGCATATTTGCCACAAAATAACTCGGCTTACAAAATATTTTTCTGGTAGACTTTGCGCTAATAATGACTGGGGGACAAACCATGATGAAATCACTTATCGTGAAGCTTGTGTTTTCGTTTCTGCTTATCATGTCGATGTCGGGTTGTCTCTTTATCCCCCTGAAAACGAACATCGCCGAGAGGAAAGATTCGATGAACATAGAGATGAGCATCGAGAAAATCACCGTGAGCATGATGAGGAACGTCGCTGAACGGCTTTCACCGAACTGTAAGGGCTGAAAGGAATACAATGAGCTTAAAAGCAGAGGCGGAACACCTGGAAACACTACTATGGAAACTACTTGAGCTTGAGCGCGATCTTACTATAGCTGACGTTAAGAAAGAATCCGACACTGAAGAATACGAGAATATGCTGATAGGATACCAGGCGTTATCAAAGCGCATTTTTGGCTCTGTGCGAGAGGATAGAAGCGCTGATTAAACATTCTGTTTTTTGTTGAAAAATACATGAGCAAGTATTACTATTAAGCTATAGTATTACAAAGCTGCATAAGTGCGACAGGAGTCAGGTATGCTCTCGAATGTAACAACAAAGGGCCAAGTAACCATTCCAGCTGAAATACGGACCCGCTTTCATATTAAGCCAAACGACAGGGTTGACTTCTTTATTGATGGCGAACGAATCATTATTACCCCCGTAAGGACGCTCAAACAACTCAGAGGTTCGATTGCTGCTGTTGGTTCAAGCACCTTTGTTAAGGAACGGGAAGAGGCAAAACACGCAGTTGCAGACCATGTAATTGGAGAAACAGCGTGAACAGATGCTTTGTTGACACCAACCTCTTCATACGCTATTTGACAAACGACGATCCCAAATTGGCAGATCGGGTGGAACAGTTGCTGGATGACGCTGCGGTCGGGTCCGTGCAGCTTGTGACCACTGAGCTTGTAATGGCTGAATCCGTTTGGGTACTTGAATCGTCATATCGCTTAACCCACGCCCAAATAGCCCCATTAATTCGCGGTATCCTTGCAACGCCAGGCATGGACGTTATAAACGGAGACCTGGTTGGCAAAGCACTCGTTATGTATGAATTACAGAATATTGACTTTGTGGATGCCTATATAGCGGCTTTGATGGAAAAACAGGGGATAAAGGATATTTATTCGTTTGATAGAAAACACCTCTCACGAGTTAAAACCATAAATCGTAAGGAACCTTGAGCCGTATTGATGGCGCTGAAATCAATATGGTTAACAGTTCGGAATAATAGACATATTCGGTCAAGTTGACCTTTCGAGGTTTTAGTCATAACACCCAAATGAAAGGGGTTGTAGGTATGACACCATTCGAAGCTTTTTTATTTTCGATGGGCGGGATGCTTGCAATAGCTGCATATCTCACGTACGCTATTTATAAGCAGAAACGCCGCCGCTAAGGTGGGGCTTTATGGCCATTCACCCCAGCGAAGAGGCTCGC
>CAIYDX010000290.1 GCA_903925005.1 uncultured Geobacteraceae bacterium
ATTTACTAAATATTTTAAGTCAGTTATCAATCCATGAACGACGTCATCCACATTTCTAAGAAAATATTTAGCATTTGGGAATACCGAGTGAATCAAACCTAAATTGATAAAGTTGCTATTGGCCTTATCTACTGTATATAGCGCATCAGCTGAAAAGCTAGCAGCCTGTCTGGCTTCCCCGATTAAAAAAACTAAAAAATCAACCAACTACAGTTGCGATATGGTATAATTATCCCTATTAAACAATAAGTTGAATATCATTCCATGAGCCGATTCCAGCCGATAAAACGTGACATGAACTACCTGTTCCCGCCTTCGATGAGCGACTGGCTACCGGAGCACCACTTGTCGCGATTTATTGTTGAGATAGTCGAACAACTGGACTTGAAACCCATGGAACGCGCCTATGGCACCAGCGGGAGCGATCCGTTTCATCCCGCATTGTTGTTGTCTATTCTGGTTTACGGTTACGCCACGGGCGTGTTCTCCAGTCGTAAGTTGGAAAACGCCACCTATGATTCAGTGGCATTTCGTTTTGTGGCCGCAGACGCACATCCAGACCACAACACGCTAAACACTTTCCGTAAGCGGTTTCTGAAAGAGATCGAAGGTCTGATGGTGCAAGTTCTATTAATCGCCCGCACTTTGGGCGTACTCAACCTCGGCAACATCGCGCTGGACGGCAGCAAGATCAAAGCCAACGCATCCAAACACAGCGCCATGAGTTACGGACATATCAAGAAACTGGAAGAGCAACTGAAGGGCGAAGTAAAGAAGCTCATGGAGTTGGCCGAAGCTGCGGACAACGAGAAGATACCGGATGGCATGAACCTGCCCGACGAGATCGCCCGCCGCGAAGACCGCATCAAGGCTATAGCCGAGGCCAAGACCAAGATTGAAACACGAGCCAACGAGCGGTTTGAGCAAGAGCAAGCCGACTACCAAGCCAAAGTGGACAAGCGTGAAGAAAAAGCCAAGGAGAGCGGCAAAGCCCCTCGCGGCAAAGCGCCTGTTCCACCAGTGGAAGGCGCACAGGACAAGGACCAGATCAATCTCACTGATGAAGAGTCACGCATTATGAAAGTATCCGATGGCGGATTTGATCAATGCTATAACAGTCAGATTGCGGTGGACATGGACACGATGCTGATCGTGACGACCAACACCGTTCAGGCGTGCAATGATAAACAACAAGTCGAACCGATACTCGAACAGCTCAAGGCGTTGCCGGCTGAACTGGGCAAGTCTGAACACCTGGTAGCGGATACGGGGTATTTCTCCGAAACCAACGTCAATGCCTGCATAGCACAAAAAGTTACGCCATTGATTGCGGTGAAACGTGAAGAGCATCACCCTGACCCGATGGCGCGCTTTACTGAACCACCACCGATGAAATTAGACGCTACGGAGACGGAGAAGATGCGCCATTTCCTACTGACGAAGGCAGGGCGAGCGATCTATGCGAAAAGAAAATGCACGGTGGAGCCAGTGTTTGGCATCATCAAGGCGATACTGGGATTCCGACAATTCTCACTACGGGGCTTGGAGAACGTCAAAGGCGAGTTCAATCTGGTCGCGATGGCGTGGAATTTGAAGCGAATGTTTGTGCTGGCAGGGTAGTTTGAGATAGAAATGGAGAGATGTGCGATGAAAATGACAATCATTGAGCATCTGCAAAGTAATTTGATGAAGAACTGAAAATAATTTTTAGAAAATCAACACCAGACTCGACAGGCAAGTCCGAGTTGTTGAGAAATTTTATGAGAAGCAAGACAGGTTGCTAGAATGGCTTCCTTGTTCAGCGAATGGCGACGCCGATCTATTTCATGGCTCCCCGCTTTTCTAACGTGTTCATCCTTGGCCGAAACCGCGGGCGTGGGTGCAGCCTTCGCTGATGTGGTATTCCCGCCCATTTCAGCCGCGAGCACATCGGTACCGACACTCAGAGAGAATGCGGCAGCAGCCACTATAACGAGATGGTTCAAAGTACGTTGTGTAGTAATCATTTTCTTTCCTTTCAGTGGTTTTTGAGTGGCCAATTACAATTCATAACGTCGAAAGGAATGTAGGGAACCATGATTCTTGATATGAAAATTAAGTTGGATCGATTTGCCTTTAGCCTGCTTCTGATTCTTTATATTCCATCTACGGTAACTTCCGTACGACGGTCAG
>CAIYDX010000291.1 GCA_903925005.1 uncultured Geobacteraceae bacterium
CAAGTAGGGTTTTTGGAGAATAATAAAGAATATGGAATGGTATACTCTAAAGCTAAGGTATATAATGTTAGGAACAAATCATTTGAAAAGTATCTTATTGGAAACGCTTTTAGTGGTAAGGAACTCCTATTATCTAATCCGATTCCGACATTAACGGCAGTGTTTAGGAATGATTTATATCGAAGATATAAGCTAGAGGTTGAACCCATCGAGAAAAATTGGGAAATGGGCGATTATCCTATCTGGCTTTGGTTCCAGTTTAATAGCAAAATATACTTTATGACCGATATAACAGCAACTTATCGTTTGTTAGCAGAAAGTGCTTCACATTCATCAAACGTAAATAGAAGATATCAATTCAAGTTAAGCTCTTTTAACGTATCAGATTATTTTGCCAAAAGGTATTGCACCGATGATGTTTACGAAGTATTTCTTGAACATAGCTATTTATTTCTACATTTGTTTTGCCTGAAACATAACATTCCCAATAAAAATGAATATATAAAATTATTAAAAGAGCTAAAAAAAATAAGTTGTAGTACCAAGCTTCTAATTACTACATTACACGACCTAAAGTTTGAATACGCGTTTATTTTATTAAATCAGAATCACGTCTTCCGACGTTTGTTGAAAAACTGGGGAGAAAGAATACTCTCTGGATTTGCTCATTGATTACTGCATCTGTTTTTGTAATTAGTTCACAACAAGTGTTTATCCATTATCCTTGACCACCAAATTCTAAATTTTCATTCGTCGTTGTGCCCTTCCTTGGCATTGGGGGTTTATTTGATTGAAACCATTACGGTTCTAACAATACTCATTGGTATTTTATATGGGTATTGGACTACAACTGGTAGAAAAATAAATATTGGTTCTTACCTTATCATTATATATACTCTGTCTTTATTAATATCATTATATGTTGACAATGATCATATGCCTTATGCCCGCCTGGATTGGACAAAATACTCATTCGAAGCTTCCTTTTATTTTTTAGGGACGTTATTATTATTTTTATTACCAATAATGAAGTTTGATAGTAATAATATACAATTGGTAAAGCCTGTTAATCTTGGCCTATTCAATATGATAGCTTATATTTTCATTTTTTTTGGTTTTGCGGTATATGTGTATTTCGTGCCTATTCTCATTGGCATGTTGAGCTTAGGAAATTCACTTGTCAATTTGCGAGCACTAAATGAAATGGGCACAATTTATTATGATATTAACATCTTATTCTTTGTCATGTCATTATTTTGCCAATTTTGTCCCATTGTAATAACATTCTATTTTTACTCATTAGCTTTTACTAATAACAGTTCTGTTTTCAATCGGTTGCTATTATTTTCATCTACTGCTTGTTTTGTTTCTGATTTAACTGCTGTTGGTAGAACTGGTCTTATAATGTGGCCAATGTATTATATGTTTTCCTATATACTATTTCGCAAATTCTTATCCGATCAGAATAAATCTAAAGCAATTAATTTATTATTAATTGTCGCGAGTATATGTGTGCTAATCTTTATTCCAATTACCTTTTCAAGATACGGTGATAGAGGTGTGATGTTATCATTATTACATTATATTGGTTCACAGTTCGGCTATTTTAACGAGTATTATCAACTTCCAATTATAAAAGATAATAATATTTCTAAAATGTTTCCTATATTTAAATTTATGTTTGAGGATGGACAACGTTTATCAACTTACGAAACTTCTATTTTAATGTTTAATACTTATGGTGTGAATTTAAATCAATTTGCAACTTTTATTGGGCACTTCATATTGACATATGATAAATTAAGTTTTTTGGTCATATCATTAGTGTACAATCTTATTTTATATTTAGTATTTATTAATAATAAAGTAGTTTCTTTCGGTCAGATGATTCTTATCACGCTTGTTTCTCAAATACCATTGCAGGGCATATTTTATTACATGATGGCATGGACGATATGTAATATCTATATGATATTAACGATACTTTTATCTTTATTATTCAGTAAGAAAATAAGGCTCTTTAGCAAAAAAGTAAGATAAGTTATTATTATGTGTCACATCTATTCTGGTTGTTCTTGGTGCAATGAATACACGAGTCAGCCAGAAATATGTAAAACTTCCAGAGATATCAGAGGAATAATAATATGATGGCTGTCATTCTTGCTGGCGGTAAAGGTACGCGACTCAAGCCCTTCACAATGAACATTCCCAAACCCCTCTTGCCGCTGGGCGATACCCCCATTCTCGAAGTTGTACTGCAACAACTTGCAGCGTCTGGATTCAAGCGGGTTGTAATCACTCTCGGCCACATGGCCAATCTCTTTGCCGTAACTATTGGAAACGGCGAGAGGTGGAACATGCAGATAGAATATTGCCGGGAAGAAGAGCCTTTGGGTACTGCAGGACCGTTGAGATGCATATCTGACCTGGACGACAATTTTCTCGTGATGAACGGTGACCTTCTAACCACGATTAATTACAAAAAGCTATTCGATATACACTGTACTCAAGGTGCCTGGGGCACTATCGCACTCCATCGGAGAGAAGTCCATATTGACTATGGGGTGGTCCGGACAAATGAAGACGGGCGCTTGCAGGAGTATATCGAAAAGCCATCCATACCTTATACGGTCAGTATGGGCATTAACGTTCTTAGCAGGCAATGTATTGACTTCATTCCGGGAGAAGGAAAATACGACATGCCACAATTGATGATGGCCATGCACCAATCCGGGAAGCCCGTGGTGTGCCATGAGACTGATTGCTATTGGCAGGATATTGGTCGTTTCGACGACTACCAGCAGGCAAGTGCAGATTTTGATAAAGCGCCAGAGCGATTCATGCCGCAGAGCAAAGAAGCATAATGCAAAAGGTATTAATAACCGGTGTCGGCGGCTTTTGTGCCAGCCATTTAGTTACAAGACTACGCAAGACAGAATCTGTCTTTATCTGTGGCACAGATATTAGCAAGGTAAAACCTGTCAATGTGCCACTCGACAGTTATCGTCAGGTGGATATCACTGACCCCGGACAAGTTATTGAATTGGTGCAACAATTCCAGCCCGATTGGATATTTCACCTCGCAGGATTGGTTGGGAATGCCAATGTCGCTGATATTTATCATGTAAATGTTTCAGGGACTATTAACCTTCTTGATGCGTATTGTCGTTTCGCTCCCGAAGCGAGCATGCTGTTAGTTGGTTCGGCTGCGGAATACGGACCTGTAACGTCAGATTTACTACCTGTCACTGAGGAACAGGCCTGCAACCCGATGGGAACATATGGGATCAGTAAATATGCTGTAACAATGGCAGGGCTCGACTTTGCTCACCGATACAACAAAAAAATAGTAATCGCCCGGCCATTTAATATTATAGGGGCAGGCATTTCTTCAAATCTGGTACTGGGGGCGGTTTTAGAGCGAATCAAACAGGCTCTTGCAAACCCTGGTGCTCCTGTTATTAAAATCGGTAATGTTGCGAGTGCCCGTGATTTTATTGCTGTGGAAGATGTTGTAGAAGCCTACGTTCAATTGATTAAAGGTGATTACTGGGGTGAAATTTTCAATATCTGTTCTGGGCAACCTCAGACGATTCGGGAAATGCTCGACAAGCTTGTCAGAAACTCTCCACTGCCAATAACGTTTGAAACTGACCAGGAACTTTACAAGGCGACAGATCCTCCCTCATTCTATGGAAGCAATGAAAAGGCGAGACGCGCCTTTTGTTTTAACCCGCATGTAAATATTAATACTGCTCTTATTTCCGCTTGGGACCATACCATGAAAGAGGTCGATAATTGCGTATAGTTGTGATAATGTCTTGTGCCAGCCCTTGGTCAAGGGCAGCTGTGCTGAAGTTGATCGAATTAGGCCAAACCGTTCACGTTGTTGATTTTGCACCTAAGAAGTCGAGTGATGAATATCTGGGCATTCATGATGATTTTCAGCAAGAAAGTATCTCATCATTTCGAAACATAATAGCTGGGCTTCATTTGATAGATACATCCTTTATTTCCACTTTGCGTTATCTATCAGCTGTACCTCAATTAAGGCGTTTTCTTGATTCAATAAAACCAGATATTTTGCTGACTTTGTATGGCGGTGGTTTTGCGACCCTTGCGTATTTAAGCTTTTTCCAACCATATGCTGTTTATGTCGTCGGCAGTGATGTTCTCTTAGCCAGGGGGGCGCGAAAATTCTTCTGCAGATTGGCCTTGAATGCGTCAGCTGCAGTCTTTGCCAACGGTAGATACCTTGCTGAAAAAACCCGAGAGACGGCAGGCAAAGCAAACGTAATGCCACTATTGCTTGGGATAAATTTTAGCAGGTGGACTCAAAACACCTACCCGCCCGAACCGGTTCGCATAATTTGTTCCCGTGGTTTTTTGCCCGTCTACAACAATGCCTACCTGATACAGGGATTGGCTCACATGGCAGAAAATCTGCCAGAATTCAAAGTAATATTTGTTTCAAATGGTCCATTGCTAAGTGATGTGCAAACCCTTGCAGATACTTTGCTACCGCAATCACTTCGCCAAAATGTTGAGTTTATGGGGGGAGTTAGTGATGAGACCCTTATAAATCTTCTGATGCAATCACATGTTTATGTCTCCCTTTCACGGTCCGACGGGACATCTATTTCTCTTTTGGAAGCCCTCAGTTGTGGATTGTTCCCGGTGTTGTCTGATATTCCACAGAACCGGGAATGGATTGACCCTCAGAAACATAACGGCTATCTGGTGCCGTTAGACGAACCAGTGCAGTTAGCCGAAGCTCTCACAAAAGCTATACTGAATACTAAGCTAAGGAGTGTGTCTGCGATTACAAACCGCCACTTGATGGAGGTTAACGCAGATAGTCATAAGAATATGACCGCATTATTAACTGAAATGGAGAATGTCCTTCATGGCAACACAAAGTAAGCAAGAGGTTATTTCTATAGACCGCCTTTCTGCCTTGGTCACCGGGCGTGATGTTGAGCAGTTCTTATGCGATTTTGAAGAACATAGGGACGAAATAGCGAAATGTATTGCCAATAAGCGTATTTTGGTGATAGGCGGTGCAGGAAGCATTGGATCGGCCACTATCCGTGCATTGGTGCCGTTTCGTCCTTATGCCTTGCATGTCGTCGATCAGAACGAAAACAGCCTGGCTGAATTGGTGCGGGATATGAGAAGCGGTACAAATTCATTCGATATCCAGGATTTTCGAACGTTGCCACTCGATTTTGGTTCACCTGTAATGGCCGCTTTTCTCCACGACATGGAACCCTATGACATGATCCTGAATTTTGCGGCGATTAAGCATGTACGCTCAGAAAAGGATACATACTCACTGTTGCAGATGTTGGACACCAATGTTGTAAAGCAGGCGCGTTTTTTGCGATGGCTGTCTGCAACCCAGAACGATGCCCGTTATTTTTGTGTTTCAACTGATAAGGCTGCGAATCCGGTTAATTTGATGGGTGCCAGCAAGCGCACGATGGAGCATGTGCTTTTCTCGGATGAAATTGCTCCAAACAGCTCTCTTAGGATAACATCGGCCCGTTTCGCAAATGTCGCCTTCTCAGATGGCAGTCTGCTGGACAGCTTTTTGAAGCGTCTGCAAAAGCTCCAACCACTTGCAGTTCCAGGTGATACCAAGCGTTATTTCATTTCGCTCAAGGAAGCAGGTCAAATATGTCTGCTAGCGTCGGTATGTGCTTCTCACAGAAATATTCTTATACCCCGCTTTAACCCCTCAACTGACTTGCTAGATCTAGAAAACATAGCTGTAGCCGTTATCAGGGAGCACGGTTTAGAGGTGCACCGGTATTCCGTTGAGGATGAGGCAAAAGCTAATTTGAAGTCGGATCTATTAAATAATCTATATCCACTGTTAGTGACGCCATTAGACACAAGTGGAGAGAAGCCCTATGAAGAGTTTGTCGGAGACGGTGAAAACTCTGTAGAAGTTGGAATGTCCAACTTACTTGCAGTTGAGTATTCTCCGGCTAAAGCGGGTTCCTGCGCAGCTTTTGTGAAAAATGTTGAAGCACTGCTGTTAGAGCCTGAACGTTCAATAGGAAAAGAGAAGATTGTACTATTGCTGTCGGAACTCATTCCGCAGTTACACCATATAGAAACTGGCAAAAATCTTGACCAGAGGATGTAATTCAGATCGAAAAATTATAATAAGTCTGAGGGGGTATTTAATATATGTGTGGTATATTTGGTATAATTTCACCAATACCTATAAATCAAAACGATTTTGAAATATTGGTAAAACATTCTCAACAGAGAGGAAAAGATTCTAGTGGTTTGTTTTTATCTAGTGGAGAAAGTTATAATGTTTATCGTGCTGACTATCCAATAACGAGGTTAGTAAAAGAGGTAAGACCCTATACGAGTAGTTTTGTTATGGGGCATAGTCGGCTTATTACAAATGGATTGGCTGATAATCAGCCTGTTGTACGAGATGATATCTGCGTAATTCATAATGGAATTATTGTAAATCATGAAGAGATCTGGGAACAAATAAAAAAAACCAGAGAGTTGCAGATAGATACAGAGGTTATCGCAGGTATTGCATCCGCTCACATCGAAGCAGGAGGTGAACTGGATAAGCTACCATCAAAAATCTTGAGCTTGTGCCAAGGCGTAGTCGCTTGTTCGCTTGCTTTGCCTAAACTGGGGCAGTTATGTCTTTTCTCTAATAACGGTAGCCTGTATGTAGGGACTAAAGATAAAAGCACAATTTTCGCTTCTGAAAGCTTTCCATTGACCCAGATAGGTTGTGCTGATGTCCGGCAGGTTATGGATGCTGTTTTTGTTGAAATACCAGTATCAACGCAGGTTATAAAAATTTCTGATAAGGTGGAAAGAAAAACTGATTTAATACCCGCATTGTCTTTTTCCGCATCTGAGGAAAAACTACTAGAACATCGAAACCATGGTCTTCGTCGTTGTACTAAATGCGTGCTTCCCGAGACGATGCCCTTTATCAGCTTTGATTCAGAAGGCGTTTGTAATTATTGTCGTACTTATAAGTCTCGAAATAAGCCGAGACCTAAGGAAGAGCTTTTTGCATTGGTTGAACCTTATCGTAGAAAAATTGGAAATGATTGTATAGTGCCATTCTCTGGTGGTAGAGATAGTTGTTATGGACTACATTTGATTGTGAACGAACTCAAGATGAAGCCGGTCACCTATACCTACGATTGGGGCATGGTAACAGACCTGGGACGTCGTAACATCAGCAGGATGTGTGCTGAACTGGGTGTTGAAAATATTATTGTTGCTGATGATATTACAAAAAAACGAAAGCATATTGCTGACAATCTGCGTGCATGGCTCAAGTCCCCGAATCTTGGAATGGTGAGTATTCTTACAGCGGGAGACAAGCATTTCTTCAGGCATGTTGAAACAGTAAAAATGCAAACTGGAATCAGTCTGAATTTGTGGGGGGTAAATCCCCTTGAAGTAACGCACTTTAAAGCAGGGTTTTTGGGTATCCCGCCGGATTTTGAAGAAAAGCGCGTTTACAGTCATGGTGCGATGAAACAATTAAGATACCAGTACTTGCGTTTCAAAGCCATGCTGGAAAGCCCAGGATATTTTAATGCTTCTTTATGGGATACGCTTTCCGGGGAGTATTATCGTAGTTTTACAAAAAAAACTGATTATTACCATATTTTTGATTATTGGCGCTGGGACGAGAAGTTAATTGAGGATACGCTCGACAAATATGATTGGGAGAGAGCCCCTGATACAAGAACAACCTGGCGTATTGGCGATGGAACAGCGGCTTTTTACAATTATATATACTATACAGTTGCTGGATTTACGGAACATGACACCTTTAGAAGCAATCAGATACGTGAGGGGGATTTGAATCGAGAAGAAGCTCTTGAGTTAGTGATGGAAGAAAATACTCCAAGATATCCGAACATTAAATGGTATCTTGATGCTGTTGGCCTGGATTTCAAGGAAGTCATTTCAGTCGTTAATTCCATTCCAAAACTATATTAATTCTTAAATGTTGAGTGCCACGATGCGTGGCACTCAACATTTAACAAGTGAGCATCATGAATATTTGGTATTTATCTGCACATGATCAACCAAGGGGCCAGTCGGCAAGAACCTATGAGTTCTCATCCGAACTTGTTAAGCTTGGGCATACAGTGACAATGTTTACCAATGGTTTTTGCCATTGGACTCATAAAGAATACTTAGAGCCTCAAGAGTCATGGCGAATTGAAGATTTCGATGGCATACGAGTTGTCTGGCTTAAAACGACTCCTTATTATGGGAACGGTTTCAGCCGTGGCGCAAACATGATTTCCAATGCCAGAAGATGTTTGCAAGTATCAAAAGTCCTTGAAGATAGGCCTGATGTTGTAATTGGCCCGTCAGTGCCACTTGGTACTGGATGGGCTGCCCTCAGGATTGCTAAAAGGAAGGGTGCCGCTTTCATATTTGAGATCCGCGATGTTTGGCCGATGGCCCTTGTTGATGATGGAGGGCTTTCCAAACTAAATCCGGTGTTCTTTGTTTTTAGGTTCTTGGAAAAAATGTTATATCAAAACGCTGACAGGATTTCCGCGACTATGCCATTTGTATTTAACCATGTAGCACAAAGTGGCGCCGATCCTGACAAGGTTTCCTGGATACCAAATGGAGTTAATTTAGACAGATTCAGAGGATATAACGAATATGATGGCGGGAAACAGGATCAATTAACTGTAATGTATGTAGGAGGATTTGGTGCCGCACACGATGTAATTACAATAGTCAAAGCGGCCAAAATACTGAAGCAAAATGGAATTAGCAAGATACGTTTCATAATAATTGGCAGCGGGCCCAAAAAAGTAGAATGTCTCAATTACGCTGCTGAGAACAGACTTGATACGGTAGAATTTCGTGACCCAATACCAAAGGCAGAAATACCAAAAGCTCAGCAAGAATCTGATGTTTTGATTGCAGCTGTTTTGGATTCCCCTATTTACAGATTTGGCCTTAACCTTAACAAGATGTTTGACTATTTTGCTTCAGCTCGCCCAGTGATTTTTTCCGGGAAAGCCCCTAACGATCCAGTGATAGATGCTGGTGCTGGCCTTAGTATCCTACCGGAAAATCCTCAAGCCATGGCAGATTCAATTCTTGAATTTCTGAAAATGTCTCCCGACCAACGCAAGGCGATGGGTATGCGAGGATATAAATACATTGAAGATTATAAAATGGAACAGTTGGGATTGCGTATGGAAACATTATTACTTGATGCTGTACACAAGAGGGAGTGCGAATGAAGCTTGAAGAAAGAAAATTAAAGGAAATCGAACATTCAGACCGGAGACGGTCCATTGTGAAAGCGTATGAATACCAGACGGATGCGGCACCTGATCAACTAGAGGAAAAATTTGTTGCGGTAGAAAATGAGTTTGACCAGCACTTCAGCAACATGAAATTTTACAGCATCACGAAGTCAAGCTTCGCGCACCGTGATTTTTTGCTTTATGAAGGAATTAAAGGCGTCGTTGCTCTGGACTATTGCTGTGGTAACGGAGAGGTTGCTATAGAAATGGCCAAGTGCGGGGCTTCCAAAGTTTTTGGAATTGATATCAGTTCAGTTGCAATTGAAAATGCTCGTGAACTGGCAAAAGCAGCCGGCGTAGATTCAATTTGCGAATTTGCGGTAATGGATGCTGAACATACAAAATTTGATGCCGGTACATTCGATGTGATCCATGAATATGGCGCTCTTCACCATTTAGACCTTCCGGCGGCTTTTACAGAGCTCTCGCGCATTCTTAAGCCAACTGGCAAATTGGTTTGCACGGAAGCACTACGCCACAACCCGATTATTCACTGGTACAGAAAGCGAACTCCACAGTTAAGAACAGAGTGGGAGGTAGAACATATTCTGGGAATTCCTGAAATTGAAAGCGGCAAAAAATTCTTTTCTATGTTAAATATTAGCACTTTTCATCTTGCAGCACTTGCTGCAGTTCCACTACGAAAAGCTTTTTTCTTCGAACCGCTTCTTAGGATTTTGAACCTCGTGGATCGATTACTCTTAACCATTCCTGGCGTTCGGTGTATGGCATGGGTTGCTGTTGTAGAATACAGGCAACCTTTTAAGTGAAATCGTCAATTTATTTGAGCGTACAAATGTCTGACTTAATATATAAGAAAAGTATTGCTAATAAACCTGTTTGGGCTTTGATGCTTAAGCGTTTTGTCGACGTGGTTGTCTCATCAGCAGCGCTTTTGATTGTGTGGCCTGCAATCTTATTAACAGCAGTAGCAGTTAAGTTATCAAGCCCTGGTCCTGTTTTCTACCGTGGGATTCGGTCTGGTTTACACGGCCGCACATTCAAAATTTTAAAGTTTCGAACGATGGTTGTTAACGCTGAGGCTCTTGGTGGACCGACTACGGGTACCAATGACCCTCGAGTAACACAGGTAGGGGCATTGTTGCGGCGCACTAAACTGGATGAATTCCCACAGTTTTTTAATGTATTGTTTGGGGATATGAGTCTGGTTGGGCCGCGTCCGGAAGTATTGGAATACACGTCCAAGTATGTCGGAGAAGAGGTGCTGATTCTTACGATGCGTCCCGGCATTACCGACTATGCTTCTGTTGAATTTGCTGATCTTGATGATAGAGTGGGCTCATTGGATCCTGACCAGTATTTTAGAAAGCATATTTTGCCACGCAAGAACGCTTTGCGGGTTAAATATGTCAAGGACTGGAGTCTGAAAACTGATTTTATTATACTCTGGACGACTTTTGTTAGGATATTAAAGAAGGTAATCGTCAAATGATTCAGTTGGAAACAATGAAGTTAGGAACAGATGGGCCGTCTATCAGCCGTCTTGGAATGGGTTGCTGGGCGATAGGTGGACACGGGTGGGGCGAGGTCGATGACAACGACTCCATACGGGCGGTCAGGTGCGCATTTGAACATGGAGTCACGTTTTACGATACGGCAGACGCCTACGGGCTTGGATACTCAGAAAAATTGCTGGTAAAAGCGTTGGGAGAGCACCGAAAAGATGTAGTGATCGCAACGAAGGGCGGAGTTCGCTGGAATTCGAAACGCGAAGTTTGGACCGATATCTCTCCCACATATTTACGAACTGCTGTAGAATCCAGTCTATGTCGGCTGAAACTGGATCAAATTCCACTGTACTATGTCCATAAACCAGATGGTCGCACTTCAATATCGGAAAGTGTTGCAGAACTGGAACAACTCAGACAGGAAGGTAAGATTGGGGCTATCGGATTAGCCAATTTCTCTGTAGTGGATCTTGTCAATGCATTGAAAGTGGCTCCTATTTCGGCGGTTCAGGTTAGATTAAATATGTTTGACCATGATGCAGTCAATGACTACCTTCAACTATGTCGGGAAAACAATGTTACCCTAGTTGCCTGGGGAGCTTTAGCAGATGGGCTGTTAACAGGAAAATTCAATACAGATACTACTTTCCCAGAAGCTGATCACCGAAGTAGAATGCCCGATTTTATCGGTGAAAGGTACTTGCAAAATCTAAAATGTATTAACTACCTGAAACAATGGGCCGATGCTAGGGACATTAAAATGGCGCAACTTGCGTTAAGATGGGTATTGGATTCTGCTCCGATAACATGTGCTTTATTCGGCGCAAAGACGGACGTCCAGGTGAAAAATAATTTGGTATCAAAAAGTTGGCGCTTGTCAAGAGAAGACCTTATTGGTATAAACGAAATCGTTGAAAGAATTAGGAGGTAACGTGCCCTATACAAAAGAACAATTAACGGACTTTTACAAATCAATGTTGCGAATTCGCACTTGCGAAGAGGGGTTCGTTGAGCCGATCAACAACCGGGAGATCCGTTGCCCGGTGCATCTTTGCTCTGGTGAGGAAGCAATTGCCACCGGTGTGTGTTCAGCACTGCAAAAGGGAGATTACGTTTTCGGAAATCATCGTTCCCATGGTCATTATCTTGCCAAGGGAGGCGATATAAAGGCCATGGTGGCAGAAGTTTTCTGTCGTGAGACCGGTTGCTCTCGCGGTCGAGGAGGGTCCATGCATCTTATTGACCCGTCATGCGGTATGCTTGGCTCCGCACCCATTGTTGCCGGAACCATTTCTCTGGCACTCGGTGCGGCCATGGCTAGCTGGATTAGAAACAGCGGCCAAGTTTCCGTAAGTTTTTTCGGAGATGGGGCAACTGGCGAAGGTGCGTTGTGTGAATCATTAAATTTTGCCGCTCTAAAAAAACTGCCGATCATCTTTGTCTGCGAGAACAACCTATATTCCACCCACTTGTCGATTGACGAGATACGGGTAAGCAGAAATATTTACAAAATTGGCTTACCTTTTGGCGAAAAGAGTTACCGGGTAGATGGCAATGATGTACTCAAGGTGTATGAACGTACAACCAAGGCGGTTGAACTCTGTCGGCAGGGTGAGGGACCCGTATTTATCGAGTGCCTTACGTATCGTCAACGGGGTCACGTAGGTCCCGATGATAATGTTCAGGGTACGCACACTGACATTCGCCCCGCCAAGGAAATCAAGCAATGGCTGAAAAAAGACCCAATTAAACGCTTTGAAAAATACCTAATGGGTCAAGCTGGTTTTGATGCAGGCGATCTAAAGATGGTACAACATGCTGTACATGATGAAGTTCATGCAGCCTTTGATTTCGCCAGAAAAAGTCCGTTTCCGGCTCAGGAGGATTTATCGCGTTATGTCTTTTCCAACTAGAAAATTAAGTTACAGCCTGGCGATCAATGAAGCGTTTCATCAGTTGATGGAGCGTGACGAATCGGTCATGCTTATCGGACAGGGAGTGAAAAGCCCTTGGTATGTCGGCAATACGGCCCAAGGGCTAATTGCGCGTTTTGGCGAGCGACGCATTCTTGATACGCCTGTTTCCGAAAATGCAATGACTGGGGCGGCGGTTGGCGCTGCCCTGGCTGGGATGCGTACAATTGTAGTTCATCCTCGAATGGATTTTATGTTGTACGCTATTGACCCAATAATCAATGAGGCGGCTAATTGGTATTACATGAACGGTGGCAAACTACCGGTTCCTACTGTTATCTGGGGCGTTATCAATCGAGGCGGTGAACAGGGAGCCCAGCATTCCCAAGCGATTCAGGCAATGTTTGCCCACGTACCGGGTCTTAAAGTAGTAATGCCTGCGACACCGTATGACGCTAAGGGATTAATGATTTCAGCCGTTCTGGACAATAATCCCGTGGTCTTTATCGACGATCGCTGGCTTTATAATCTAGAAGAAAATGTACCTGAGGAGTTTTACTCTGTTCCGATAGGTAAGGGCGTAGTTCGGCGGGAAGGAAAGGATGTGACTGTTGTTGCCATTTCCTACCTTGTGCAGGAAGCAATTAAAGCAGCGGAAGATTTAGCATTAGAAGGTATTAGTGTAGAGGTTATTGATCCCAGAACAGTAAAGCCGTTGGATTATGATCTAATTCAGCAATCACTGAAGAAAACCGGTCGTCTGGTCGTGGCTGACGGAGGATGGAAAACGTGCGGTATTGCTGCTGAAATTGCCGCGTTGGCATCTGAAAGATCTTTTTTGGACCTGAAAGCTCCCGTTGCGCGAGTTGCATTACCTGATGTCCCAGCTCCGGCGAGCAGGACGCTTGAAGAGGTATATTATCCAAGAAACAAGGATATTAAATCTTCGATAAAAAACCTCTTAAATCGATAACCACTGAAACTTCAATGGAATATCAGATATGGCAAATTAATTAGAAATGTACATTTACAGCCTATTGCAGAAGTAACCTCTTGAGTTGCTTACCGGTCTTATAGTCGGTCTTAAAATTATCCTAAAAACGGCGGTTGGCTGTGTTTCAGCCGGTTGCCGGTAGCAATTTTGGTGTAGGAAGAGGTGGCAACGACGCCAACAATTTCCTGAATGCCCTCTGCGCTATGAGCCTGACTCTCCCTGCAACCCCCAACTGCTCCGCAGCACGGGTAAGTTCTTTGAAAAACCTTGTCAGTTCTTGCATTGCAGCCTGTACCAC
>CAIYDX010000292.1 GCA_903925005.1 uncultured Geobacteraceae bacterium
CTTGACAAACTGACACCGGATGAGGCTTATTTCCAAGGACTTAAAAAACTGAGGCTGGCAGCCTGATGCCAACAAACCCAACAACAATGGGACATTGCTTATTTCACCCTTCAGGCTGTCTCACTAAGCCCGGCCACCTCAGCATGAGCAGTTTGTGCTGTAGCAGCAAGTGACGCTTTGACCGTATATTTGGGACAAGATTTAGACATTTGCTTCAGTTTGTCGTTCCAGTATTCAACGTATGCCAAGTAACCCTTTTCAGTCGTCAGAAACTGCATGTGCTGCTCAGGATTCAGTTTATAAGCATGTATCTTTTCCAGTCCCAGCCTGCGAGCCCGTTCCATTCTGTGGTTGCCGTCAATTACGCTAAAGCGACCGGGTGAAATCTCGGCTATTATAACAGGCCTCGACACATCAACTGTTGCCAGGTACTCTTCGTTGAACGTTGAAAAACTATTGAAATCCTTGACCAGCAACTCTTCACAGGCGAAGCCGCTATTCTTAATGAACTCGGCCATTTTTGTGATGTTGAAGACAAAGATTCCGTTCGGGTACAGTTCATCTTCGTCATCAACAGGGCAAGGTGCGAAATTCTTATCGACCTTCAACTTGTTTGTCGTCAATGTGAGTGCTGCTGTCAATTGAAGCTCCTACTGCGCAGTAATAAGTGTGTGACCATTACCACCTGCGACGCCATTTATCTCGGTAATCCGGCGGGTCTGGTATTGGTCCTACCGGCTCTGACGTTCTCTGCGCTATAAATGTGCTCTCGTCACCGTCTTTAATCTTGATCTTACCTGTGAGGCACCCATCCTTACGAAGCTTAACGTTCCCTGAACCGGTACAAGGATCGTACTCCCAGGCCCCCTCCCAAGTAAACGATACACCCGTCTTGGTAGGCCTGCAGTTTACATAAGCGAGAAGAGCGCACATCCTCAATCTATCGCAGTTTCCCGTAATTGAAATCAGTGCCGGACCAATAATGTCAAGCTCGTCGTCACACCACTGCGACGTTTCGACAATGCGCCACCAACCGTAATACTCTTGTGGGATGTCACTATCAGCCATTGGTAGACCTGGGTCCTTATCGGCACATATTCGTAAGCAATTACAACTTCGCTGGCTGTCCGGTAGACGATATAACACTGCTCCATAACCGACCCGATGGATCAATCTTCTTCCGGCTGCTCGTTGCCAAATTGATAGGCACGTGAACAAATTGATGATTCCAAAATCCAACTACCATACTCGTTCGTCCAGCCATCCCAGCATGAGCAGCGTTGTGGCCAAGTGACAAACAGAATGTTGTGTCATGTGGATTTGCAGGCTGGCTCCGGATAGTATAACTCGGATCAATGTATTTCAGAGTCATTTCGAGACCTATCTCTGAAAAATGAGCAATTATTTTTTCTTTGAGGAATACACCGATATCTGCAAGTTTCCTGTTCCCTGAAGCATCAACCTGACCTGAGGCTGACATAAGCTCTTGTCCAGCACCTTCAGCAACAACAATAACCGCATGCCCGCGCTGGAGGATTCTATTTTCAAGATCTGCGAGTAATCCAGGTAATGTAAACGGTGATTCCGGAATCAGACAATAATTAACCTGACCATCAGCCATCGCTGTATAAGCGGCAATAAAACCGGAATCTCGGCCCATCAACTTAACAAGGCCCACGCCATTACGTGCTCCGAGTGCTTCAGTATGTGCAGCATATGTTGATCTGCGTGCTTCGGAAACTGCAGTTTCAAAGCCGAATGTGGTTTGCAGATAAGAAATGTCATTGTCGATGGTTTTCGGAATTCCAATAACGCTGATTGACTTTCCTTGCCGAGCAATTTCTTCAGCTATTTTAGCCGCACCACGAAGTGTCCCGTCACCGCCGATTGTAAACAAAATGCCAATGTTGAGGTCTGAGAGTGTTGATACCATCTCCGCTGGATCTTGATGACCTCGTGACGAACCAAGAATAGTTCCACCTGACTCACCTATGCGGCTGACAAGTTCCGTAGTCAGCTTGAGTGGTGTATGACCATAGTTGCTTACAAGGCCTTCATAGCCATAGCGGAATCCATAAATGTCCTGAACACCGTAATGGTGATGCAAGCTCATTACAATAGCGCGGATAACGTCATTTGTTCCTGGGCAGAGACCTCCGCAGGTGACTATACCGCAGGCAATTTTGGCTGGATCAAAGAAAATATTCTGGCGCGGGCCTGCCACCTCAAATGACAACGGCTCAATATTGTTGGCAACGCGCTGTTGAATTTCGTCATAACTTGAATGAAATAGAAGGCGCTCGTAACTATCACAGAAACACTGGCTTGACATCGGTGACGGATGCAAGCTCATGCCAAGACAATGGACTTCAAAATCTTTCAAGGTTAAGTTTTTGCTCGACATATATATCCTTATTGAGTTGTGCCATTTAATCTAAATCATGCGCTGAAACAATGGCGGGGCTGTACCCATTTACGATTCCAACGAATCTAACGCAGCCGATGGGCCGCAGGTCTCAACGCCTGTTTAAGGCCTTCATAAACATTGAATACAATCGGACAGACGGAGCAATTAGAGACCGCCTGGTTCACTCTGAATACAAAGTCCTTTTTATGCAGATGCGGGTAAGAACGACAATCATGAGGGCGATGTTCGTAAACTGTACAGTGATTATTTGCTAAAAAAGGGCAAGGCCGGGCGTTGAATACAAAACCGTCTTCGCCCTCGTCCTCTATCAGAAAGCGGGACGTAAATTCAGTTATGTCTAACCTGAGATGGCGGGCTAGTTTTGCGATGTCAGCCTCATTCAAAACTGGCTGAATCACCTTGCAGCAGTTGGCGCACAGGGTGCAGTCGATCTGCGTCGAGACCGCACGGTAAAGTTCGGCCACAATCGAATCTATCTTTGCAACAGCAAGATCAGATCCTTTCAGGAAACAGCGGAAATCCCAGTTTTCACGCTCTCGCTGCTGAGCCAGCTTCTCAATAACTGCAATATCATTTTCTATTTTCATATGATGTTTATGTGCATGGGCCAGATGCGGATTTATTTAAGCCCCGGAATATCTTCTGCAGGAACAAGCAACTTAATAGTCCGAGCTTGCCCAGGAACACGACTAATCAGGCCCTTTTCTTCAAGCTTAAGCACCATCTGATGAATAGTAGGCGGCATCACTCTGAAGTACCTCTCCAAATCTGACTCAGCGGGAGGCCGCCCGTGAATTTTCGAGTAGTTGTGAATGAAGGCTAAATACTGCCCCTGTTTTTCAGTCCACTTGGCTGTCATAAGGGTGTCAACTAAGGCCCTCGTTATTTCTTCTTGGCTTTGGCCGGTGCAGCCTTAGCAGCCACTTTAGCAGCTGGTTTGGCCGCAGCAGCTTTCTCAGCTGGCTTGCCCTTGCAGGAACCTTTACAAGCGTCCAGGTCTTTCAGAAACTTACCGGTGCTAAATTTGCCAACTCTTTTAGCCTCAATCTTGAGCGGTTTGCCAGTCTGGGGGTTTCTGCCGGTACGAGCGGCCCTTTTTGAAGCTGAGAACGTGCCGAATCCTATCAAAGTGATTTTACCGTCGTTAACCAGTTCGGTCGTTACTGCACATTGAAATGCAGCCAGTGCTGATTCTGCCTGAACCTTGGTTAATTTTGCCTTTTCAGCAATCTTTGCTACGAGTTCTGCCTTTGTCATGATAATCCCTCCTTATTGGTTTGTACTGCAATTGTAATGCTCCGATATTACATGGAACTATTTAGCCATGCAATTCATATTGACGACATTCATACTGAAGGTAAATTTCATTAAAACTGTCTCTCCAGTATTTTTCTAAGTTGTTCGTCATGCCGGTATTCCTCCAGCATAAAGTCTTCCAGCTCGTGAGTTGCAGTGTTATAGCAAATAAATTTCGGTGAATCTACACTGACATGCTTCTTTTTGGCCCTTCCTTTTCCTTCAAGCAGCACAAGCGGTTCAGGTCGGAATGTATGACCAACAATCTGGTTAAAGCGGATATCCATCTTTTCATAACCAATGGAACACCAGAATATTCCGGAATCATCTTGGTGGCCGCCACGAAGTGACCCTATGTCGAAAATAGAGGAAAGGGATTCCGGCGGAACGGGCTGGTCAAGATACCAGAACAGCTCCATGTTTATCCATGTGCTCGCGTCTTCTATCGTCTTGAACGGTTTCCCGTGTTTTTTAGACAACCCACCGTGGGTGAGAAGGTAATTATCACGTATCAGAGCACCATGAAGCAGATGTTTATACTGATTTACGACATGGAAAAGTTCAGGACTGTATCTGTTTCCAGAGCACCTGAGGTCCCTATGGGCGTTATTAAGGTACGGCAGTTCGTGGTTTCCGCATAAACAAACACATCCATTATCTACTGCGATTTTGAAGGTGGCGATGATGTCCTCATCGGAGGCACTGAATGAATCCATAAAGTCACCGAGGATGATATGCTCTTCCTCAGGGCGGTATTCAATGAACGCTTTGCACTTTGCGTAATTGCCGTGGAGGTCACTTATTATCAGGCTCATTGGTTTGTTTCCAAGTTGCAAAATTTTTGACTTTATCAGTAACAGCAACAACAAGTGGAATTGTCAGTGTTGAAGTCCCAAGTGCCTGTTGACGAATATTACCGCTGAGGCGAGTCGTTAAAATCAAAAAACAACCTAACCAACCTAACCTACCTAACTTTTTATGAATTTTGGTTAGGACGGTTAGGTTAGTTAGGTACATTTCAAACAAATTGATCTCTGTCGGCCTCATAGTGTTCGACATTCAATAAATCCCCAATTTTGTAAAATTATCAGTTAACGTGATGCAAGTGTGAGGGGACACATTTTATTTATCACATTCTGGGCATTTCAAATCTCCATCCTCATTTTCTTCCAACTCTGCCCCGCAGACAGGGCAGATATTTTTTCTGGTGGGGCTTGTGGCATAAACAAAGGCGGCAAAGTCTTCAAGTAAGTCTGGCATGGTGATCTCCTCCTGAGTTTTAGTATCATAATAATAGCACTCTACCACCCCCATTTAGCGACCTATGAATGACAGAAATTCCGATATCACCACAAAGCCTGACGCAATCCGGAACGTCTTTTAATTCTTTTTTCGCATGATGCAGTAAATATTTCGTCAGTGCACCACAACTCCACTGAAGTGCGTGCTCGGGTTAGTCCAGTGTATATAATTTCCCGAGTCAGTATCTGATTACTAAATGGCGGCATTATCAATAGGACTCTCTCAAATTCAGAACCCTGGCTTTTATGTACCGTCATGGCAAATACGGTTTCGTGTGCAGGCAGCCGGTATGGAGAAAACTTCCTGCCGACACCGTTTATCGAAGGGAAATATACAGACAGACCAATTTCACTTTCTGGGTCGTTTAGGGCAATACCAACATCACCATTGAACAGCTTAAGGCTATAATCGTTTATCATTACCATAACCGGACGTCCGTGATACCACTGCTTATCTGGCCTGATAATGCCTTCATCACCAAGACAGTTTTCTATTAAGCTATTGATCCCTTCTACCCCGTAGATACCCTGCCGCAATGCGCATAAAACTCTAAACTGATCAAATGCAATCAGCACATCATCGGGGCTCTCATGTCGCAGGTAATCAGCAAATCCCGAGACGACCGCCATAGCGAGTTTTTTCTGCAATGAATCCCGAGGAGGAGTCTCACAAAGAATCAGTCCGCTAGTCGTGCTGTCTTTCATTCCGTCAAGAACGCTCGCGGCATTGTCATTATTGATAGCCGTGCTGACCAGACCAATCCCGCTATCTTCACCAAAACGGTAATTTTTTTGTAAGACTATAACCGAGTCGGCAAGCACCGGCACACTATTCCCTACAAAGCCTTCTGGAATGGTACAACCGGCGGTCTCTGCTATAAATGCCTGAAACGCAGATGAAAATCCGAAGCCGTGACCCGTATTACATATATCTCCAAGAACCGCGCCTGCTTCAACAGAAGCGAGCTGGTCGCGGTCACCAAGCAGGATGAGGCGTGTACCTGGCGCAAGGGCTTCCACCAGCTTGGCCATTAAGCCGAGGGGAACCATGGATGCTTCGTCAATGACCACCGCTTCAAAAGGGAGAGGGTTGTCTGCGTTGTGCCTGAAACGGCATGAGTCAGGAATAACCCCCAGTAACCTTTGAATGGTGAATACGTCTGCAGGTATACTTCCTGCGGCCGTGGTTGAATCCTCCAGGTCTTTACCCGCTTTATATATCGACTCCTTTAATCTGGCAGCAGCTTTTCCCGTAGGAGCTGCCAAACCAATACGCATCCGGCTACCTTTTGCCTGTTCCAGAAGCAGCGCTATAATCTTCACAACTGTTGTGGTCTTGCCGGTGCCTGGGCCACCGGAGATTACGCAGAAACGGCTCCGAATTGCGGCTGCAGAGGCTATCCGCTGCCAATCGGGACTTTCAGGCGTTCTTGAAAAAAGTCGAGACAGACCATCTTTAAGAAGTCCCTTGTCAACTGCGGGCAGATCTGATGCCATGGAGATCAGAGCCTTGGCCAGATCACTCTCATATTTCCAGTAGCGGTGCAGATAGAGCCGGTTAGCATCATCGAGGACAAGCGGACGATACTCGCCTGGTTGACCTACCATCTTTGAAGTCCTCAGGGTGGCGGCTGCCGTAGTTACTTCGCTGCTGCCAAACAGATCTGCAAGGTCTACGCAGATATTACCTTGTCCAACAGCGGAACTCACAATCGTGGCAGCTTTTCGGAGGACGTCCGTACCGCCATCTTCTCTGGTGCAAACAAAATCAGCGAAAACGGTGTCAATATCTCTGATCTGAAGATCCTCAAGCATGGTATGCCTCCTCAATATCGATGAGACACTGTGTAAGTCCGCGAACCAGCGAAGCATTAGGCTTGTCGAAATATATGCCGTTTGTGGGACGGGAATTGTCGATGCCACGCAGGAACAGGTAGAGCGCTCCCCCGAAGTGTGCTTCATAGCGGTAATCAGGAATTCGTCTCTCAAGATAACGGTTCACCGCCACAGTATAGATGAGGTACTGGAGCGGGTACATTTTACGCTCCATATCGCGAGCCAGATTGTCTGGAGTGTAATTTTCCGGTTGATTCCCAAGGTGATTGGATTTCCAGTCAAGAATATAGTATTTGCCTTCGTGACAAAAGACTAGGTCTATGAAGCCGAGCAGCATTCCTTTTACGCTTTGAAAATTCAGACTCTCTGCCACCCGTTCCAGATCCACTTGTGATTTGATGCCATGTTTCTTAAAGAAACCAATCAGCAATTTCGGGTCAATTGACTTGAGTGGAAAGTAGAATTCCATTTCCTGCACCCAGCTACCTGGTGCCAGTGCTGACAATCTGAGGCCCTCAAGAAGTTCCGCATTGAGAACAGTTCCAAGCATTGTATGGACCGTGTTGCTGTATTTTTCATACGTTGGAGATTTCGCCATTGCCTTCGACACCAACTCGGTGAGTTTTTCGTCTGTGACTGAAGTAAAATCTACCTTCTCAAATATCGAATGCAGAAACGTTCCAGGATCAGCCCCCTTGGGGAACGCAAAGAACCCCCTGTGTCAGGATAGTTGTCACCTCCCCTTTCCAAATTAATCTGTTACTCTGGGGGCACCGGAAAGGGGTAAATAATGAAGCATTATTCGAAAGAGCTGAAAGACAGTATCATTGCCAGGCTGCTTCCACCAATCAAC
>CAIYDX010000293.1 GCA_903925005.1 uncultured Geobacteraceae bacterium
GCATTTCGGCAATCGCTTCGGGAGAGCTTTTGTCTGTCAACGACAGAAAACCGTTTTGGGCAGCCAGAGCAGCCAGAATAATTTCGCGATCTTTAGCCGCATCCAGCGCCCCTCCTTTACGCAGCGTAACGTCAATTTTGCCATCCTCCCTGATCTTTTTGACATACCCTCGCAGATGTTCGCCACAAGCCGGCTTTACAACGAACTCTGTGTTAAAAATCAGCCCGCCGAAGCTGTTGTTGATTATGACCTTGGCACCCAGATCCGTGCAGGCATAGACCAGCAGCTCAACCTCTGTCCCTTCCGATAAACTGTCATCCACCGGTTTGATAAATTTTTCCAGTTTCGCCGACGCCGCTATCCGGCCGCTGGAATGCAGATAGACTTTTACCAGCACCTGATTCCCGCGCCTGACCGGTTCAATCTGTTCGCCGAACGGAAGAAGCAGGTCTTTTTCCAGCCCCCAGTCAAGGAACGAGCCGACAGTCGTAGTCTCCATGACTTTCAAAAGTGCGATATCCCCCACAACGACGCGAGCCCTTTTTGTGGTGGCCGTCAGACGCCCTTCGGAATCGACATAGACAAAAACATCAAGCAGCGAGCCCACTTCCGCCCCTTTCGGAACAAGACGCAATGGGAGCAGAATATCCCCTTCGTCCGACGTGAACAGAGCTCCAGATGCGGTGATTCGGGAAATTGCCAGTTTATTGTAGTTGCCGACCTGAAGCATGATATTTTCCCCTATTTTCTACTCTAACCCCAATATATCGGGATAAGTGCGTTCACAAAACAATTTTTCGCATAAGACCGCAGAAAATTGTTTCTAACTTACTAATATTTCCACTTGAAATTGACCGTCTTGCAGCCGGGCATAGCCTTCCGAAACAGGTTTAATCCTTCTTCGGTGGTCTCGGTCCCGCTACAGGTCAACCATTTCAGCCCCGGCATTTGCGCCAGGGGCGCCAAGCCTTCATCACCGATGGCGGTGTGGTAAATCGATATTCGCTGCAGCGACACCAGGGGGCGCAGCAAGGAGAGACCATGATCACTGATTCTGGTGTCGGATAGATATAACTCCTGCAGATTGGTGAAATGCGCGATCTGAGACAAAGTTGCATCATCGCAGTTGTACAGAAACAGCGATTGAAGGTCATTTGGTCGCAGCTCCATCAGAAAATTCGTATTCATGCCGACGGCAACTTTTACATCCAACCGCAGTGAAGTGTTTAGAAAGATCTCTTTAGCGCCACGTGCAATCCCGATACGCTGCCAATCACGAAAATCGACCGAGGACACTTTGCGGATATAGAGCGTCCCACAGTTCTGATCAGGCGGAAAGCGGACAATACGCGTCTCGAATGTGGCATCGTCCGTGCCGTCCGTGCCGTTCGTCTCTCCGACCTCGCCCCGGAGGGTTGCCAGGCGCCTGCGAATTCGAGCTATGTCCAGGTCAACAGCATCCGCCATCTCCGCCATAAGATCGACGCCATCAGCCAGCGCATCATTGACCCTCAGCTTGAATTGGTAAATATCGGTCTGTTTCAACTCTTCAGTCTGGCGGATAACCGCATGAATGTTTTGCTGTACCGCTGCCAGCTGACGGATGACGCGCACAAGTTCAAGCGCAATATCCATCTCTGTACCGTATGATACCGGTGCCTGTTCCCATTCACTCAGGAGATCGATCAGTACTTGCCTGTTTCCGGTTTGGTATGCTTCATTGGCAAGCGCCATCAGCTCCTGCCTGCGCAGACGTTCAACCTCATCGGCGGCCAGATCGGGGTGTACCGCTTTGGCCACGCCTCGATAAAGTGATTTGAGGCTAAGATTGGCCACCACATCATTAGGAGCTTCGTCATCATCGAGCAGATCTGTCGAGTGCTGAAAGTGCGTATAAGAGGGTGCCTGCTTAGACGCTTCGTCCGAATTTTCCGCCGCTGTCTCTCCCAATAAGCCCTTTAATTGCCATTCAAGATCTTCAAGCGTCTGAATCCTGACTCCAAGTATATCCTCATAGTTCTGTTCGAATACTTTTATTTCAGATTTAAGAGAGCTGTAATCCTGATCGCGCCGCTGAAGTTCGGTTTTGACCTTCGCCAATTGCTGATATTTGAGTTCCAGCTCGATCTCTTCCGGAGTTTTCAGCCTGTTCTTATAAGGGGTCACAGTACACGCTCCGCCAGAGAGACTTCACGCACTTCCCGAGCAAGCGGCAATGTTATGCGCCGTTTTTCAGCCATTGAAAAACGGTATAACTGTTTAAAAGCTGTTATCAAAGCGCCTACCTCGCGACTGGTGGTTGCCAGAACATAATCGACCACATCATCGGGAATCCTGATCTGATGATCATCCGCCACCTTTTTGATAATCATTCTCCGAGAGCTGTCATCCGTAGTATCGAGCCGCGCGATAAGCCCCCATAACAGCCGCGAAGTCAGATGGTCATCCAGGGTGGATAATTCACGCGGCGGCGTGGCGCCGGCCATCGCAATCGTTCGACCTGATGTGTGAAATTCGTTGAACAGCTGCCATAGCGCCCTCTTCAGATCCGGGTCATCAGGAATATCCTGCAGGTCGTCGACCACCAGTCCGCCGGCAGCTGAAAACATCGACACAAGCCGTTCCGGAGAAACAGGCTCGCGGAACGAAAAGTAGGGAAAACTGCTGCCGGCAATAGAGCTCAATAGATGGGTTTTGCCGGATCCGGAAGGACCATACAGGTAAAGCAGGCTTTCGGAATCGGCAGGATCGGCAATCTTGAGCGCAAACTTGAGCGCGGCTCCGTTCCCTTCACAGGAAACAAAACTGTCAAAACTAAAGCTGGGAATAACCGGGAATTCAAAAAATTGCTGCATATCTAGAACAGGTTCGCCTGGGAAGATTCGGGGGCGATTCGGCCGAAATGCAGATAAGCCGCTCGGGTAGCGACTCTGCCGCGCGGAGTGCGGTTGATGAAGCCGTTCTGAATCAGAAACGGTTCGTAGACATCCTCAATGGTATCACTCTCTTCGCTGATAGCAGCGGCAATGGTATCCAGCCCGACCGGCCCACCTCCAAACTTGTCAATAATCGTCAGCAGGATCATGCGATCCATCTGGTCAAATCCCATCTCATCTATTTCAAGCAGTTTAAGCGTTTCCCGGACAACATTTAGAGTTATGACTCCGTCGGCACGCACCTGGGCATAGTCACGCACTCGCCGCAACAGACGGTTGGCTATTCGTGGGGTCCCACGGCTGCGCCGGGCCAGCTCGGATGCTCCCTTTGGATCGATTTCCATTCCGAGGATACCGGACGAACGGCAGATAATGGTGGCAAGTTCATCATATGTGTAGAATTCAAGCCTTGATATGACCCCGAAGCGATCGCGCAGCGGTGAGGAGAGGAGTCCGGCCCGCGTGGTGGCGCCCACCAGCGTAAAACGGGGCAGATCCAGCTTTATCGACCGGGCGCTCGGTCCCTGGCCGATAATAATATCGAGCTGATAATCCTCCATCGCCGGATAGAGGATCTCTTCGACTATATGGGAAATCCGGTGAATTTCATCGATAAAGAGAACATCATGCGGTTCAAGGTTGGTAAGAATAGCGGCCAGATCCCCGGGACGCTCAATTACCGGCCCGGAAGTGGACTTGATATTGACCCCCATCTCGCAGGCGATGATATTGGCCAGTGTGGTTTTGCCAAGCCCCGGTGGGCCGTACAGCAGGACATGATCAAGCGCTTCCCCGCGACCTTTGGCGGCATCGATGAACAGACGCAGGTTACCCTTTATCTTCTCTTGGCCAATGTAGTCGTCGAAGGATCTTGGGCGCAGAGTCGCGTCATACTGGGAGTCATCATCCCGCTTTTCAGGGGTGATTGTGCGTGCTGTACCGGAGTCCATCACTGCTTCACTGATTTGACCAGCAACTGAATCCCGGTGATCGTCAATGCTGCTTCTTCCTGAAAACCGTCAGCCATGCGTTTGATGGAGGCGCGTCCCGACGCCACCTCATTTTCACCGATCACCACGCTGTAACGCGCTTTGAGCTTATCGGCGCGGCGCATCTGACTCTTCAGGCTTTTGCCTTCGTAATCCATTTCGACGCGCACTCCGCTCTTCAACAAGCCATCCATGAGGCGGAACGCGACGTCCCGTTCCCCTCCCCCCATCGTTGCGATAAAGAGATCGGGCTGCGTCGCAAATTCCTGGCTGCCTAGCAACAGCGCCACCCGCTCAAGTCCCATGGCAAAGCCGATTCCGGGAATGGCCGGCCCCCCCAGCTGTGAAATCAAACCATCATAGCGCCCACCAGCGGCAACGGCGGATTGAGAACCAAGCAATCCGGTAACCATCTCAAAGGTCGTGCGGGTGTAGTAGTCGAGCCCACGCACCATGCGGGAATTGATACTGTACGGCGTGGCTGAAAGGTCAAGATAGCGGCGCACGCTGCTGAAATGGTCATCGCATCCGCCGCAGAGATGTTCCAGCACCGATGGGGCCAAGGTGGTCGCCTCGACGCAGCCCGGCACCTTGCAATCCAGCGCGCGGAGCGGATTGGTGACCAGACGCCTTTTGCAATCGTCACAAAGGTGCCCGATACGCTCTTCGAGAAAGCTTCTGAGCGCCGCACGGTAGGCAGGACGGCATTCGGGACATCCGAGCGAGTTTATCTGCAGCGTTGGCTCGGTCAAGCCGATTTCGCGAAAAAATGAGGTCAGCATATTCAATACCTGAGCATCGGCAAGCGGATCATTGACGCCGGTAATTTCGGCTCCGATCTGATGAAACTGCCGGTAGCGCCCTTTTTGAGGGCGTTCATAGCGAAACATCGGCCCCATATAGTACAATTTTGCAATCGGATCCTGCGCATACATTTTATGTTCGATGAATGCGCGCATCACTCCCGCTGTTCCCTCCGGACGTAGCGTGACGCTGTTTTCACCTTTGTCGACAAAGGTATACATCTCTTTTTCCACAATATCGGTCGCATCGCCGATCGAGCGGCAGAACAGCTCGGTTTTTTCCATTACCGGAACTCGTATTTCACCAAAACCGTTCAGCTCGAAGACCCTGCGGGCAGTCTGTTCGATGTATTGCCAGCGCCCCGATTCATCTGGGAGAATGTCGTTAAAACCTTTTACTGCAGTAAGTGCCACAAAATCACCTCGTATTATTTATGCGCCGGACGCAGTTTTTACCGGATACTTTACCATCATACATGGCCTTGTCGGCCATTTCGAGAAGTACATCTTTTGACGCCGCATCATCAGGACAGCAGGCATAGCCGATACTGCAGGTCAAACGAATGATCTGCCCCTCGGCGCCCTGAAAGTCATGCGCCTCAACTTGTCTGCGGATACGATCGGCAACCAGCTCGGTTATGACACAGGATGTTTCAACCAGTATGACGGTATATTCATCGCCGCCGTAGCGAATGACAATATCGACATCACGAACCGATTTTTTAATGAGTGCGCCGAACTCCGCCAACACCCGACTCCCGACCAGATGGCCATGAACGTCGTTTACCTGTTTGAATGAGTCAACGTCAACAAAAAGAACAGCCAGGTGCGAGGCGTACCGTTCAACCCGTTTCATTTCACGTTCAAGAGCAATGTCGAGGTAGCGATGGTTATAGAGGCCGCTGACATCGTCAATAAACAGCATATCTTTTGCTTTGGAAAACAGTTCGGCGTTTTCAAAGGCTCGCAAAGACTGCTCGATTAAAAACAGAATATTTTTCTTGAATATTGCTATATCGGGAACTGCGCAGGCGGGATTATTCAGAAGCACGATCATCCCGAATTTAGCGGCATGGCTGTAGATCGGTATTAATACGGCTTCGGAGAATCCTTCTGAACTGTACGGCTCTGAAAGGTGTAAATGTTCGATTAAAAACTCGTCTTCCGACGATGAGGCAAGCCGGGCGTTGATCTCTTCCGAAAGACATTTGCCTAATGTCGCGGTAATTCCTTTGGCAACTTTAAGCTCACACACCCCTTCAACCATGAAAAAACCGATTGCCCGGCCAAGGCCGGCTTCGCGGGCAATTGCCTCGACAAACAGGTGGTAGAGATGTTCACGGTCAAGACATCCGGCAATGACCTGACTGGCGCGAAACAGGGAAAGCATGTTCTTCAATTCATCATTTTCATCAAGGAGACGAAGCTGCCTGATACACTGGGCAACTGAATATTTGAATTCATCGGGGTTAACCGGTTTTATGAGATAATCCCTGGCGCCGCGCTTCAAGGCAAAGACAGCCGACTCCAGATTCGCATTGCCGGTAACAATGATTACGTCGACCGTAGGATAACATTCGCGGACCCGCGACAGGATCTCAAGACCGCTGATATCGGCCATGACCAGTTCGGTAATTACCAATGAATACGGTCCGTTGGCCAGCATTTTGAGCGCATCGGTCCCGCAGGAAGCGGTTTCAACCTGATACCCTTCATCCAGCAGCAGGTTGGAGAACATTTCCCGAAAATAACGGTCGTCTTCAATTAACAGGATCGAATCCATATAACGTCGCTCGATAAAGGAAATAACAGACAATTCAACCTATCTTGTACTCCATTTCACAGTCCGGAGTCAATGTCAATCGGGCCTGTAAGGGGTTGCAACGGACCAGTCGACTCCGTCGGTAGCAAGTTCAATAGTACCGTCATGATCGGTTCGATACAGATTAATTTTTCGCAATTTCAACAGATCAACCGTTCGTTCCGAAGGGAGGCCGAACCGATTACCGGCACCGGCAGAAATAAACGCCAACTCGGGATGCACACGCTCAAGGAATTCTTCCGATGTCGAGAAGCGGCTGCCATGATGGCCAACCTTGAGAACCGTAGATTTCAATTCATGCCGGTCGGACAGCATCCGTTGCTCGGCCTCAAAACCGGCATCGGCACAAAATATCATGCTGAAGTCCCTGTACCTGAGACGGAATACGAGCGACTGTTCATTTACACTCGCTTCGTCTCTGCCTGATGATTGCGGGGATTTAACCGGGGAGAGTACCGTAACAATGACAGGTCCCGGCAGTGTAAAAATGTCTCCGGCGGCAAGCGTACGCCGTGGCACATGTTTAATTTTCAGTTCTTTTACTATTGCGGGAGTAACACTCGAAACGCTCCAAAACGCATCTACTTCAAAGTTTTTAATAACGAAAGGGAGACCGCCACTATGATCGGAATGATCATGTGTCGCGATCATTCTGTTGACACGCCCCACGTGCAGCGCTCCAAGCGCCGGAGTCAGTACCCGCTGACCGAAATCATGGCCGTTATCGTGCAGATATCCGCCGCCATCCACCAGTAGGGTTGAACCATCCGGGCATCGCACCAGTATGGATTCGGCCTGTCCGACGCTGAGCATCGTAATGTGCAGACGGCCATCGGAAGCGGTTGCGGTGTACAGATGCAGAGCACAGCCGCATATCGGTATCAATACACCGGAAACCGAGAGCAGGATTCTGTTTTTCAAAAAAGTCATACAGGTCATGAACAACAGGAAAAAAAACATATCCCAGCCGGTTATGCCGTAAAACGTAAGCACCGGAAGAGAGGTACACCAGAGAATAAACCGGTTAGAGATGGCAATCAGCGCCGCTGCCGGCCAAAACAGCAAGGAAGCGGACGCCGGGAGCAGAACAACAAGCGGCAGCGCAATGAATCCGGCAAGCACCGCGCCGTAGCCGAGAAGCGGCACAATCAGAAAATTGGTCAGGATGCCGTTGAGCGAGGCGACCTTGAAAACAAACAGTACCGGCAGCAGGGTAACAAACGATGCGGCAACTGATGCCGCGACGAACTGAATAAGAGTCCGCAGCCAGAGGGAGGATATATGCGCGGTGCGTTTGGTGATCAGCGGAACAGCGACAAGTATTCCCCAGAGCGAGATGAATGAGAGCTGAAACGACACGTCAAAAAGAGTCGGCGGATTGATGGCGACCAGAATAAATGCCGCGAACAACAGCGTATTGATTGCATCATGTTCACGCTCTGAAAAAAGAGCCACGGCAAAAACAGTCAACATGATCACCGAGCGCGCCGTTGCAGGAGCATTTCCGGTCAGAAACAGATATGCCACCATGGCTGGAACGGCAATCAGCACGGCAATTCGCCGGACATTCCAGCGGAGCGCCGGATATTCAAATCGAGTCAGAAACCATATGATCATGCCGGTTATGAATGCCGCGATAATTCCGACATGGAAACCGGAAATTGAAAGGATATGGTTGACCCCAGCCCTGGTATAGGCGTCAGCCAGATCGCGGGGAATCCTTCCTTGATCGCCGATAACCAATGCCGCCAATATTGAAGAAACTCGGGCATCGGGAATGGAGTTCCGGATAGCGTCGCCCAGACGTTGCGCAATCAGATCAATTGACCGCTGCACCGACTCTGTCGCAGCGGATCTAATAAGAACAATTTCGTTTTGGGTGGCTACACGGCAGGTCGCCGATATTTCCTGAAGCGCAAGAAAGCGGGAATAATCAAATTCTCCAGGAAGGCCGAGCCGGTGCGGCAGAGAAATACGGGAAACAAAGCGGATCCGGTCTCCGCGGAACAGCGATACATCCCCCTTGCTTATATATAGCAGAAGAAAACCGGAAGTCGCTTCCGCCCTGCCTCCCCTGATTACGCATTCAGCCTGGACAATCAGGCGACTTCCATCGGGAAGGATTGAAGGGCGCGCCGAAATGACGCCTTCGATGGTTACGGGGTTGTCGGAGGCTTTACTCTTGACAGAGTATGGGGAGGACTCAGGAGATAGCCAGGGGTGCAGGGCAAACAGCCCCCACAAGAAGAAAAACAGCGCGGTTAATGCAGAAAAGAAAAACGGCTTCGGCAGATAACATGCGAGCAGCATGCATAGAAGAACTGCAGCTACAGAGGTCAGGTCACAAAAATAGCCGCCAAGCGCGGACAGCACCATGCCGGCCGTCATGAATACAAAAGGGATCAAAAACGGCCAGCGCAGAGACATGACAGTCTATTAAATGGTAATATTTAATAAGACATAGCTAAACATAAATATCTCCATATTGGTCTAAATTTATCGGAGATCAAAATAACAAACCATTGATTCGATGTATATCATAGGTTACGTTACTTGAAAACATTGCAATTGAATGGTAAAAATGTTGGGCGATTAGTTTGATTTCTCTTGTGAACAGACTCAGTTTATGACAAAAATGTTCAACTGCAAATTTAGCCAAACTTGTGCCGAGATGTTTGTTTGAGAGCATCACCACTAACGGAGTTTAAAGAGAATGAAGGAACATGTTCTGATTGTTGATGATGAAGAGATGATTCGGGACCTGCTCTCGTCCGCCTTGTCACAGGAAGAGTATACCTGTTCTCAGGCATCTAATGTTGATGAAGCGTTTGTGCTTCTTGGAGAACAACCGGTTGACCTGGTAATTTCAGATATTATGATGCCGGGCAGAAGCGGTGTCGAACTATTGCGCGACCTGAAAAAAGTTGACCCTGATATAGCTGTTCTGATGATCACCGGACTCTCCGATATGAATACCGCTTTGGAATGCGTCCATCTTGGGGCCGATGACTATATAACCAAGCCGTTCGGCATCAATCGCGTGGTCCTGACAGTAAAAAATCTGATCGAGAAACGCTGCCTCGCCCTTGAAAAGAAAAACTATCAGGCAAGCCTTGAATTCAAAGTCATGGAGCAGACGGCTCAAATCCGGAAAACCATGAATGAACTATCCAGCGCTTATGACAACACCCTTACCGCGCTGGTGAAAGCTCTTGACGCTCGTGAGAAGGAGGTCGGCTCTCATTCGGAAAGAGTTATGAACTACACCGTTTTTCTTGCAGGCAAGCTTGGCATGGTCGGCAAGGAACTGCAGGAACTCTCAAAAGGCGCACTTTTGCACGATATCGGGAAAATCGGCATTTCCGACAACATACTGCTGAAGCCTGGGAAGCTTGACGATTTAGAGTGGCTGGAAATGCGCAAACATCCGCAAGTCGGTTATGCCATTTTGTCCGAAATTGGTTTTTTAAAGACGCCGGCCGAAATCATCCTTACGCACCATGAGCGTTTTGATGGTTCCGGCTATCCGAAAAGGCTCAAAGGAGAACAGATTCCGCTCGGTTCCCGCATCTTTGCCATTGTTGACACACTGGACGCAATGACATCCGATCGCCCGTATCGGAAGGCCCTCCCCTTTGATCAGGTCGTGGACGAAATCATAAAGCACCGGGGCACGCAATTCGATCCGGTCATTGCGGACCTGTTTCTTTCGATTCCCCGTAAACATTGGGAGGAGTGTGCAGGCAAGCAATTTATATAAAAACGGGGTCAGACGAATCTGAACCCCGTTGCAAGTAACACGTTATATTCTCACAACTACTCTTTAATCTTCCCAGCCGTCATTCTCTCCGTCTTCGGAAATATCCGACGCAGACCCTTCATCCTCATAATACCCTTCATCATCGCCGTAGCTCGCTTCGTCATCATCATCCGTTTCATCGGAAACATAGCGTTCCGGAGTCCGAAGTTCTTCCTCAGCTATCTTTTCAAAACGGGCCAGCAGGCCGGGATTTGAGCAGAAACGGGCGTTTTTGTAACGGCACGCATCCAAATCACACAGGTCGAAAAGCTGAATTTCACTGCAGAGGCGTTGAGGTAAAATACCGGATTTAGACTCAGAGTCGGGCATGGCGGCATCCCCCTAACAGGTTCCGTTCAAAAATTCCGAGGCTTTGGCAACATCATCTTTACAGCCGATATATACGGGACAGCGTTGATCAAGACCTTCAGGAACAATATCGAGAATCGGGATTTCACCATTTGTCGCGGATCCACCGGCCTGCTCGATCAGGAAAGCCATCGGGTTGAGTTCAAACAACAGGCGCAGCTTGCCATTGGGACTGTCGCTGAGCGCCGGATACATGAAAACGCCTTTTCCTTTCATCAGAATCTGATTAAAATCAGGCACAAAGCCGCCGGAATACCGCAGTTTTGCGCCTTTTTCTTCAAGATAACGGATAAAGCGCTCATTACCCTCGCTGTATTTTTTGCGCAAGCCGCCGGGAGAGTATATATCGCCGGACGGCTTCATTTGAATATTTTCGCGAGTAAGCGTATATTCCATCAACTGGTTCATGGTGAATTCGTATACTCCTTTACCGACCGAATAAACCAGAGAGACACGCGGACCGTAAAGAATATAAATCGATCCAACCATCTTGCGACCCGGCTGGAGCAAATCGTTCCCCTGGTAGATGCCGACAATAGTGCCGACCGCCAGATTGACATCCACCAGCGAAGAGCCGTCCAAAGGGTCGTAGGCAACCGAGAACATCCCCTGCGGATTGCTGGTAACCTGAAATATTTCCTCCATCTCTTCGGATGCGATGTTGCAAACAACGCCTGAATGTTGCAGACGCTTGCGCATGATACGATCGGAAAGGACATCAAGGGCAAGCTGTTCTTCGCCGTAAAGGTTGGAAGTACCGGCAACACCCAGATCACCGGTACGAACAGCGTTGATCACGTATTTACTTGCCTCGGCTATTTCACAGATAAGATGGACAAGATTGCCGCTGATGTTCTGATCGCGCAGATGCTGTCGCAAATCAACCTGAAATTTTGTCTTGCCTGCCTGACTGTACATGCTTCCTCCGAACTAAATGAAGTGGATAAATTACAGCAAATAAAGATACTGAAAAGTAGCTATTTTAGCAAGATTAAATAAGTATTATTCCTCGATAAAATTTGTAAAACCCAAAACTATATGCCTTTATTTCAGCACATTTCATATTTCGTACTCCGAACCATCGTGGAGAAGTTCAACGCCGGCAATTGTCAACGCTTCAACTTCCTTGAGTATACGGTCGTAATACTGCGGTTTTGGATGTGTAATCAGAATTCGTTTGGGCAATACGTCTATTTTGGCAAGCTCTTCAACCAGCATGGATGTAGTTAAATGTTTTGTCAGTAGTGCCAGCTCCTTCATTGAGTCGGGAAAAGAGACCTCGACAATCAGAGCATCCGCACCGGAACAGTATCTCCATATCTCTTCGGTCGGCCCCGTATCACCGGTGTAGACGAGCGATTTGCCACCCAATTTTACCAGATAGCCCACGGTTGGAACGGTATGATTTACCGGTATTGACGTAACCCTGTACCCATTAACGGAATACTCCTGATACGGAGTGATGGCCTTAAACTTCAAGACCGGATTCCTGGCTGAGGGAATTCTGGTGAAATCAGGCCAGATGATATCATTAAATAGATGATTCCGCAGCGCTGCTATGACTTCTGCAGAACCCATAACGGAAACAGCATGGCGTTGTTCCCTGATGATGATGTTGTCGGCAAGAGCTGGAATGCACCGAATATGATCCAAATGGGAGTGGGTTAAAAAGATAGTATGAATTTTCCACTGCTCTTCCTCACTAAGCACCGAACCGATCGTGCCGGCGTCAAGGAGCAGCTGTTCATCAAGCAAAAAAGCCGGCGGCCTGAATTCAGGCAGCTCTGCGCCGGCACTTCCCAATACCCGCAATTTCATGTCTGCTCCTCAACACATATCGACACGTGAATAAGTGACAAATTTATTTACCATTTTCATCAGACAAAGTCATCCCTAATTCCGGTTTAATGTAAAAGAGCGAATAAACAGGACAAGCAAGACAAATGCTGCGAGTGCTTAATAAAAATTCCATGGTAAATACGTTTAATATTTCTTGAGATATGTTCTAAATCTGATACTCTAACGCCAAGTGAATTTTCCTAACCCTGATAAACAGGATAATGCCATGTATCAAGAAACAGACACATTACGAAAGCAGCTTGAATATCGCAAACGTCTGATGGACAAGATCAACGAAATTCACTCTGCCGACAACCTGAATACAATTCTCATTCATATAAAGGACAGTATCGCGGGCCTTTTTAACGCCGAACGCATAACGATCTATCTTGCGGATTCCAAGAACAACATGCTGATATCGAAAGTTAAAAGCGGTGACGAAGTTCAACAGATCGTAGTTCCGATCAGCGATACAAGCCTTGCCGGCTACTGCGCCATCAGCGGAGCCATCGTCAACATAAAAAATGCCTACGACCAGCATGAACTGATGATGACCGGCAGCAACCTCAAGTTTGACAACAGCTGGGATAGTAAAACAGGCTTTGTCACCAAGCAGGTGTTGTGTGTGCCGATGAAGTTTCAAAGAAATTTGATCGGCGTCGTCCAGATTATTAATAAAAAAGGGGATATCCCCTACGACGACACCGACATCAGCTACGCCATGGAACTGTCTACCTCGCTCTCAATTGCCATCCACAATATCTACAGGCTAGCTGTTACCACCAAGGTAATTCGCCATAAAGCCCGCTACAATTATCTGCTGGACAAAAATCTGGTTGACGACAAAATGCTTGAGAAAGCTTCCACCCACCCGGACGCGGTAAAAAAAGGGATGGATACTGTCTTGATGCAGGAGTTCGGGATCAGCAGAGAGGATATGGCCAAGAATCTCTCCTTTTATTTTGGGACCGAATTTATCGGGTACGATCCCACCGTTTCACCACTGGCGGAGGAGCTGCTTAAACGGGTCAAACCTGATCGGCTGAACAAGGAGTGGTGGGTTCCCTATAAGATCGAAAATGGCATTCTGCTTATAGTTATCGATGACCCGAGCGACCTCAGACGTCAGGACATGCTTAAATTCGTGTATCCCGAGTACAAGCGCATCGGTTTTATCGGTGCGTTCCGTGATGATATTCTCAGTTACATCAATCTATTTTACTATCATGGCGCTTCCGTGGACTCCAGCGGCAGTATCGACGATCTTCTGAACAAACTTGATTCAAGCGATGACCCGGAAATCGAATCTGAATCTCAAAGAGTGTCGGAACAGGACAGCGTTATCGTTCAGCTGGTCAACAAAATTATCATCGATGCCGTTAACAATAAAGTTTCGGATATTCATATCGAACCATTTCCTGGCAAGGAAGATGTGCAGGTCAGAATGCGGGTCGATGGCCGCTGCAAGGTCTATCAGAAAATTCCCTACAAATATAAGTACGCGATACCGTCACGAATTAAGATCATGTGCAATCTGGATATTTCCGAACGTCGCAAGCCGCAGGACGGCAAGATAGATTTCAAAAAGTTCGGCCCACTAGACGTCGAGCTGCGCGTCGCAACCGTCCCGACTGCCGGTCAGCTTGAAGATGTCGTTATGCGCGTCCTGGCATCGGGAGAGCCGATACCGTTTGACAAACTTGGACTTACCGAACGTAACTCGCGCGTGCTCGAAGCTTGTGTCAAACAGCCGTACGGCTTGGTGCTTGTCGTCGGTCCGACCGGTTCCGGTAAAACTACTACGCTACATTCAGCCATCTCGGTTATCAACACGATCGACACTAAGATCTGGACTGCCGAGGATCCGGTTGAAATAACCCAGCGCGGCCTGCGCCAGGTTCAGGTGCATCCCAAGATAGGCTTTACCTTTGCTGCAGCGCTTCGGTCATTTCTGCGCGCCGACCCTGACGTCATCATGGTAGGCGAAATGCGAGACCAGGAAACTGCCGAAATTGGCGTTGAATGTTCGCTGACCGGCCACCTGGTTTTCTCGACTCTGCATACCAACTCGGCACCCGAAACAATTACCCGTCTCCTCGACATGGAACTCGATCCGTTCAGCTTTTCGGATGCGATTCTCTGCATTCTTGCTCAGCGGTTGGCCAGACGCCTCTGTTCCTGTAGAGTGGAATATGTCCCGACTCAGAAGGAGATTGAGGAGTTGATTATCGAATATGGTACGGAGAGCTTTGCCAAAACCGGCATCAATCCTGCCGAGATCAAGCTTTACAAGGCGGTTGGCTGTCCAAAATGCGGGGACGTTGGCTATAAGGGGCGCTTAGGACTTCATGAACTGCTTGAAGGGACTGATCCTATCAAGGCGTTGGTAAAGCGGAAATCGGAAATCGAATTCATCCGCAAGCAGGCGATTGAAGACGGTATGACTACGCTGAAACAGGACGGGATACTTAAATGTTTTCAGGGCTTGACCGACTTGAAAGAGGTTCGCAAAGTCTGCATCAAGTAATTTCAGAATCGGAAACTGCCGTACCGCAATATTTGCACACAGTATCCTTCCAGGGAAATGTCCTGTCGCAATGAGCACACTTTCGGAAATGCCCGCGTATTTCACGGTCCGGTCTATCAAAGTGCAGCACCAGCAGAAAAAACGGGAATACCCCGGACAGCAGCCCCCACAGCAGAGGATTTTTACCGCGTGAGATTGCCAGCCTGAATCCTATTGCGGCCGGTAGACCGAACAGCAGCAGCAGAAAAATCATTTCATTCATCGTGTACCCCACCGCTTGGATATTTAGAGCATATCAAGAAAGCTTAAACCACCAAAATTCCCTCATTAAAACTGCACACCAGCTATACCAAATAGGGCGGCATAAAACAACGGGTAATAGGTTTATACCTTCGCAAATTGCATATTGTGCTTATTAAGGTCTTTGATGGCATTATTAAGCTGCAAAGGCGACAGGACCCCATTGGCAATAAAATACTGCCCGACCTGCGGTTGTATCGATTGCTGCTGAAGCAGCAGCAGATTACTCTGGTGACGGGTCAAATAACCCATCCGGCAGGCTCTCTCGGCAAACCTTCCCGGTATCGATGTTGCTTTGAGTATCCAATCGACATCCATATCATCAAGCCATTTCCACGCCTTGGCAAGATCGCCCATGCTTGGCCTGAACTCTCTCTGCCAGGCCAAGGCATGAGCCAGCATCTGGAAAGATACCTTCCCGGTGTAATACAGGAACATACCCAGCTGTAGCGGTTTTTGCGGCAGCTCTCCCTGATGGTATGCCTCCTCGATCACTGGCTGATACTTCGGGATCTGTTTGATTCTGGAGTTGGGTGGGTGCTGGTATGTCCGCCGCTGGGTTCTGCCCCTCTCCTGTCCGGACACGACTGAGGGGGCAACGGGTGCGGATGACACCGGCGCAATATGATATGACCGACCGTAGCGCGGGACAGGCTGTTTTTGTGTAAAGACCCTTTTCAGATCGACCGGAGGGACATCGGACAAAACCGTATAAGCCTTGCTGACGACAACGAAACGTTCGTGGGTGCGCCCACCGTTGAGGTCAGGGTGAAGCAGCATGGCCAGAGAGCGGTACGCCTTTTTAAGTATATCAGGGTGCGGATTCCGGATATATGCGTCCCTTACGGCTACATCAGGGAACAGCACATTTACGGCATGTTGGAGTTGATCGACGATTTGCACAGGGTGGCCTTTTTTTGTCTCTCCGTGGTTCCTCAGCGAACGAAAGCTATCACACCTTTTGCCGGTTGTGAAGATTGAAAAGATCAATTGGAGCATTCGCCGGTAGTGAGACGAAAAATACGCAGATTTAGCTACATTTTTTGCTGTAATTTATGATATATTTATAACGAGGATAATAGCATAAAATGGCTTGAAGGGAGAAAAGTCATGGCAGCGATTACCGGAATTAATAATACTGTAGCAACACCGCCTGTGGCTGCATCTCCAAGACCAAATACCACAACGCTCCCTGCATCTGCAAATACCGTAGCACCAACAAATCCGCCATTTACAATTGAGCTGACTGGTATTGCGCGAGTTAAATCGTTTCAGCTTCAAGGGTTGTCACCCGTGCAGATTTCGGTGCAAACGGGACTTGATATTAAAACAATTGACAGCTTCCTGAATATTAAGCCTGCTCCTGCGACTACTTTTACACCACCGCCAGCGACAGCGACGACGGCAACACCGCAGACACCGACACCGACACCGGCTCCGACGGCTCCGACAACACCGACAACACCTACATTGTCACCAGCTCTGACATCGAAACTGACACCGCCACTAACAACATTGCCGACACCGGCTACACCAACACCGGCCACACCAACACTGGCAACACCAACACTGGCAACAGCATCAACGACACCAGGGGAACCTGTAACGCCTGGAGCACCAGAAACTGCAACTATTCCTACGGCACAAGCTAATACAAATGTTACTCAGACAGCTACTACTCTGCTTCGCCTTTAACGTCACAGGATAAAGAAGCAAGTATACTTAAACAGAAAATCCGGTCTGCCAAAACAAAAAAAGCCGCCCATTGCCTTTCTACTGGCGATGAGCGGCTTTAATAAATCATATACTTTGGTCACTTGCCGGCAAATGCTGATAACGCTGCCACTTACGTATCTCCAAGCATACTATATTCAAACTCTTCAATCGTTCTTTTAAGTCTTTCCCGCATCACATTAAGCTCTTCACTAGAATAGACGACCGTTCCCTTATCGATCTCGCCCTGGATCCAATCAAGCTTGTCAGGAAACGACATGGTAACGTTACAGTCAGTATTCATTGCCAAACATACAACTTTACCGTTTTGTTGTGCAGTTGCCGCCCCTTGACTTCCGATCCCGTCAGCTGCAAGGACCGGCACAGAAATTATCATAAGAAAGGCTATGTTAAGTGTGAGTCTACAAATTAATCGTCTCATGGCCAGCTCCTTTTAGTAGTATTTACATGCATTCTAAAATTTGGTTGCATATAAAATATACGATCCGGACCGCCGTCCCTCCATATACTTGCATCTTTTTCCAGTTGATCAGGATCTGGTTTATTATAGCATAGTTTCTATCCGGAAACTCCAGATAGAAACTAGCAGTTTCCGATTTGGAAAGCGGGGTTTTTTTGACCTGGCAAGGAAATCGAGGGGTTGCGCGGAGGCGTACTACTGTACGCCGCACAAGCAAGACCGAAGATTGACGCCGCCAGGGTGAAAAAGCACCCTTTCCGGACGGAAACTAGGATAAGTGCGGGTGCTTTATGAAATGGTAACGTAAACGCTTTCCATTGAATTGTTTCCAGGATTTTTTCCCTTAAGTACTCGATTAACCCCGCTCATTTCTGAAGTTTTTTGCCTACGGAAAATGCCTTGCCGATACAGGGAGTGACACCGTGGTACCCCCTGTGCGAGGTATCGAAGATCAGAGGTTTTATTTTCATAATATCGAGCTGACCGTCATCGCCGAACACCTCTTCGTTCCCTTTGACATCCATAATCTCGCCGATAAATTGTGTATGCAGACCGATTTCGACAACATGCAGCAGTCGGCATTCCAAAACCACCGGGAACTCCGCTGCGTACGGAGCATCCACCAGTTCGCTCTTTACCGGGGTCAGTCCGGAAACGGCAAATTTATCCAGATCACGCCCCGAGACTATTCCGACGTAATCAGCTTCAGTCATCTTCCCTTCGCAGGCGATCCCGACAGTAAATGCTTTTCTCTGAATGATGCAATCATAGGAATAGGTCGCTTTACGCAGTGACACGGAAACACATGGGGGCTGGGAACAGCAGATACCGCCCCACGCAGCATTCATCAGGTTTGGTTTTCCGGCCTGGTCATAAGTCCCGACCATTAAGACCGGTGTTGGAAATAGCAACGTTTTTGCTCCGGCTGATTTTTTCATTTTATCCCTTTCTGTGGGCTGTTAATGTAACAGGAGAAGACTTTATCTGCAAACGCTCTCCAGTAAAGCACGTATCCTCTTGCTGCTGCTGAACCGCAAGGCACCGGCAAGACAGTCCCCCTTTTTTAAAACAAGAACCGGACCGTAGAGCGGATCAATGCCCTCATAAGATGCCGCACCTTTTTCCACCGGTCCGGCTTTAACCTGACCCAGCATGGCATGATAACGATCGAAGGCCGCCGCTGAGGAGTTGGCGGTTGTACTGATCAGTCGGAAAATTTGAAAGTTAGTCCCGTCAGCCACGGCATCAGCCATGATTCCCCTGTTCAGAAAATCATAGCCAAGGAGACTCTGCGGGAGATAGCGTTCAGTCCCCTTGACAACCCCGGATTGATCAAAAGCAGAAAGTTCGGACGGCCTGTTTCTTGTACCGGGCAACCGCATCTCAACCGATTGTGCGCATTCAGTCAAAAAGTTCGAACCGCCGATATCAGCGCCGGTGACCTGAATGTGGACAAAATGGCGCCCCTGGTAAAAGAACAACTGTGAGCCGGAAAGGTTTGACTCAGCACCGATGCCAATCGTCAGGCCCGCTTTCTGCTGGTAGTTGGCATACATGCCGAAAGCATCGAGCAGCGATCCCATACGATAGATTTCAACATCCATACCGCCCCCCGGAATTTTCTCCGAGGCGTAGCGAACTGCAGCCAGTCGGTTGAAACCGTATGGGAAGTACAGCTCCGACTCACCGTTGATTCTGTCGGAAAGGGTTTCACGATCGTAGAAAATCGGTTTTCCGTCGATCTTCCAACCGGCACCGCAAGTAAGTGGCGGAAGGAGATTTTCCATATCGATATCGGCATAAGTGGCGAATGGAACAAGAAGCAAAAAGATCGGGACCAGCAGCAGCGGCTGCAATAAACACGCTATAAATTGTTTAACACTCATGCCAATACCGTCCGTGCATGGCTCATCTTGGCGGAGATATCGAGCCCTCTGACGCATCTGGCGGCACAGTTCCCGCAGTCGACGCAGGACACTGCGGTTGACTGCTTCGGCAACTCCGCATAGGTGGCGCGGGCCAACGAAATGTCGCCATATCCCCCCTCGGCATACATCAGGGCGCGGTTGATGGTGGATATTTCAACGCCATGAGAGCACCCCCCCTCACATTTGCCGCAGAATGCGCAGTAAAAGGGAGCAATGGCCTCGTTATACCGCTCAAGGCGACGCAGATCAGCATAGGAGAAAGGCATGCCCATAACAGCGATGTTTTCCCTGAGTTGTGCCATGTCTTTCATACCAGGTATTGATGTGGTTACCTTTGGATTCTGCAGCACCCACTTGAGGGCCGCCTGGAAGGGAGTTATTCTGCCCAGGCCTGAAACGTCATAACCACCGACCATTGCTTTCATCGCAACAATGCCGATGCCTGCAGTTGCTGCCCGGTCTATGGCGTTAGAGACTGATGTATCCGATTTATAGTTGAATTTGACCAGGCAGGTATCGAAAAACTTGTCGGGATCGTCCACCAGAGCGCTCAACACCTCGACCTCGTTTTTATGGGTCGTCACGCCGCAGAAACGGACTTTTCCCTGCTTTTTCAGCTGCGTCAATGCCTCACGCGTTCCGGCATTGAATATCCGCTCCTTATCGGTAAGATTATGGAGCTGGATGACATCGATATAGTCCGTCCCCAGGGTTTTCAGGCTGGTTTCTACGTCACGGATAATATCAGCCTTCGATTGTGACGTCGGCAAGGTTTTGGAGGCAATATAAACCTTGTCGCGCATTCCTTTTACCGCTTTTCCAACAATCTCTTCGTTTTTACCCCCCATATATTTACGGGCCGTATCGATGTAGTTAACACCATGTTCAAGGGCAACACGGATAACTTCCGGTTCGGGAGTCAGCATTGCCCCGAAGCTGACCGTCGTGATTTTCAGCCCGGTTCGCCCCAAGGTACGATAGACCGGTTCCGGAAAGGGTGAGGAGTCGGAAACAGCCATCCGCTGCAAAGTGTCGGCAAATGCAGGCGGAGCAATCATGGCTGTTGCCGTTCCTATAACCCCCGCCTTAATGAATGCTCTGCGGTTCATCCCTCTTTCTTCGGCAGGTTCCATGGACTGGCCTCCTTCGATTCAACGCATCGTGGAATAATTGGTTGTCAAGCTGCTATTATAAACCGGCAATGGCTTTTCGCAATGTCATTCACTTCTTACCGGCACTGTCAACGAATAAACAACCAAACCGTCAACAGGGCGCCGACTATAATAATAAACCCGCGCAGCAGTTTTTCCGGCACTCGATGCATTAACCAGGCCCCGGTAAACCCTCCGGCAATTCCGCCCAGCCCGAGAGCAATGACTGCCGGCCAGTGCACCAGTTTTGAAAATGCAAAAATAACTACCGCGGAAGCGTTCATTGCCATCGCCAGAAAGTTCTTATTCGCCGAGGCGGCGCGGATCGGGAGACCGGCTATCGTGAGCGCCGCCAACATCAAGAAACCGATCCCACCGCCAAAATATCCGCCGTAGATCGCAATACATATCTGAATGGAAATCAGCACGGATGGCGGCACAACGTGGGCCACATGCAGCGGCTTGCTGCGAAAGCTACCCCAGGCGAATACGCTGGTGGCAAATAGCACCAACCAGGGCACAAGCTTGGCAAAAAAAGTGACCGGAGTGTTGAGAAGCAATATCGCGCCGCATATCCCGCCAAAACAGCTGACAAAAAATAACCGGCGGAAAGGAATCGGACCGACATCGCTCAGCAGGCTGCGCCCGGCAACTGCGGAAGTAATCTGATTCGGAAACAGCGCAATGGTCGATGTCATATTTGCAGCTAGTGGATTAAGACCAAACAGCAATAGTGCCGGAAAGGTTATAAAAGATCCGCCGCCTGCCAAAACGTTCTGCGTACCGGCATAAAAACCGGCAAGAGCTATCAGGAGGAATGAGGATAAATCATTGTGTATTGCCGGCATTTTTACTCCTTAACAAATGTCTGAAAGCCTGACCTGACACTATCGTCCTGAATGTCATATTTTTAGCTTATTTTTTTGTGTTGAAGTTTCGCACATAAATAGTATTATTATCTGTGCAATTCGCATATGGAGGTTTATCATGCAACGCGCTACCGTTACTTTACCTCAAGACCTGCTGACAGAACTGGTGACGCTGATCGGCGCAAAAAGCAAGACCGAGGCGGTACTCACTGCCGTGAAGGATGAAATACGCCTGCGCAAGATGGCCCGTATCAAGTCGATGGCCGGCAAGATGGAGTTCACCGCCACTGCCGACGAGTTGCGTCATGGAGACCGCCGCCTTGGCTAGGGTGCTGGTCGACAGCTCTGTCTGGATTGAGTTCTTTCGCAAGAACGAACCATATCACGGCATCGTCAGCCGGCTGATGGATGATGAGCAGATTGTCTGTTGCGGCGTCATCCTGGCCGAACTGATGCAGGGCGCGAAGTCCGAGAGGGAGCTTGCCGTATTGGAAAACTTCCTTCAGGTATTCACCTTCATCCACGAGACACCCGAACTATGGGCCGCTGCCGGAAAGCTTTCCCATTCACTGCGCCGCAAAGGGGTGACCGTCGGTTTGTCAGACTGTTTTATCGCTGTCGCGGCTGCTTCCGCCAACGTGCGGGTGGCAACATTGGACCGTCATTTCGACATACTCTGCAAGCCTGCGGGAATTTCTCTGTTCCCCCTCACGTAGCCATTACTCAGTTGATGCAAAATTTGAAGGGAGTTTACAGCCTATCCCCTTTCTCACTATGTGAGCGCTAAATACACGTTGCGTTCGCGTGGGCCATCAAACTCACAGAAGTAAATTCCCTGCCAGGTTCCAAGCCACAGACTCCCATTGCAAAGAATCACCTGCACAGACGATCCATAGAAACTCGCCTTGATATGCGCATCAGAGTTTCCTTCGCTGTGCCGAAACCGATTGTTTTGAGGCACCAGCTCATCACTGAACGCCTCCATATCGCTTGCCACATCAGGATCAGCGTTTTCGTTACTCCCATAGCAATATCTCGTACCCACGGAATGGGCATGTCGAGCATGCCGTAGATTATCGGATCAAGTATAGCGGAGGTCAAAAGTCCAACCGCTCCCCACGTCAGTAGTTTCTTCATCGGTTAGATGAACATGCCGCCAGAAGCTTCAATACGTTGTGCGGTCACCCATTTGCAGTCGTCTGATACCAGTGCTGCTATGATATTACCGATATCATCCGGCAGACCGACCCGTCCCAACGCCGTTTGCGAGGCAATAAAAGCATTGATCTGCTTATCATCGCGAACTCTCCCGCCGCCAAAATCGGTTTCGATGGCTCCCGGTGCCAGGACGTTAACGGAGATACCGCGTCCGCCCAATTCCTTGGCAAGATACTTTGTCAGCACTTCAATAGCTCCCTTCATTGAGGCATACACTGAGTAGCCTGGTAGTGCAAAGCGGGTAAGTCCCGAAGAGACATTCAGGATTCGACCTCCGTCTGCCATCAGCGGCACAAGTTCCTGAGTCAGAAAAAACACGCTTTTCAAATGTACATTCATAAGGACATCAAACTGCTCTTCGGTAACATCACCAAATGATGTATGAATGCCCATACCGGCATTGTTGACTAGGATGTCAAACCGATCAGCACCCCACTGCGCCAAAGCAGTACGGACAGCCTCGGCAAAGGCCGGGATACCGACAATAGAACCGGCATCGAACTGTATGGCGACCGCCTTCGCGCCTTGCTCTATGGTTTGGGCCACAACTGCATTAGCAGCGTTGCGGTCCTGCTTGTACGTGATTATCAGGTCTGTACCCCGTGCAGCCAGTTTAAGTGCAGCGTTGGCACCAAGGCCACGGCTTCCGCCGGTAATTATTGCAATTTTATGGGTCATATCAGTACTCCTTTCAAGATGTTTTGTTTAGTCCAACAGTTCTTGTCTCAAGGTGGATAGAATATTTCATGTATTCCCGATGCTGTGCGCCAGCATCTGATAAACGGATAAATATTCATGGCCGCCAATTGATAACTGGCTGCTTGCGTGGCGGTAGACGTTTGTAACGATATTTGGGAAAGCCGACCATCATCGCCCCATAACTCTGGTGCCCTTCAGGGAGAGCCAGAGCTGCCATCATTGGCGGAAAGGTTGTTGCAGCAGCGTTAAAGTAGCCAGCCCAGCAGCCACCAAGATTCATGCTGGTTGCAGCCAGTTCCAGGTATGAAAGGGCAATCGTGCAAGTGGATGGAGCGAGACGGTCAGACTTTTCAGCATGGGCTATTATGAGAGCAGGCGCAGCTCTAAGAATGACATCGTGGCCTTGCTCCCATCGTCCAAGAGTTCGATCCATATGCATTGACAAGGCAAACGAGGTCATGTTGGTCA
>CAIYDX010000294.1 GCA_903925005.1 uncultured Geobacteraceae bacterium
TCTGCTCTACCGACTGAGCTACCTGGGCAAAAGGATTTTTCTTATACCTTTTAATTACTGGTTATGTCAATAGTAAATTGTTATTTGGAGTTTTCCCGCTGCATTTTTATCGGAACATAGTTGCAAAATGGTTCCTCTTCCATGTAATCGCCGTGTATGGCGTCGGCCCGGGCACGACACCCGCCGCAGACGTTCAGATATTCGCACTGGCCGCATTTCCCCTTGTAAGACTTGAAATCACGAAGATCGTTAAAAATTTCGGAATTTGCCCAGATATCGCGGAAAGGGGTCTGTTTGACATTTCCGGCGGTGCGGTGGAAATAAGAGCATGGCTTTACGTTGCCAAAGCAGTCAATCAAACAGATGGATTGTGCGGCAATACATCCTTTACCCCCTCCAGTGGAGAAAGTCAGCGAGCGCCGTTCGAATTTGGTCCCTTCGGCTTTTGCTTTTTGCGGTACGATTCTGTAGTAGTGAGGAGCACAGGTCGGCCGCATCAGGATGTCGTCTTCCATCCGTTCCTGCTGATAGTGCCAGTCCAGAATTTCTTCGTAGTCTTCCTTTGAAATCAATTCACTCATGATTTCTTCGCCGCGTCCGGTCGGGACGATCATGAACATGTACCAGGCCGTGGCCCCGAGCGCCTTTGCTGTTTTAAACGTAGCGGCAATGTCGGTCTGATTGCGTTTGGTGAAAGAGGAGTTGATCAAAAACTTCTGACCGTTTCTTCGGAATATCTCCGCTGCCCGGACAACGCCGTCAAACGAACCGGGAGATTGGCGGAAATTGTCGTGTACTTCGGCTGTTGAGCCGTCGAGAGATAGCGAGACCATTTTAATATCCGCCTGTTTCATCTTCTGACAGATTTCGTCGGTAACCAACGAGCCGTTTGTCGCCATGCACATCCGGAGGCCGAGAGATGTCCCGTACTCCGCCAGTTCAAAGATGTCGGGGCGCAGCAGCGGCTCGCCTCCGGAAAGGACGACTACCGGTTTGGAAAAGTCGGCAATGTCTTTAAGGAGCTTCTTTCCCTCGACGGTGGTAAAGTCGCCTTCCGAAGAGGTCAGGTCTGAAGAACAACGGCAGTGCACACAGTGAAGGTTGCATTTTTGCGTGGTTTCCCATGCGATCCATTTTGGTACAAATTCTGTTTTCATAAAACTCCCATGACGTGATTCAATGATGATTGGATACACCGCGCCTGAACTAAAAATCGTACCTTAATGGTCACGTAAACTCAAGAATATATTCCGCAGCCATGCTGCCGTGAGATTGAGAACGATAATAAAACAAGCGCTTGCAATCGGCGGGTACGTATAGTAGTATGACGCTCCCGCCGCCTATGGCGGCGTTTTACGTACATAAACACTCTCAAGGAGCACCAACTGATGCTGAGTATCATGCGAAAGCAGAAAGAATCAATTGTCATCAAGATTGTCTTCGTTATTATTGTCCTTTCCTTTGTGGGTACCATATTTCTGGTCTGGGGAAAGGGGAGTGACGGGATAGGCGGGGGGAAAGGCGGATATGCCGCAAAGGTAAACGGTAACAGAATCTCTCTCGAAGAGTTCCAAAGCGCACATCAGCGCATCAGAAATATGTATCAGCAGATTTATGGCCAGTCGATTTCGGCCGAGATGGAGAAGATGCTGGGATTGAAAAAAGTTGCACTCGACAGCCTTATTGATAACATGCTGGCGATGAAGGAGGCCAAGTCACTCGGAATCAAGGTTTCAAAAGACGACGTCTCCAACTCGATAGAAGCGATGCCGATGTTCCAGAAAGACGGGAAATTCAATTTTGACCAATACCAGATGGTATTAAAGTCAAACCGTATGACCGCCAAGGATTTTGAGGAAGGGCAGGAAGCTGAAGTAACGCTCAAAAAGGTTCGCCAGTCGATCAAGGACAAGGCCGTTGTCACCGATGCTGACGCCTTGGCGCAGTACAAGAAGGAAAACGACAAGCTGGAGCTTGAGTATGTTGCCTATGCCCCCTCCGATGTCGTAGCCGAAGTGAAACTGAGCGAGGCCGATCTTACCGATTTCCTGCAGAAAAATCCTAATGATTTTAAAACCGCTGAAAAAGTTGCGCTTTCGTATATTCTTATCGATCCGGCAACGCAGGCGGTAAAGACGACCGTATCGGAAGAGGAGATTCAGATCTTTTATCAGAAGAATATCGATCGCTGGCAGGGTAAGGACGGTATTCAGCCTTTGACCGAAGTAAAGGAAAAGGTAAAAGCCGAGGCGATCAAACAGAAGACGGACAAGCAGGTGTTTGAACAGGCCGCCGACACGTTGTATAAAAACATCAAGTCCGGTGACTTGAACCTGATTGCGGGCGCTCTGAAGCAAAAGGTTCAGGAAACGGCTCTGTTTACGGCAAATGCGCCTGTCGCCGGCTTGATCGGTGAAGCCTCGGTAATCAAGAAAGCCCTTGAACTGAAACAGGGGGAGCTTGGCGGCCCGGTTGAAACGGCAAAGGGGATTTATATTCTTAAAGCCAAAGAGCGCAAAGCATCAGTTGTTCCGCCGTTGGCTGAAATAAAGGGTGCGGTCGAAGAAAAGGCCAAGGCGGCCAAGGCTGTTGAACTGGCAAAGAAAAAAGCGGAAGATGCAGCAAAACAGCTGTCAACTAAAGGTGTTCTCAAAACCCAGGTTACCGGAAGCTTCGGTTACTCCGCCAAGGGTGACATTCCGGATATCGGCTCCTCTACTGAAATTGTTGAAGCTGTGTTCAAGCTTGCGGCAGCGCAAGCCCCTGCCACTCCGTTCAAGGTCGGAAACCGCTGGTACGCTGTGCGGGTAAAGAGCCGCACCGAAGCGCCAAAAGCCCAGTTTGATGCGGCTAGGGAAGAGCTGAAGAAGAAGATGCTCCCCAAAAAGCAGGAAGATGCATTAAGCGAATGGACCAAAGGGCTGCGTGAAAAAGCCAAAATCGAGATTAATCAGGCGCTGCTCGCCGATAAATAGGAGACGGATATGCCAAAACTAGTTCTGCAGACCGATTTTCCCGGTTTAAACCTGATTGCTCGCGGTAAGGTGCGTGATATTTACGATCTTGGCGAAACCCTGCTTTTGGTGACGTCCGACCGAATCTCGGCTTTTGACGTGATAATGAATGAGCCGATTCCGGACAAGGGGTTTGTGTTGACCCAGATATCAGCCTTCTGGTTCCGCCAGATGGAAGATATCGTTCCCAACCACATCATTTCAATTGATGTGGCCGACTATCCCGCTGCTTGCCAGCCGTATGCCGACGTTCTCAAAGGGAGATCGATGCTGGTTAAAAAGGCAACGCCCCTGCCGGTCGAGTGTATCGTGCGCGGGTATGTATCCGGCTCGGGGTGGAAGGACTACAAGGCTACCGGTGCAATCAGCGGGATTCAGCTGCCGGCAGGTCTGAAAGAATCGGACCGTCTGCCGGAGCCGATCTTCACCCCCTCTACAAAAGCCGATCTCGGCGCTCATGACGAAACGATTACGTTTGAAAAAATGGTTGAACTCTGTGGCCGCGATCTTGCGGAAAAAGCCCGTGACTATACGCTCAAAATATATACCCGTGCGCGTGATCTTGCCGATAAAAAGGGGATCATTATTGCCGATACCAAGTTCGAGTTTGGCGTGTATCAGGGGGAGTTGATTATAATTGATGAGTGCATGACTCCCGATTCAAGCCGGTTCTGGCTAAAGGAAGCTTATCAGCCTGGTGGTCAGCAGCCCAGCTTCGATAAACAGTTCCTGCGTGATTACCTTGAAACGCTTGATTGGGGAAAATGTGCTCCGGCGCCGGTGCTGCCGCAGGAAATTTTGGATAAGACCGCTGATAAATACCGTGAGGCGCTGCAGAGGATTGCCGGTATTACGGTGTAGCAGTAAACAGATAGATAAATTCTAATGTGAGAGGCGGTCATTTACTGATTCGCCTCTTTTTTTATGCCAGGGAACTTGACTATGCTCGATAGTACGGTAGACTTCCGGTAACCGCCTGTCATGCCCACTACAGAGGAGAACCAGAATGAAACTTGAACAGATCAAGGAGATTGCAAAGCAGCACGGCATCAAGGCCGGTAAATTGAAAAAGGCGGAGTTGATACGAGCCATTCAGACGTCAGAGGGAAACAATACCTGTTTTGAAACCGGAAAAGCTTCCGAATGCGGGCAGGAAGAGTGTATTTGGCGACCTGACTGTAACTGAATAAGTAAAAAACAGGGAATGTATGGCGCCAGGGCGCGGAGTACTTGAGTACATACGCCCTGGCACTATTATTTTAACATATATGTTCTACTTATACGGTCAAGGCGAACCGGATTTGAGAAACGCTCCAAGCTTCGTGTCAACTTTGGAGATGTGGTTCAGCAGCCATTTCAGCAGCATATTGTTGGTTTCGACAACATGGTGGGTAGAAACACCCTCCTGTTGGGTTTCCCGTTTAAGTTTGTTGATCTGTTCGACAAAATACAGATGTTCCGCCCGATGGGTTTCATAGTCCGGATAACTGTGCTTACGTTGAAGCGCTTCTTCGTCGTTGAAATGGGTATGGACATACTCCTCCAGAAACGCCTGTAGTTTTCCCAACTCACCAATCCCCTGACCTGCCTGACACGCATTCAGCAACCTGTCGAAACGGAGCAGCAGCTCCTTGTGTTGATTGTCGATTGCTTCAACTCCGATTGACAATGAATCCCGCCACTGTATACCCATAACGTACCCCTTTCTTGCTGGAATTTCAGTTCTCTGTTTTATTTGCGACCGGCCGTTTTTTGGCTTTCGGTTTCAGTTTTTGTTCTTTCAACCTGTCAGCCATCGTCCGCAAGCGGGCGTCAACCAACTGGTAAATTGACCCTTTGGGGAATTTACCGTTTCTGCTCCGTTGCCCCGCCTTGGCTCCGGTGAGGATCTCAATCCCCTCCTCTATCGTTTCTACGCTCCAGATATGGAACCGACCGGCAGTGACCGCCTTGACGACATCCTCGTGCAGCATGAGATGGCGTTCATTCGCTTTTGGAATCATGACCCCTTGCTTTCCTGTCAAGCCTTGCGCCCGACAGACCGCAAAAAAACCTTCGATCTTGTGATTGACACCGCCGATCGCTTGAACCATACCGCGTTGATTAACGCTGCCTGTCACCGCGATCCCCTGTTTGACGGCAACGCCGGAGAGAGCCGACAAGAGTGCGTAAAGTTCGGTGGAAGAAGCGCTGTCACCTTCGATGCCGTCGTAGGACTGTTCGAAACAGATCGACGCCGACAGTGACAGAGGATGTTCTGATGCAAAAGTTCCTCCCAGATAGCCGGTCAGGATCAAAACCCCCTTGTCGTGGATCGGTCCCGAAAGCTTCACTTCGCGCTCTATGTTGACCATGCCGTCCTGTCCGGTATAAACCGATGCGGTGATGCGTGTCGGACGGCCGAAGGTGTGGTCGCCGAGACCGATAACCGACAGACCGTTAATCTGCCCGACTACGGCTCCTGCGGTATCGACCATGATGGTGCCATCATCGTACAGCTCCTGCATCCGTTCTTCAATGCGATTAACACGATAAAGACTTTCTTCGGCCGCAGCGCGAACATCGTCGCCGCTGATTATGGTGCGGCCGGCTTTCGTAGCCCAGAAACTGATCTCTCTGATGAAATCGCCGATTTCCATGAAATGGGAAGAGAGTTTGGACTGATCGTCAGCCATGCGTGCCGCGTACTCCAGCAGGGCAGCGACGCCGCTTTTGTGGAGCGGCAGCAGCCCTTCGGTGCGGCAATGGCTGGCAACAAACAGGGAGTAATCATGCATTATTTCCGGTGTTCGGGCCACGCGGCTATCGAATTCCGCTTTGACTTTAAAAAACTTGCGGTAATCGGGATCAAGATGGAATAGCAGGTAATATATCCAGGGGGTGCCGATCAGCACGATTTTAGCACGCATCTGAACCGGTTCCGGCTTGAGCGAAACCATGGTCATGAAGCGGTACTGCTCCAGAACATCCTCGATTCTGATTTCGTTATTGCGGATGCAGCGTTTCAGTGAGTCCCAGACAAAAGGATTTATCAGCACTTCACGGGCATCGATGACCAGATAGCCGCCGTTGGCGCGATGCAGGGCGCCGGCGCGGATCATCGTGAAATCGGTCACCGCCACGCCGCCGTACTGCATGACATGCTCAATTCGTCCGAAGAGGTTGTTGTAGGTCGGGTTGGACTCGAACACCACCGGTGCTCCGTCGGTATCCTTGTTATCCACCAGAACATTGACCTGGTAACGGTCAAAAGTCGGCTCTTGACGCGGCAACTTGATGCCGGGGATCTGTGGCTGGGTTGACTGCGGTTTGAAATCTTCCAGCGTGTTCAGGATATCCTCCTGGACGGAATCCAGGTAACCCAGCACCTTCTCAAGCTCACTGTATTTTTCCCGCAGGGGATCAAGGCGGTGACCGAGGCAGGACATCCCGAGATCGCGGTCAGCCTGTGCCAGAGCATCCTTTGTGACCTTTTCCTGCTCACGTACCTGACGCAGTACCTCGTTCAGCTTTTCCGTCAGCTCCTTCCCCTGCTTTTCGAGCTTCTGCCGCTTCTTTTCGTTGAGGGCGTCATACTCTTCCTGAGTATAATTGCGGCCGGCTTTTTGCGGAACGATCACCAGCCCGGAAACCGTTCTCTGCAGCGAAAATCCAAGTTTTTCGGCTCCTCTTTCCAATTCCTGGAAGAGCTCGTTTGAAGCTGCCTGGTAATTCTCAAGCAGTTCGGCCCTTTTGTTCTCATACTCGCTGCTTTCAAGCGCTTTAGGAATATCCTTCCTGAAAGCTTCGATCAACTCCTTCATGTCAGCCGCCAGCCCGCTCCCCTGCCCGGCGGGGAGATCGAGCGAAATCGCGGAATCGGAATCCTTGAAATTATTGACGTACACCCAGTCGTGCGGCTTTGGCTCGCTTTTGGCGCGTTTACTGAGAATGCTGGCAATGGTCGATGTGCGTCCGGTGCCGGTTTCGCCGGATATATACAGATTGAAACCGGAACCATCGACACCAAGGCCGAATTCAATAGAGCGCAGAGCCCTCTTCTGACCGATGGCATCATTGAAATCGGGAAGTTCCGTGGTCGTTTCAAAACCGAGAAGATCCGGATCGCAGTTCCAGCGCAGTTTGTCAGCAGGTATGAGGTGGTGATCGGACATCAAGGGCTCCTTTAATGGTAACTCTAAGCGGCATTGTGTAAATCTGGTGCCGATATGTCAAGCTGAAAGCGAAGCGAGCGCTTTTGCTACGGCTTCCCGTACATCAGCCCGATCCGGCAGCGTGGCGGCCAATGCCGCAATATAGCCGCGTTCGCGCAGTATCCGGCGGGATGTGGCGCTGGTCAGATCATAGACCCAGGAAATCTGCAGCAGCTTGAAATCATTGAAACAGACGACAGTGTCGAGGTGGACGACGCCCCCTGAATTCAGCGTGGCAATGCAGGTGTTGGAAACCGAATCGTCAATATCGGCCAATCCGAGGATAGCCGCCGAGGCTCGCTCTTCCGGTTGTTGCGCGGTAAGTTCGACAAATATACGCCAGATGTCCAGTTTGTCTGCATCTCGAATCAAATTTATATACTGCCTGGTAGGAGATTGAACCCGGGCTGGTGGCGCCAGCACATTGTGAAACCGGACCGCTTCCTCGATCAGCAACTGTTCGGACGGATCGATCCCCTCCAGAAGCTTCTCTTCCCGAATGACTTCGATGGCAAGTCTGGCATGGTTGTCCGAGTCACTATCCCGGAACGTGCGCCAGCGCTGGTACTGCTTAAAGCGCCCGACGTCGTGCAGCAGGGCGACTGCGGCAGCGATGCGGGACTCATTTTCTGAAAGCTGCTCACCGTCGGATAGCAGTGCCATAGCTTTGCAAACGTTCCGGGTATGTTCAATCTTGAGCTGAATGTTTTTTTTACCTTCTTCGTCGGTAACTAGAAACGGTTCAACATAGCGGTCGAACCAGGTGATAAGATTGTCGAGTTGCGCTGAATTCATAATGTAAAAGATCCCCGTCCATATTGATATTGTCTGTATAATACTGTACCCTGCCGTGAAGTCAATCAATCCCGCGAGGAACCCGATGCAGTTATCACTTCTTGATGTTTCCAACCCTGAAGATGCGGCCAGAATACGGGTTGATGAGCTTCGTCGCCAGTTGGAACATCACAACCGGCTCTATTATCTCCTTGATGCGCCGGCGATCTCCGATGCCGAGTATGATGCGCTTTTTCGCGAATTGCA
>CAIYDX010000295.1 GCA_903925005.1 uncultured Geobacteraceae bacterium
CGCGACTACACTCTCATTTTGCACTGGCCGGATTGCATCGGAATAGTGGACGCAATCAAATCGGAATGCTGGCCGGATTCACGCCGGAACAGTGTCCGGTATCGCGCCGGAATGGTGGACGGAATGGCCCGGAATACGCATTTACACAAACGATTGTACACGCCCCTGATCTCATAATGTTTCTAATCAATCTGTATCCGAAACACCTATTAATCGACACGTTGTATGATTTCTTTTATACGAGGATTGGTGAAAAGTTTAGTAAAACGTGGCCATTGGTAAGGACATCAACATTTCGTGTGTTGATTTGCCTGTACAAATACTGGATCACTGATAAGGGCCATAATATCTGGATCATTTTGTAGTGCCGATATCAGTGGGAGTAATTCGTCATCTTTGTTTGTAACCTTTGCAGTTGGTTTTCATCGATTTTGCTGTTAGGAGTTGCCGGATTGGCGGCGAATGTAGGGATACATGAGAAACCTAATATCAAGATCCAGGTAATAATCCGTTTCAGAATATTTCCTCCGTGTGGGTTATAAAAAGCCACCAGTATCAAATTCAAACACTATAGTTCGGACCGACATAGTTGTTAATTGTGATTTCCATCATATCGCGCAGTTCAAGAGCCGGCTTGATTGCATCTTCTATTTCCGCTTCACTTAATCCGTACTCCCTCAAATTAACGCGCAGGCAGGTGATCACGCCTTCCAGCTGAGTTAACCGTTTAAGAGCTTCATCATCCGCTTGTGACATATCAAATCACCCATTAACCGCTTTTCTCAACAAAGCACTTGCTTTAAAGCTCAGTATTCGCCGAGCAACAATAGTCATAGCTTCGCCAGTATGCGGATTTCGCCCCCGCCTATCAGATTTCTTCTTCACTTTGAACGTCCCAAACCCGTGTATCTTAACGTCTATGCCAGCCTCCAGAGTGTCCTTCACGATCTTGAATATCGACTCCACGATTGCAGAAGCTTCTCTGTGTATTAGGCCCGTCTTGTCCTGAACTTTGGTAACGATATCGGCTTTTACCATCCTCTTTACCTCTCTTAAAAACTGCGTCTTAACAGCCATACTTTCCTGTAACTTAACCTGTCCAGGAGTAAATGCTTTTAGCAAGTGTTTCCACAATGTGCGTGTGCTCAAGTTAGGGGATGAACATTTAATATTTAGTTGATTGGTGATTGAGGTGCCGCATATGCGGCTTGTTGTGGTTCACGCACCAAGTGCATAATAACGGCCTTTTCCATGTCACTTGCTTTTGCAAATAAGCTACTCATATTCAAAAACCTAAGACCGCCATTTACAGTATTTTCTATTATACTTTTTGTCATTTTTTGTGGTTCAATAAATTCTTCTGTGACTTTACCAATGCTCAAGTGAACATTGCCATACAGGACTCCCTTTACATTAATCTTAGGGTTAGCAGTGGGTTTATGTCTATTATTTATAGCAAATATTTTGTCTTTGATACCTTCAATTTCTTTCCTGAATCGTTCTAAAAGAGCGCTAGTCGTAAAAA
>CAIYDX010000296.1 GCA_903925005.1 uncultured Geobacteraceae bacterium
CTTCCGAGGTTTTCTAAAAGTTCAAAGGAATTTTCATGACATAAGCTGTTCGATTTTCAAGAGAACGCATTGATTGTATACAACCGTAATTCGATTTACACAATTAGATTGACAGGCCCAAACTCGTATAGCCCACACCCTAACAACTTTTTCAGGCAGTATGCTTTTCTTTTACCTTCACATAATATGGTTTTGTGTTTGGATTGTTCTCAATACCGGTCGCGTCGGTGTACAACCTTTTGACCCATATCCATATGGGTTTCTGTCAATTATTGTGGCAATGGAAGTAATTATCCTGGCAACATTTGTGCTCATAAGCCAGAATGCTTTGGGTAAAGAAGCCAAACGCCTTACTGACTTGGGATTACATACCGGGCTACTTACCGAACACAAACTGACAAGAACATTGCAAATGCTCCGTTCTATTCGACACAAAATTGGCATCATTAACGATGAGAATTGCAACCTTTCAGATGAAGATCTTGAAATGGAAACCAAACCTGAAGATGTGCTGGCGGAAATAGAGCGTCTTCATCGGCGTTCAGCGGAAAAAGCAACAAAAAGGTAGCGAATCTATCTGTCCTTAAAGTCGGCTCAGTATGCTTTTGACGGGCAAGCGATAGCACAGGTATCACAAAGCCCTCGACATGGTTCAATGTGAACAAGAACATGACTATGTTTAAGCCGTTTTTGTATGTCAGCAGAGATTTGATGGCTGAGTCCATGCCCCATTTCGACGGTCATTAACTTTGGCACAACCAGGTGCATATCAATATGCCGGATATGACCAGATTTGCGAGTTCTGAGCTTGTTAAATTCCAGAAAGTGCTTGGAATATTCATACATCACGTCATAGATAATAGCTTCTTCATCATCTGGAAGCTTGATATCAAGAATGTTAAAAAAGGCACTCTTTGTCAGGTCGTAGGCGGCTTTTAATATCATGCAAGCAACTACTATCGCAACAATGGGGTCAAGAATGGTTATACCGGTTAATTTGATTGCTACTAAACCTGCAAGCACACCAACTGAGGTATACACGTCAGTGCGTAAGTGCATGCCATCTGCTTTTTCAGGATCGACCAGTTAGTTGCCAAGAACCTTCTCAACCTGACCTATCTTCCCCTGAACCTTGCCGGCTATCTTTTCGTCGGAGCCGTCTTCTTTCAGTTTTTGATTGTCGCTTACAATCCCGCATATTTCCTTGGCCGCACCTTTCACTTCGTGCAACGTTCCCTCTATACTGTTTTTATGATATTCTCCTTTAGGATAATGGCTCGAAATGACGATAAAAACTATTTGGCTACAGGAACAGTGGCGTCTTTTGCCCCGTTGGCATCGGCTTTAGCTTTTTCCTTGGCAGCTCTATTTTCTGCCTTTACCTTGGCTTTAGCCGCTTTTGCTTCTTCAGCCGTTTTAACTTTTGCCGCTTTTGTATCTTCTCTCGCTTTTGCTTTAGCGGTCTTAACTTCCTTTGCGGCATTAACTTTTGCTGCTTTTGTATCTTGCACAGTTTTAACTTTTACTGCTTTTGTATCTTCCGCAGTTTTAATTTTTGTTGCTTTTTCATTTTTCTGAACGTCAGCGGCTTTAGTCGTAGATGCATGAGGAGGATTGGGGACAGCACCCGGTTTGACGGCGTCTGTTGCATAGACTACCGCGGTGAATGACATTGCTGTGAGAGTGGCGATTATTGCGGAAATAATTTTTTTCATCTGGGCGTGCCTCCATTATGGTTTGTATCGTCGGTTTATAGGCAACAGAAAGTGCGCTATAACAAACGAGAAGGGTTAGTAGATAATTGTGGCAGTTGTTGTATATCTATTTTACCCGCACCTGATATTTCGACTTCGGAGCAACGCATGGGTTCCCGAAGATCTTCTCGAATGAACTATTCAAATTGCGAAACGTTCTTTCCACAAGATCCTTCGGGCTTGATTGCATTTAATACTCCTTATCGAAATGTCATTTATTCTGAATCAGCATTGTGTTATGTCCTGATACTCATTTCTATAAATGATTAAATATTTGAGCTGATCTCAAAGACGGAACCCGATCACCGCGGATGTTATAAAACCGTCCAGCTTGATATGCTGACCACCGAATGAGGGATTGTCCCAGAGGTATTTCCCCTCAACGCCTACGAACAGATTTTCTTTGAGATTTATGTTTAAACCGGCTCCAACGCTCAATCCGTAAGTAACTTTAGTGGTATCCTGGACATTCCCGACATTGTCATGCGAATTCAAGCTGGTGACATAGGCTCCGATTCCGAACAGACCGAACGGCTCGAACATTCCGAGCGGAAGGAGAACCTTTCCGGTGGCGGTCAGCGGTACGACTTTCAATGTAGATTCGCCCGGTTGTGCCGCTGCAGAACCCTTGCTCTCGAAATATCCGGCTCCAAGTTCCAGGGCGAGCATGGGGAGGAAGTAATGACCGACGGCGACTTCTCCGGAAAAACCGGTTTTACTGTCCAGACGGGTCGTGCTGCCACCGTTGAAATTATCAACGCTGTACGATGTACTGGGCGAATAGATACCGCCCTTGAGTGCTACATAGTCGCCAGGTTTCTCTCCTGCTGATGCCAGGGAGGCGATGCTTATCAACGCTGCTGCAAGAACGGTTGCTAATACGGAGTGAGTACGGTTGTTTTTCATGATTTTCATGAATTCTCCTTTTAGTAAGTATGAAGTTGTTTTCTCCGCTTTTCCGGCAGGAAATAACTTCGTTAACGCACTTATCCAGTTTATCTGGGCTTATTTATCAAATTTCAGCACATCCAATCCGGAGGGGGGTACTCCCAAGCCGGAAACGGCTTCAGTCACATCTGACAGTTCCGCATGGGATATGCCATCGGAAAACAGTGTTAAACCCGCATAATCCGTACTGCTATCTGCATACTGTCCGGTAGGTTGAACAGTTCCGGTTCCACTCCGATGAATCTGGCACATTGCATCCATACATAAAGCAGTTGCAGGCCGAAGATATCCGCCGCACGTATTCTTCCGCAATGAATGCGGACATTATTACCTCTTCCCAATTCTATTTGATGCAAAGAATCTGCAAATGAGTTTATTCCGCCGTTAGTTACACCCGAGTGTGTCAAGTCGCTCTGAAGATGTGCAATTGCGCCATTCATGTAAACTTTCAAACAACACTCCTGATCACAATAACAATTTACGTTCAGCAGAATACACGCCACTACTAATGTTCTGCCCAGATGGTTAATGGCAACTATCGTGCCGGAGGAGAACATCGGAAAGTGAGGCTGCAACAGTCTGTTTAAACAGGGTAATATTTTAAGTTAACTACGTTTTGATGGGAAAACAGTTAGAAATATCCGTCATTTCTAACGCAACTGTTATATTAGACGGGCAGGACGCCGTTCAGCTGTTAAAAATGACGGGGGTAGCAGTAGTGGAGACATTTAATATATCACGATAGTACTGATATGAGTTTTTGCCGGAGCTTTTTGCACTGAACATGGCACTATCTGCTCTGCTCATCAGTTACTCATTGGACGAGCCATCATACGCAAATATGCGGGCTCAGATACTCTTGTCGAAGCTTCCCGGAGCGTCACCAATCATAAATGGTGTTTCGAATATAATTGGCATCAATCTGTAATTGTGTAATGGAAAGTAGAGACCCAATGCTGTCTGTCATATATGGCAGTTTTGTATCGATATGACGGATATATCTAACGGTTTTTCCTTATTTTCAATCCACCCTTTTAAATTTCATGTATTCAATCGGCATCTTAGGCTCTTGGAGTTCTCGTTTATTTATCTGGTGCGTTATTTGCTCAGTATTAAGGGCTGTGTAGAAATTTAAAGGAGGACTTATCATGTTAGGAACAATTTTAATTGTAGTAGTTATATTAATGCTTCTTGGGGCACTGCCCACTTGGCCTCACAGCCGTCAGTGGGGATACTACCCGAGTGGCGGGCTTGGCCTGGTCTTTTTGGTACTAATCATACTGTTATTGATGGGCAGGCTCTAAGTGGTCGTATTATCCTATGAAGCCCGTAACTACATATTCAAACGCATTTCAGCGTATGAACAATTCCAACCCGTCAACAAAAAGGAGATCAATTTTGATGAAATTGAATCGCATTATGAGATTAATTGCCAGCTTCGCACTGATAACCGCTTTAACGGGGTGCTCACAAACTAAAAACACCGAAAGTACTGGTCAGGCTATCGATGATAGCGCCATCACAACTAAGGTAAAAGCAGCTATTTTTGAAGATCAAGCGCTTAAAGCATTACAAATAAATGTCAAAACTTTTCGCTTCTATCCCCAAGACAAAGGTTGGGGTGTAGCAATCCCGCCGTAGAGGGTTCTTCTAAGTTGAGTTCCTGCGGCAAATCTAAGTACGTTGTTTAGTTGTTCCAGTATCGGCTTTGCCTGCATTACGATCTTTGA
>CAIYDX010000297.1 GCA_903925005.1 uncultured Geobacteraceae bacterium
AGAGCTTACGGCTTCAGAACGGCAAAGAACTATATCCTCAATTTGTATCACTGCATGGGCAATCTAACCATGCCTACTATTTTGCACAGGTTCGTGTGAGGAACCCAATTTTTTATAGTTATTACTTGCTTTTTACGTTAATGTCAAATACATATTATACCTCTTCTCACACTGATTAATTCCAATTTCAAATCAAAGATGAAATCAAGGCGGCGAGGATTGAGGCGCCGAGGCGTACTGCTCAGTACGTTGAGGTGCCGAAGACGAGCCAACCATGATAGCGCTTTGATTTGAAATTGGAATAAGACTTTAACGGTTGAAATAATAAAGGCCGGAGCGAAGGCCCCGGCCAATAGCATGCGAGTTATGTACCGGCATTGACTTTGAATATTATTTGCCGAAGGCGGTTAACAGTTGCTGTAATAGTTGCGGAGCGTTCGATTTGATGGCGCCCCCCATGAAATCCATGATTCCCGGCCGGTAGCCGTCGTTCCAGATTTTGTTAAACATGGCCGCGCTGGTTTTGCAGATGCAGTCGGCATCTTCAACAGTCTTCCCATCCTCTATGCGACACCCTTCTCCGTCAAGAGTTAAGGTCTTCTTGATATCGTCGATTGAAAAATAAAATGTCGTCGGCACGCTAAAAACACCCTTTTGATAACTTTCCTGCAATGTAGCGAAAATATCTTCCTGCATCTGTTTACTCCTTGAATTTGTAATGAACCGCGCTGTTGCAGGAGAAGGCGGAGCCGAAGCCCCGCCTTCTTTTTTTTCATAATGCCACAAAACAGATTTAATAGCCGAATATTTTCAACACGGGCGGCAAGCTGACATCATAGCGCAGAGCTGGCGCCTGTTCTGCAACCGTCTGTTTTGTCACGCCACTAGGCGTAGGATCGACAATTCCGCCGAAAAGCAGATACTGAACCATCTGCGACTGGGCATACTGGGTGTTGGCGGCAGACGCCGTCGGGTCGATCAGGAAACCGTGGTTGATGCCGGTCTGATCGAATTGGAAATAGCCTTCTGACGGCGTGGCTGCTCCTACGCTGCTCTGAGCTGCAAGCCCAACCTTGGCTGCCAAGGCACCGCCGGTCAGAGTATACATGAACGACGAGGGTATCCGAGGAGTTGCGGCACCGCGATAGCCCAACTGTTTAAAATTAGGTGCAATACCGTTAGCGGCTGCGCCGAGCACTTCTCGTCCTCCCAGAGCGTTGCCGAAGTAGCGGGCGTTGTCATTAGGAATTACCTGGTCGCCAACAGCTTCCTGGATAGCAATGCGACCCGAGAGGCGCGAAGGGAGTCCGGCCGCCAGAGGCGTAGTCATCGTGGCCGGATCCACGGGGTCGACGATCGATTGGGTGGCTTGAAAAAACTGGTTATACGTAGGAGAACCGGCGGCGATATTCGCCTGGGCAAGAAGTCCCGCGTTTACGCTGGGGCTGAATGCCGGACTGTTCTGGATCAGATAGGCCAGACGCCCGCCAGGAACACTCAGGAACCCTTTCATATCGCTGTTAAGAGTGGTTTGGGTATAGGGAAAACCGGTAGTGGATAATGTAGTATTACCCGCCAGGTAGTAGGCTCCGACTATCGACCCCAGGCTGAGGCTGACATATTTGATATCTGACGCTAATCCTGCACCTGCTGCACCTGCAACAGGCGCAAATCCGCCGGTCCTCATGGTAATTTCCAGACGATGCAAGTTGAAGGCGGCCTGTTGAACATTGGAACGCGTAGCCAGCGGCGCGCCAACAGCCATGAAGTCCTGTCCCCAGACAGCACCAGTGGTATGGGTCGGGACAGCCAAGCCGCCATGGAGCGGCAGGTCAATTGCAACGACAGTGTACCCTGAATCAGTCAGAGCTTTAGCAACGGCAATTACCTGCTCTTTCTGACCGGTAATTCCATGTTGGAAGATAACCACTTTTCCGGTTGAGAGAGCAGGAGTAGGAGTAATAAGCACAAACGGAACGGTGCTCGTTGTATGGTAATAACCGGTCAAAGCGCCGGTACCATCACGGAATGTCTGCACAACACCGGCAGCGGGGTTATAGGCCGGCATGCCTCCAAGGGTGATGCCGGTAAGATCTATAGTAGAGGAATTGGCCTTTTTCACAACCGGATCTATCGAGAGCTGGGCGCTGTTTATTGTGCCGGTTACAACCTTGTTGACGTTTGTAGGCGCCGCGGTTGCCGCGCCCATAACCCCGGTCCAGTAGGCATCTGGTAATGGATTTACACCGCCTCGATCAAAAGTGGCAGTTACTGTCGTGCTGTTGGTCCATGTTTTTCCGCTCAAGCCGCCCAAAGCGGCAAGATTGGTGCCGCCGGCAAAGGCTCTCAGAGCACTTTCGACCGGCATCATGGATGCGGTGGAACCGGTGCCATCCTTGGATACGTAGCCGGCCCCAGTGGTGATAAAGCGGCCCATCAAGGCGATGTCGTCACGACTGGCAATAGTCGTTGTAGTGGCGTTTGTGATGAGATCATTCATGACGTTATAGTACCCGCGGAAAAGAATAGCGGCACCATTCATCTTATCGCCCCGGACCTGTTCCAGTTGGGCAAGCGGCCCCACAAGCGGAAATAATGATTTAAGCGCGTTGAAATAGAACGAGTTGGCGACCGATTTGCCGGTTGCAGCATCCTTCACCCGGCTGGTCACGACATACATATATTTGGTGCCGGGCTGTAGCGGAAAGTTCGGAAAGAGAAAGAGATCTTTGCCCCCGGCAGTGTACTTGATGGTAAACATGCCGGTTATGTCCGCGAAAGAAAGAGCATGATTTTCAGTGCCGTCAGTGTCACTGGTACTGGTCTGAAACACCTTGATGTTGGCGCTGGTAACGGTGGCTGGGTCAAGCGCGCTATTGAAATGGATGTAAATCGGAGCATTCACTCCGTCCACCGCGCTGGTGACACCCATTTCATATATATTTACGTAGGCAAGCGCCTCGGCAGGGTTCATAGGCGTATTGGCGGGGCGAGGACCAGCCGTTTTGGCTACCATTTTCCCCGTGGAAGGAGCGCTATACGCAGTCAAAGGATCCGTCGCCATTGCGGAGGCCAACACATTCGGCATCGGAATATCGTTAGTTGTAGGATCGAAAACCACCGCATTGGCACTTGTATTGGCCGGCGTACTTGTGGTGTCTTGAACCTGATTGGAACTGCAGCCGATAATCAGCAACAAACTGACATACAGCAAATATCGTATAATTGACGGATACATGGCATTACCTCTCTGAAATTTATAGAGTTAAGAAACTAAAATTTGACAGTCATTGTTGCGCCAAAAAGGTGGACATCACTTTTGAACACTCCGTTTTCACCCGTCAACGTGGGCATATCCTGATTGTTGACCGATCGGTTATTGAAGCGGGTATACATGTAAGCCATATCAATTATCACGTTATCCACATGAATGCCGGAGCCGATGCTGAAGCTCTGCCGGTCTGAATCCGGAAGAATCGGGCCGAGAGTGTTATACGGTATCGGATTGGTGTCATACATGTAGCCGGCGCGAAGATCTATGTTTTTAGTCAATGCGTACTGCCCGCCGATCTTGTAAGCCCAGACATCATTCCAGTTCAGCGCGGTGGGCTGATTGTTGAAATTAGAAAACTGGGGATTATTGAAATTGATCAAGAGGTTCTGAAAGGAGCTCCAACCGGTCCGCTCGGCGTCAAATTCCAGAGTCAGCTTTTCAGTCGGTTGCCAGGCAACCGCCAGAGAGAGACTGTCCGGAAGGGTAATCGTGGTACTGGCGGAGGAGACGGCACGAGCTTGAGCGTTCGCGGCAGAAGAGGTCATTCCGATGGCAGCGAGCCCTGTAGGCGATGTGGCTAGGAAGTTGGCGGTACCATCAATATGAAGGTCGATTTTACTCCGATAGGCGGCGCCGAAAGAGAGGTCGGTCCGCGGTTTCCATTTTAATCCGAGGTTATAGCCTACATCGGTGGAGGTGCCGTCAACACCCATCAACCCAAGTGGATCGGTAGAGGTTGCAAAAGGCGATTTCTGCAAAGATACAATGGCGTGGGTAACGTCGATACCGGCTGCCACAGCCAGGTTCAGGCTATCGAAACGATAGGCAGCTGTCGGCTGAAAGTTGATCGGCTTTACGGAGATGTTGGTAATCTGGTTGCGAAAGGCGCTGCTGTCATCCCAGCTCTTTGCCAGCGGATAGATCGAGTTGACACCAAGACCGAAGGAGAGCGGCAGCTTCTCCATTGAATACGTGACGTAAAGAGTTGGCGCAATAAAGAGATCCTTTTTTGCCTTTTCAAAGATGGATGTTGTCCCGTTCGCTCCGCTTAATGGCGTAGTACCATTGTATTCCGTCTCGGGGACAGCGATAATCAGCGCTCCAAGACTGACCTGAGTCCCTTTGAGAAAGGCAATTCCGGCCGGATTGTAGTAAAGGGCGGTCGGATCATCCGCCTGAGCCGCGAAAGCATTTCCCATCCCCATCGCCTTGGCCCCCTGTTCATTGACCCTCAGCCCCGAGGCCACAGCCATGGAAGCGCTCCCTGCCAGAGTCGCCAGCATGCACGTCAGTACCAGTTTGTTTTTCATTTCAGATCTCCTTTCCGTATGTGTTCTACATTTCGTTGCATATACACCCTCAGTGCATCCCTCATGACCTCTGACACGCCTGCGCCCCTTTGTCGTGCGCAATTTCGAATCACCCCCCATTCATCATCACTGACCCGTGCGGATAGTATGCGGTTGCGTAGACTGTTTGATTTTTGTTTCATGGCAATTCTTTTCAGTCTCTATTTTTGATAATTATAGAACAGCATTTTCGACAGGCTATGTCACCTTAACGCTCATGTCAAGAACAAAATTAACGCTCTGCTCTAAAAAATAATTTAAAGAGGGTAGTTGCAGATTGCAAATTAGTCCTTGAATGAGTTGCATTATGGGCTACACTGATAATTGCCATCTATTTCCAGTCTGTTATGTAGTTGTGTACTACAATATTACATGGAGTCAAGCAGCAGGTTCGATATTATATTATGTTTAAATGTGATCATCCTGCCGCCGGTGCTTATTGAGCCGAAGAGTCAACGGCGATAAATAACCGGGTGCACCGTTCTATATATAAAGTCGATTTGTTATTTATAAAAAAATGTATCAAAACAAAAATAGAATAAAATTATACTTGACATGAACGTTAAGTATATGTAGCCTGAAACAAAAGAAGCACGCGGAGGTAACAAGTATGAACAACCTGACATATCGCTCCGTACCTGACATGCTCAGGGTTAACGCAAATATATTCGGCAGCAGACTGGCCCTCAAGTATCGCAAACAGGGCGCTTTTGTGACGCTGACATATGCCGCCTACTATGAGCGCGTACTGATGGTTGCCAGGGGGCTCATAAAAATGGGTGTCAAACCGGGCGACCGAATTGCAATCCTCTCGGAAAACCGGGCCGGCTGGGTTATCGCCGACATGGGAATTCTGAGTACCGGCAGCACAACCGTACCGATTTATCCGACCAACACACCAGAGCAGATCGAGTATATGATTAACCACTCAGGGGCCAAGATAGTTTTTGTATCCGGAAAGTTCCAATACAGCAAGCTTCTTAAAGTTAGGGAAGCGATTCCGGGACTGGAGCTGGTTGTGTCATTTGAGCGCTTTCTTGGGAACCCGTCATTACCGGTCACTACCTTCTATCAACTCTCGGAGATAGATTCCCCGATCACCCCGGAAGAGAATAGAGAGATCGAGTCAATAATCGATCAAATCGAACCGGCTGACATGCTGACGATGATCTATACGTCCGGAACCACCGGCGTGCCGAAAGGGGTCATGCTTTCGCACAATAACATTCTGGCCAACACCCAGTATCTGACGGAGCAGAGCGGCGTAATCGCCGAGAATGACGTACTGCTCAGTTTTCTCCCTTTAAGCCATATCCTTGAAAGAACCGCCGGCTATTACATGACGATTCGTAACGGCGCCCTGATGGCTTTTGCCGACAGTATAGAAAAAGTTCCCGAGAATATGTTTGAAATTCGGCCGACCGTTATGGTGAGCGTGCCCCGCCTGTTTGAAAAAATTTATCACCGGATTTTTGAAAATGCCCATCAGATGTCTGCCGTCAAGAGATCTCTGTTCCACTGGGCGGTCGATGTCGGCAAGAAATATGTCGCGGCAACCTATATAGACAAGCAACCTTCCGCGCTGCTTAACATGAAATACTCACTGGCCGACCGTCTGGTGTTCAGTAAAATCAGGGCGAATTTCGGCGGCAACATGAAATTGTTCTGTTCGGGCGGCGCACCGCTGGATAAGACGATCAATGAATTTTTCTGGGTCATCGGCATTCCGATTCTTGAAGGATACGGCCTGACCGAAACAAGCCCTGCCCTCTGTTTCAACAGTTTCGAACATATCCGTTTCGGGTCGGTAGGTTTCGCCCTCAAGGAGACGGAATTCAAAATAGCTGAAGATGGAGAGATCTTGGTAAAAGGGCCTCAGATAATGCTCGGTTATTATAACGACCCGACAGCAACGGCAGAGGCTTTCCAGGACGGCTGGTTCAAAACCGGAGACATCGGGCATGTCAAAGACGGCTTCGTGTTTATTACCGACCGCAAGAAAGAGCTGATAATTACTGCTGGAGGGAAAAACATCGCCCCTCAACCGATAGAGAATGAACTAAAGATGGACAAGTATGTGGCCTCAGCCTTTGTTTATGGCGACCGCAAGCCGTATCTGACCGCTCTGATTGTTCCGAATCTGGAGCGTCTGCTGGAATTTTCCAAGGAAAAACATATTCACTATTACGAGCTGGATGATCTGGTCATGCACGAACCGGTTCAGAAACTGTTCGAGCAGAGACTGGCCGAAATCAACAGCCGTCTTGCTCCGTATGAAACCATCAAAAAGTTCGTGCTGTTGCCCCATGATTTTTCGATTGAAGGGTGCGAACTGACTCCGACGTTGAAACTGCGCCGCAAGGTCATTTACGAGAAATACAAGCACAAGATAGAAGATATGTACGCTGATCACAGTAATTAATCTCAATTAAAACCAAACCACCCCCAGCCCCTCCTTAGTAAGGAGGGGAGCTTGAAACGTCCCCCTCCTATTTCGCTTAGGAGCGCCTACTTCTGGTAGGAGGGGCTAGGGGTGGTAAGGTGTTAGACGCCGAATGAAAGGGAGGAATATAATGAAACAGATTAACAAGGTAGCAGTTCTGGGAGCGGGAGTGATGGGGGCGACTATCGCCGCACACCTCGCCAATGCGGGAATTCAGGTGCTTCTGCTGGATATCGTGCCACGGGAGCCGAACGAGGCAGAAGCAGCGGCCGGCCTCACACTTGCCGACAGCAGGGTGCGCAACCGCATCGCAACCGCAGGGCGGGAGGGGCTGCTGAAGATGAAACCGGCCGCGTTCTTCCTGCCCGGTTATGCGGCAAACATCACCGTCGGAAATTTCGACGACGATATGCCGAAGCTTAAGGAGTGTGACTGGGTCGTCGAAGTCGTCATAGAAAATATGGCGATCAAGAAGCAGCTTTTCACCGAAAAAGTCGTGCCGAACTTGAAGGAGGGGGCTATCCTTTCCACCAACACCAGCGGTCTGTCGGTCAATGACATGTCAGAATGCCTGCCGGAGAATGTCCGCAAGAACTTCCTGGTCACGCATTTCTTCAACCCGCCCCGTTATATGCGCCTGCTGGAAATCGTATCCTGCGCCGGTACCGATCCGGCCGTAACCGCCTTAATGGCCGATTTCATCTCTAAACGTCTCGGCAAGGGAATTGTCTACGGGAAGGACACCCCCAACTTCATCGCCAACCGCATCGGCGTCTATGCAATCTGCAACTGCGTACGCACGATGATGGAAACCGGTATGACCGTTGAAGAGGTTGACGCCATCGCCGGTCCGGCAACCGCCCGCCCTAAAAGCGCGGCTTTCCGTACCGCCGACCTGGTCGGTATTGACACGCTTCAGCATGTCGCCGGCAACTCCTATGATCTGCTTGTAAATGACGAACAGCGCGACATTTTCAAATTCCCCGGCTTCGTCAAGGAGATGGTAGCCAAGGGGCTGCTCGGTAACAAGAGCAAACAGGGGTTCTTCAAGAAAGTCAAAGGAGAGAAGGGGCAGGAATTCTTCTATTACGATTACCAAACAGGTGAATATGCACCGTCACAGCGCCCCAAATTTGCTTCAATCGAAGCGGCCAAGTCGATCGACGATCCGGCCAAACGGTTGAAAGCGGTCGTCACCGGCGGCGACAAGGCCGCGCAGTTTGCCTGGACCAATATGCGCGACACCCTGATCTATACCTTTAACCGAATTCCGGAGATCGCCGACGACATCGTCAACATCGACAATGCGATGAAGTGGGGCTTCAACTGGGAACTCGGTCCCTTCGAGATGCTGGACGCAATCGGCGTACCCTATTTTGTCGAGCGGGCCGAAAAGGACGGTGCAGCGGTTCCGGCCGGACTTAAAGGAATCGAAAGTTTCTACAAATTCGAGAACGGCCGCAACTATTACTACAGCGTTTTAGACGGCGACTACCGCGAAGTGCCGCAGAAACCGGGGCACATCAGCCTCTCTATTCTCAAGAGAAACAACAAGGTGGTGGAAAAGAACAGCGGCGCCTCCGTGATCGATCTTGGTGACGGTGTATTCTGCCTGGAGTTCCATACCAAGATGAACGCTATCGGCGGCGAGATTCTCTCGATGGTCCATAAGGCCATCAAACGGACCGAGGAAGAGGGTGTCGGCCTGGTGATCGCCAACGAGGGGAGCATGTTCTCGGCCGGCGCCAACCTGATGCTGCTGGTGATGGCTGTCGTCGAAGGCGCATTCGACGAAATAGCGATGACGGTCAAAGGCTTCCAGAAAGCGATGATGGCGATCAAATATTCAAAAATCCCGGTCGTTGCCGCGCCGCACAACCTGGTCATGGGGGGAGGCTGCGAGACCTGCCTGCACTCCGACGCCATTATTCCTCATGCCGAAACCTACATGGGCCTGGTCGAGCTTGGCGTCGGCCTGCTCCCGGCCGGCGGCGGCACCAAGGAGATGGCGATTCGCGCCATCAAACTGGCCGAAGAGTACGACATGGATGCAACGCCGTTCATCTTCAAGAATTTCATGAATATAGCGATGGCCAAGGTCAGCATGTCAGCCGCCGAACTGGGGCCGATGGGCTTCATGCGTCAAGGGGACGCGATCACGATGGATATTGACAAACGCATTCATGACGCCAAACTGAAAGCGATCTCTCTGGCCGCCAACTACCGTCCCGGCACGCCGCTGACTGACCTGAAGGCGCCCGGTCGCAGCGTGGCAGCCAGTATTAAATCGCAGCTTTGGAATATGCAGCAAGGGGGCTTTATCTCCGAGTATGACCAGTATTTGGCCGGTGCCGTGGCCGACGTCATCACCGGCGGCGATGTTCCGGCCGGTACGTTGATTACCGAAGAGTACCTGCTGGATCTGGAGCGCGAAGCCTTTGTACGGCTCTGCGGACAGAAGAAAACTTTGGAGCGTATCCAGCACATGCTCAAAAAGGGCAAACCGTTACGCAATTAATACAAACCCCATCCCCCTCCTGACCTCCCCCTTGAAAGGGGAGGAAACCTTGATAGTCCCCTCCCCTTCAGGGGGAGGGTTAGGGTGAGGGTGGGGTAAGCAGGTATATTTCAGGAAATCACACAATTCACAAACGGAGGATACCAATGAGAAACGCATATATTCTGGCCGCCTACCGCACCCCCGGTTGCCGCGCAAAAAAAGGGAAGTTGAAAGATGTTCGTCCGGACGATCTGGCTGCGGCGGCTATCAAGGGGCTGCTTGAGAGAACCGGCATAGATCCGCACGATGTCGAAGATATTATTATCGGCTGCGCCTTCCCTGAAGCGGAGCAGGGGATGAACTTCGCCCGCGTGGCGGCGATGAAGGCCGGTGTGCCGGTCGAAGTGCCGGCACAGACGGTAAACCGTTTCTGCTCCTCCGGCCTGCAGACGATCGCATCGGCGGCGGAGCGGATCATGGCCGGCTTTGCGGACTGCATCATTGCCGGCGGCGCCGAGAGCATGAGCATGATTCCGATGGGAGGGGGCAAATACAGCGCCAATCCATCCCTGATGGCCAGCTGGCCTGAAGCCTTCGCCTCAATGGGAATTACCGCGGAACTGGTCGCGGATAAATTCGGCATCAGCCGCGAAGCGCAGGACGCCTTTGCCGCCGCCAGCCATGCCAAGGCCGCAGCAGCCATTGCAGCGGGGAAATTCAAGGACGAAATCATTCCGGTTGAAGTAGAGAACTGCGCACTGATCAACGGCAAAATGAAACGGAGCAAGGAGCTGGTCGATATCGATGACGGTGTACGCAGCGACACCACCGCCGCCGGCTTGGGCAAGCTGAAGCCGGCCTTCAAGGCGACCGGCACGGTAACCGCCGGCAATTCATCACAGATGACCGACGGCGCTGCGGCGGTGTTGGTTGTCTCCGAGGATTATCTCAAAAAAATCGGCAAAAAAGCGGTGGCTCGTTTCGTCGCCTTTGCCGTTAAAGGGGTTCCGCCGGAACTTATGGGTATAGGCCCGGTGGCTGCCATTCCTGCGGCGCTGAAACTGGCCGGCCTGAAACTTGACGATATCGGCCTGATTGAACTGAACGAAGCGTTTGCGGCGCAATCACTGGCTTGCGTCAAGGAGCTGGGCATAGATCCGGCCCGGGTCAACGTGAACGGCGGGGCGATCGCCCTCGGCCACCCGCTAGGATGCACCGGAGCCAAATTGACCGCAGGGATTCTCCAGGAAATGCAGCGCACCGATACACGCTACGGCATCGTATCGATGTGTATCGGCGGCGGCATGGGCGCTGCCGGGATTTTTGAGAAGGTGTAACGTCTGTATTGTAGGGGCGACCCGCTGGGTCGCCCGCAGTTGAATATGCGTGAATCTGGGCGACCCAACGGGTCGCCCCTACAAAATACATTAACTAAACGAGGTGATATCATGGCTGCAAAACTATTCAAAGGTGCCGAATATCTTATTTCCGAAGCAGATAAAAACGATATCTTCACTCCGGAGGATTTCACGGACGAGCAGAGGCAAATCGGCGACACGACCGAGCAATTCGTCCTGAACGAGGTTATCCCGCATCGCGAGGAGATCGAGCATCACAATCTTCCGTTGACTGTCGAGCTGATGAAGAAGTGCGGCGAGCTCGGGCTGTTGATGATCGACGCCCCCGAGGAATATGGCGGGCTGGAGCTGGATAAAGCCACCAGTATGCTGGCGGCAGAGAAACTGGCCCAGGCAGGCTCGTTTTCCGTAACCTACTCCGCCCACACCGGCATAGGCACGCTCCCGCTGGTCTATTACGGTACAAAAGCGCAGAAGGAAAAATATCTCGGCAAGATCATCTCCGGCGAGTGGATTGCGGCCTACTGCCTGACAGAACCCGGTTCGGGGAGCGATGCGCTGGGCGCTTCGGCGACCGCCACCCTCTCCGCCGACGGGAAACATTATATCCTTAACGGCACCAAGCAGTTTATCACCAACGGCGGCATCGCCAACCTTTACACCGTGTTTGCCAAGATCGACAAGCAACATTTCACCGGCTTCCTGGTCGAGCGGAGCACCGAGGGGTTAAGCGTCGGAACGGAAGAGAACAAGATGGGGGTTCGGGGATCATCCACCACCCAGATCATACTGGAGGACGCGAAGGTGCCGGTTGAGAATCTGCTCGGCGAGATCGGCAAGGGGCACAAGATCGCCTTCAACGTACTCAACGTTGGACGTTTCAAGCTGGGAGCCGGTGTCACCGGCGCCGCCAAGGTAGCGATTACGACCGGGATCAAATATGCCAATGAACGCAAGGCGTTCGGTACAACGATCGGCACCTTCGGAGCCATTCAGGAAAAGATCGCCGACATGAGCGCCGCCATCTTCGCGTCGGAATCGCTCGTCTATCGCCTGGCCGGTCTGATTGACAACCGCCTTGCCACGGTCCCGAAAGATACCGCCGACTATTATGAGGCCTATCAGCAGGGGATTGAGGAATATTCAGTCGAATGCGCCATTGCCAAGGTGTTCTGCAGCGAAATGCTCGCCGAGGTCGTGGATCAAGTTGTCCAAATCCATGGCGGATACGGCTTCGTCCAGGAGTACGCTGCCGAGGGGTACTATCGCGATGAGCGTATCAACCGGATCTGGGAAGGGACCAACGAGATCAATCGCCTGCTAATCCCCGGCATCATCCTCCGGCGCGCCATGAAGGGGGAAATCCCGCTTCAGAAAGAGGCGATGAAGGCCTTCGAGTCGCTGATGTCGCCATCGTTTGAAGAGCTTGACGATTCAGTTCCCTTTGCTGCGGAAAAAGCCCTGATTGCCAGCTTGAAGCAGGCTTTCCTGGTACTGGCCGGCAGCGGAGTGCAGAAATTCATGGACACGATCAAGGACGAGCAGGAGATTCTGCTGGCCGTAGCCGATCTGGCCATCAACATCTTTGCCATTGAAAGCACCGTACTGCGGGCCGAAAAGATCCTGCCGAAATTGAGCGAGAGTAAGAAAGCATCCATCAACGCCGCCGTTAAGGTATTTACGTTCAACAGCTCGGAAAAGGCTGCATCCGCCGCACGCCGGGCAGCCTACTACATCGAAGAGGGAGACACCCTGACCATGCTGCTGGCCGGCATTCGCAGGTTCACCAAATACGATGCCACAGGGCTGCTCAAAGCAAAGCGCCAGCTGGCAGCGGCCTCCATCGAAGCGGATAAGTATATTTTTTAAGCAATAATTCAATGCTGCGCCGTTACATAACACCCCCTATCCCCCTCTTAACTTAAGAGGGGGGACGTGAATGGCAACATTATCAATTGCATTGTAGCGTCCCTCCCCTTAATTAAGGGGAGGACAGGTGGGGTTATAACTTTGTGACTGATCATGCTGAATTATCTCAGGTAACTACAACAATGAAACAGCACACCGTACAGACCCCCTACATGGTCGGGGAAGTTCATTTCTACAGCGCCGAGCTTGACGGCGAACTGGTGCTGTTCGACACCGGTCCGCCCACACCGGAAGGTGAAGCGTGCCTGCTGGATAGCGTTGATCTCAAGCGCCTGAAATACCTGGTCATCACCCATTGCCACGTCGATCATTACGGCTTGGCCAACTTCATCCTGCAGAGAAGCGCTGCCGAGGTATTCATTCCAAGGCTTGACGCGATAAAATTCAAGCGTCATGCCGAGCGGATGGCGTGTATGGGCGAGCTTCTAGGCGGATACGGTTTTGATGAAGATTTTGCCGTGCAGTTGCGCGAGTCGTTCGAGCGGAACAAGATATTCCCCGCCATACCGGAGCGATTCCGTATCGTCGAGGAGTCGGATGAACTCTCCAGACTCGGAATCGGCTATCTGGCCTGTCCGGGGCATTCCCAGAGCGACCTGGTTTATCTGGCGGGAGATGCGGCCGTTACCGGCGATATCCTCCTCAGAAGCATCTTTCAGGCTCCTCTACTGGATATCGATCTGGATAGCTTCGAGGGGCGCTTCCGTAACTACGATGCTTATTGCCGCTCGCTGCTTAACCTGGCACAACTACGAGGCAGGCGCATCATGCCGGGACACCGCAAGTTTGTTGACGGCGTCGATGAAGCGATCCTTTTCTACGTCAAAACGCTGTTGGAGCGCGCCGCACAGCTGCTCCCTTTCCGGAACCTTCCTCTGAACGAAATGATCGTGCAGATCTTCAAGGGGAGGCTGGTAGAGCCGTTTTTTGTTTATCTGAAAGTTTCGGAAATAGTTTTCATGCTTGATTTCCTGGATGCTCCGGAATTGTTGAAAGCTTCGTTGGAGCAGATCGGCCTGTTCGATCGCGTGAGCAATCTCTACACCGCAACAATCGGCTAATATTTATTCTGAAACACAAAGCAAAGAGCAACAGAGACGTCAAAACCTTGCATTAGGAACAACGTTCATATTTTTTTGTTTTTCAACTCAGTTGCTCAGTTGCTCTGTGTTTCAAATATTTTTTCCTGAATCGTTCTAAAAGAGCGCTTGCGTTTTCAGTATGACTTTTTCTGTCGCATGTATCTGCTATTCTCCTGATATCAAGAATCAGGAGGGTACTCATGAAAAAGAACAACATTCAATTACAAGCAGGCCTGCGCTTAAGCCAGTTTTTTGCCAGCTATGGCACAGAGGAACAATGTGAAGCTGTACTTGAAAAAACGCG
>CAIYDX010000298.1 GCA_903925005.1 uncultured Geobacteraceae bacterium
GCCCCGAATGTCGGCAAGGAACGAGTCGTGGGCAGTTATTGATATTGGTTTTTTTACGACCGACTTTATGCTGATGATGAATGGGCGCTGGATCGAGACCGTTGCAGGGACATGCTCCGGTGCCCATATCGCTTCAGAGCGTTTACGCAAGATGCTTGCCGAGAAGGGGGTTGACCTTGATGCGCGCGATTGCGAGACGGCGCTAAGCGAGAAGCAGATCAAGAATTTCAATCAGACAGTCAACGTCGAGGCTGATGTGAATGAGGCGGTCATGATTCTGGCCAACGAGATCGTGGATACTGCCAAGCGCCTCATTGATCCTTACGCTAGAAAGCTGGATGGTGTGATAGTTGCGGGCGGCGGAGCTGAGTTCATGTTCCAGAAGATTAACGACTTGTGGCCTCATGCAATTAAGCCTCAATTTCCAAGGATGTCCATCTCTGAAGGAATGCGTCGGTTTGGCAAGATGATGATTCTTCATGAAACCGCTCAGAACAGTAAAGGGTAATTTATGTGGGCAAGAATTAATCCAGAGGATGTTAAGCAGGTAAAGGTTTCGTTCATCGTGTACGAAGATATGCCGGAGCTTAGGGATTTCATCCTGAATATAGGCTTCAGGCAAACGTCAAAGACGTTGCGGGAGATTCTTGATCATGCGGTGCGTGAGGCAAGGAAAGTTGAAGGACTTCCGATAAACGAGCAACCATCGGTTGCTGCCGTTTCTTCAGCAGCGAAAGACATTATTGGTGATTTTGCCGAGCAATTTGGAGTTAAAAAGAAATGATGCATGATATACCTGGACACTCAATAAGTAGCGATTCATCGAAGATACAGGCGGCCATGCATGCTGTTTATGAGGTTGTAAATAATGAGGAGCAGGCCCGTAACGCATTGGACTGGATATTCAGCCCGGTAGAGTCGGAGAAGGATGGATTCATCCAGACTGCAGGACGGTTGGGGATAGATCCAAACCAGTTCCGTCAAGGGATACTCGACCGGAGCCAGTATGCCCGCAACTATCATTACGGGAAACCTCCGACATGCTGTGAGCAAGATGAAATGACTGCTTGACCGAAGGCCGCAATCGCGGCCTTTCTCTTATCTGTTTTACAAAAACTAATTGTTAGTGTTTAATATGAATACTCGCAACAGTTTATCGGATTAATAAATGCGTCTGTTCATTGCAGAAAAACCAAGTCTAGCAAAAGCTATTGTTACGGGGCTTCCAGGAAGCCCTGAGAATAAGGGTAATTACATAAAAGTCGGTAACGACTGTGTTACGTGGTGTATTGGTCATATCCTTGAGCAGGCCATGCCTGATCAATACCTGCCGGACGATATTCCGACGATGAAAAACGGGAATAAGGTTTGGCGTATGCAGGATCTCCCTATATTCCCGGATAGGTGGGTTCTTCTTCCAGTCGCAGACAAGAAAGCTAATCTGGCAACTATTAAGGATTTGCTGGGACAATGTTCCGAAGTGGTTAATGCGGGAGACCC
>CAIYDX010000299.1 GCA_903925005.1 uncultured Geobacteraceae bacterium
AAGCTCAGGCCTGCTTGTAATTGAATGTTGTTCTTTTTCATGAGTACCCTCCTGATTCTTGATATCAGGAGAATAGCAGATACATGCGACAGAAAAAGTCATACTGAAAACGCAAGCGCTCTTTTAGAACGATTCAGGTAATCAGTTGCATAGGAATCATTCAGACGAACACCGACATTATCATCTGTACCGTAACCGCTCGTGCCGGTCAGGTTGATTGCGCCACCGGCACTGCTATCGGACTTGCCTGTGTCGATGTTTAAGCTGCCGTAGATGGAAATTCCATTGTTCCTGACTCCGGTGCCTCCTCCGATGCCTATTATATCAAGTGTACCGCCACTTGTTGTTATGTTAGTTCGCTCTATTATAACTCCATCATTATCATTCGTACCATTGATTCCGCCGGTGCCGTTCATACTTATATTTCCACCTGTGCTGCCGTCGCTTCTGCTTGTGTCAAGAATGCTTCCGGAGAGATAGACACCCCGGTTTTGATCACCAGTGCCGTTACTGAAACCGGTGATATCGAGGTTCCCGCCGCCAGTAGTGATAGTTGAATTGTACAGATTGACGCCGGTGTTCGAATAGGTTGAACCACCGCCAGCTGTACCGTATAACAGTATGTCTCCACCACGGCTACCATCGAGCCTGTTCGTGTCCAGAGTAGAGCTATTTCCTATGCTAATACCACCTTTGCCACTCCCCGAGAGGTCACTATTATCAGTAATATTTAAGTTCCCGCCACCTGTCTTGATGGATGTTGAGGTCAAGCTGACGCCGTAGTTATGATTGCCGCTTTCAGAAGAAAAACTATTACCCGCGATTCCAATCAAACGTATGTCCCCACCGGTAGTTTGACCCATCCTGCTGGTGTCCAGGGTCGCGTCAGATGTGTATATACCGTTGTATCTGGTCACATTTAATTCAGAAACATTGCCTTCACCGCCAGTGCCGTTGATGCCTAGTTCTCCACCACCGGTAGTAATTTTTGTTCCGTAATCCAGGAATACACCGTTAATTCTGTGGGGGTCATCATTATCGGTATAGAATCCGACGCCACCTGTCCCGCTCAGCGTAATTTTCCCGCCGACGGTACTGCCATCAACGGTGCCGGTATCGAGAGTGGTAGAGTAGGTGTAGATACCGTGATTGCGTTCATAGGTGTTGCCGGAAACCGGAGAGGCACTCCCACCGCTGCCGGTGATGGAAAGATCCCCGCCACTAGTGGAAATCCTGGTTCCTTCATCGAGATAAACTCCGATATTCCAGTTGATGCCATTTCCGCCGATGCCGTTCAGAGTCACAGTGCCACCATGGCTGTCAATTGAGGAATTGAGCGAGTAGATGCCATGGTTATTATCGCTGGGTCCATAGCCTCCGGTGCCGTTAATGGTGATATTCCCACCATTGGTGATAACTGACGTGCCATCAAGTTGAACGCCGTAGTAGTGCCCATCGAAGCCATAGCCACCAGACCCGTTCAGGGTAATGTCGCCCCCGGTGCTGATAATCGGCTTGTTGACGGCGAGACCACCCTGTCCATTCAACCCGGTCGCTGTCAGAGTGATATCACCTGTAGCCTTGAGGCCATCATAATTATTTACGGTGTCTATGAGGAGCATCTGTTTGTTGACAAGTTCAACGGAAGCAACGTTACCGGCCAACGTATGGATGTGATTGTCCGAATTGTTCAGTGTAAAGCTGCTGCCGGCACCGAACAGTCCAAGACCGTACGCGGATATCGGTGCGGTTTGCGTGACCACGCCGCTAGAGGTAGCAAGGAAAATGTCGTTTGTCGCAGTAAGTCCGCCAACTATAAAATTTCCGGTAGTGGCGAAATTCAAGCTTTTGGTGACACCGGCAATAGTGCCGATACTATTGCCGGTATTGTTCAATACATAGTCGATGTTTGTGCCTAACAACCGCAGGTTGTTGGCGGAGATAGGTGCGTCCTGTACCAGGACAGCATTAGTGGCTATGGAATCTGCCGTTGCCGAATTGTTGATTGTGATCGTTGGCGCGATAGAGTTGGCGGAGATGATTCGCACGGCATTGCCGCTATCCGGAGCCGTAGTGGCGGATGCCGGGGTTGAACCGCCCCCGTTAATCCAGTTACCGGGTGTGCTCCAGTTACTGTCAATGCTGCCGGTCCAGCAGTACGCGCCGGTTTGGCAATAAGTTACTCCACCGTTGATGCTGATCATATTGGTGGCGGTGATATCATTGAGACTGCCTGCAGCGCTGTTAATCGCAACAAAGTCGGTTGCAGTCAGCTTTGTCGCCGAGTCTATGGTTAAGGGATGAGTGCCATTGTTGAAGGCGACACCGCTGATGCGATCATTGGTAGTGCTACCGGTCAGCGTGCCAACATTATTGTTTCCGGTGAGCAGATAATAAGCGCCGGCGCCAAGCAGTTCCAGGCGATCGGCGGTAATACCGGAGGCTGAAGCCTGTGAGACCACACCGGTTGAGTACAGGTGGACATTACTGCCCAACAGCGGGCCATTCAGAAAAAGTGATCCGTAAGTGCTTCTCAGAGTCAGATCGCTGCCAGCCTGTACAATACCGGTGGTGATTGTAATATCGTCACTGGCTGTAAAGCTGAACGGAGCGTTGCTACCAAGAGTGGCGCCCACGCTGGCTTTTCCGGTATGACTGATGTACACGGCAGATGGCCATCCGGAACCAATTGCAAAAGTTGTCGGCTCTGTCCCGATCGTGCCGGTATTCAGTGGATGTTCACTGGTACCGATGGGGCCATAACTATTAGGTTGAACGGCTATGTTTCTGGCAGAAATCAGCCCGGTACCGGTAATGCCGGCGCCACTACCCAAGGTTGCATTAGTAGAAAGGGTTACTGCACCGTTAGTGTCGTTATTGGTTATTGGGCTGGTAACTCTTAGAGTGGCGTCCTGAGTCGAAATATCAATGGCACCTGTGGTTGTAGTAATTCCGGTAGTTGTGTTTACGCTATCAACTCTCAGAAGCGTATTTCCATTGGTGAATTTGATCGAATTTGTGACGTTGGCGGCAATGGCGCTGACTCTATTGCCGGGGTCGTCCAGAGTGAACGTTCCGCTGCCGAGCAGTTCAAGCCCGACTGCCTGGATCGATGCACCTAGACTTTGTGTTACCGAACCGAGAGTAGTAAGTGTCAGATTGCCATTGAACGTGGAAGGATTGTTTTCAAAACTGATATTTCCATAATGGCTATTAAGTTTTACGTTGCCGATATGTGTAGTATCGGTTGCCTGTATGCCATCGGCAAAAATACCTTGCGAATAAGAACCGGAGTTAATCAACAGATTAGTGGCAGTGATATTCCGGAGCTCCGTGTCAGAAATCGTCATTGTTTTTTCAGCAAGGCCGAGACCAATCGAGTTGTTGTTGCTTGCAGTGATGCTGACATCACCTACCCCGGCATTGAGTGTTCCCTGCAGATCGACATCCGTCGCCTTGATGAAGATATTTCCGCCGTTGGTAGTAACCGATTTGCCGCTGGCAATGGTAAGAGTGCTGGCGCTGTAACCGTTCAGACCAGTGTTCAAAGTTGCCGTACCGCCAGACAGGGTAATGTTGCCGGTCGCGGTAATGCCGGCTGCGTTAGAGACCGAAACAGCTCCGCCACTTGCTGTTTGGCTGATACCGGTGATTGTCAGCGCATCTTGAGAGGTGTTGTTGAAGATGATATCACCGTTGCCGGTATTGGTCGCATTGAAGCTGGTCACGGAGTTGCCGTTCACGTTGTTATAGCTGGTAAGTGTTGTGCCGCCACTACTACTGGTGGTCAACAGGTTGCCTCTGACTGTAGTGTAGTTTGTATTTGCGATAGTACTGCCAGCCGTCAGGGTTATATTACCGCTAGTGCCGATACTGTCATACGCTACCGAGCCATTTGCTCTCGCTTCAACAAGGCCATTAATGGTTATATTCCCAGTAGTTGCAGCCAGGTTTATATTGCCGCCATTGCCAATATTGAGTAAGCATGGGGAATGATAACAACTGGCACTTGCACTCGTGTCAATCCTGCCAATTGCGATTGATCCACTTGCCGTTGCAGTAACAGTGCCGCCACTTCCTATTGTCCCAGCGATACCATAGTAGTCCCAGTACGCACCATTTTGTGATGCATTGGAAGAAATATCACCGATGACTATAGAACCATCTCTCGCGATAAGGGAGACGTTACCAGCCGAACTGCCTATACTTCCCGAGCCATCTTTAATGACGAATGTAGAAATGTTTGACGCACCGGTTATACTGCCTCCCGCCGTCAGACTGACGTTACCACCGCGCCCGGTCGTAGTGCCGTTAGAATTGGTACGGACTGAAGCATCTATTGTTGATCCGTTTAATAGCAGTATGTCGTGTCCAGCGGTTAGGGAAACATCGCCCGCATCACCAACTGAATAACCGTTACCGTTAAACCCGGTTGTAATCGAACCGTTGATAGATATGTTGCTGCTGGTTCCAGTGGCGGTCAGGCCAACAGCACCCCCGTTGCTCGAAATCCCGCCATTGATGGTAATACCGCCGTTGTTGGAAATCGAAACATTGCCACCTCCTGACTGGCTGATTCCGGTTGTAAACAAATTGCTATTAATTGAGACATTACCGTCAGACATCAGGACAATGTTTCCGCCAGTGCCAACACTTGTGGGAGTGCGATTTCCGCCCAGATAAACAGCTCTGGCATCGACATCGCCACTAATAGTAAGATTCCCGTTAGTCGCGGTCAGGTTGACATTACCGCCATTTCCGATTGAAGTGTCACCATTATCCCAATAATAATCATATGTGGCGCCGGTAGAACTCGTATTTACAGCACCAACTGAGACTGAACCACTTGCAGTTACCGAAACGTTGCCGCCGTTTCCGATTATGCCACCGTTATCATTTTGAGAAGCACTGGCAGAAAGATTTCTGATGATGACGTCGCCACCATTAGCAATCAGGGATATGTTTCCGGCTCGACTGCCTGTACTGCCATTCTGATATTTATAGACGTTTGTAGAAATATCGCTTGTTGTGCCAATAATACTGCCAGCCGCAGTCAGGCTGACGTCTCCGCCGTGCCCGGTCGTGGTGCCGTTACCATCTGCACCGATTGAAGCATCGATAGCCGTGCCGGTTACACCGAGCAGAATATTGCGCCCTGCTGTAAGCGAGACATCACCCGCGCTGCCGGCTGATGAACCGCTGATATAATCACCGGTTTTGATCAACGCATTGACGCTAATATCGCTGGCCGTTCCAGTGGCGGTCAACAACACCGCACCGCCGGCGATGGTTATAGGGCTATTTATAAAGATACTGCCGCTGTTGGTGATTTTGAGATTTTTCGCGGCTACCACCAGACCGTCGCCTGAAACGCTGTAGAGGATGTCGGCCGAAGTAAGGCCGCCTTTGGCAATGCTAAACGTGTTATAGGAAATATCACCGATATTGCTGACGCTTAAAGTATCAGAGAGAAGAGAAAGTCCGGTTATATGACTACCGCTGGAAAGAGTGACGGAAGAACCCTTCACTGCGTTCCCGTCAACGTACGTAAGCAGTTTGCTGCCGGTGGGAACCGAGTTGCCGGGGAGCGCCAGATAGTAAAAACCATTTGCGCCGGTAGATGTATGAGCAAGCAGAGTACCATCAACCGCCGTCTGTATGTTTCGACCTCCACCGGTAACATCAACGGTACCGGAAATGATCTGCGGAGTACCGTTAAACTGCCACTTGAGGTAGGGGTAGGATATGCCTGGCAGGATTCCCCAGGTTGAGGTATCCCAAGCGGCAAAATTAGTCGTCATCATTTGGGCGGTGGTCAGGCCGTAGCTGTCAGCACTGCCGGCACTGGTTGTCCGGCCGGAAGAATCCTTATCCCAGTAGCTATTGGTAACTGTTCCGGAGTTGGAGTTATATCCCGCCAGCCCGCCGACAAGAGAAATCCCAGGAACACTTCCGGTGGCGTAACTGTTGATGATGCTACCGACGTTTTCACCCACCAGTCCGCCGATATAGCCTGTGCCTGTGCCCGTAACACTTCCGGTGGCGTAGCTGTTGCGGATGGAGCCGTTGATGTAGTTTTGTCCCACCAGCCCGCCGACAGCAGAGGTTCCGGATGTATTTCCAGTTGCGTAGCTGTTGCTGATCGTGGCGTTGCCAGTGCTGTAGTTATATCCCACCAGTCCGCCGGCATTATTGGTTGTCGATACATTTCCGGTGGCGTAGCTGTTGAAAATACCACCTGCGTTGTATCCCACCAGTCCGCCGGCATTATCAGTAGTCCCGCTAACATTGCCGGTAGCATAGCTGCTGATGACAGTACCGCTGCTGTAGCCAATCAGGTCTCCGACGTTGGCTTTCCCGCTCACGCTGCCGGAAACAAGCCCCACATTCTGAATTGTAGAACCAGAGCCCAAGTAACCGAACAAGCCGACATAGTCCGTCGAAGGTCTATTGATGGTAAAATTGGTAATGGAATGCCCTAACCCATCGAAGGTACCTGAAAATGGAGTAGCTAAATCGCTGACCGGCACAAACCTCTTGGTGACGTCCCACATTCCGGAAGCCAGCGTCAGTTCTGTCATATTAATGTTGTTGGCCAAGGTATAATTTGCCGCCAGGGTGGTTGAGTTCATCCCAATCAGTTGCAACTGATGGGCGTTTGTGATGGTGGTGCTGTACTCCGAGCGCAGGAAAGGACGGGTGTTGCCTGGGCTCATCCACCAGATCGGACTGCCGCTGGTGAAATCGAAACCGGAGTAGGTCGCCTGGTTGTATGCGTTGACCGTTCCGGTCGAGCTGTTGATGCCGGTGCCGCCACCCGCGCTGGTCGCCTGACCTGTTGTGTCCTTGTCCCAGTAGCTAGATGTCACCCCTCCCCAGAAGCTCGCATGATAGCCAAGCAAACCTCCATTATAGGAACCGCCACTGACCGCACCGGTAGCATAGCTGTTGCTGATCTGCCCGGCATCATTCCACCCCAGCAACCCGCCGACGTAAGCGGTGGCCGCTACTGCGGTTACCCTGCCGGTGGCGTAGCTATTGGAGATCCATGACGTTCCGGAATCCGCCCCGACAAGGCCACCAACAGCACCCGTGCCGGGACCTGTTCCGGTTGCCGTAACATTGCCGGTCGCATAACTCGAAGAAATGCCCGTGCCGCCCGACGGCCACGGTGAATGAGTGATACCGACCAGGCCGCCAATGCTGGCCCATATGCCGGTCACATCACCGGCGCTGTAACTGTTTGTGATGTTGCCCCCATTGAAGCCGACCAGGCCGCCGACATTGGCGTATCCATTCACGCTCGCCGTAGAGTACGTGTGGTCAATGGTTTCCAACAACGTAATAAAGCAAGGTGCCGCGCCCCCGAGCGTACAGGCGTACCCCGCCAATGGCCCAACATTCTCGTATCCGGTGATGCTACCTCCCACAAGCCCCACGTTCCGCAAGGTTGCGTTTTGGGCCATTACTCCAAACAGGCCAACATTGTCCGTGCTCGGCCGATTGATTGTGAGCCCGTTAATGGTGTGACCAAGGCCGTCTAACGTACCGGTAAATGGTGTGACCGTATCGCCCGTCGGCATAAAGCCCGCGAGGCCGTTCCATAAATTTGTTGCCGTGGCATTAATGTTGTTACCGAGGGCGTAGTTGCCGGCCAGATTGGTATTCATCCCCTGCAGTTGGTTGACGTCATTCACCAGCATGTACGAGTTGAGTGTGCCTGTTACTTTGCCGGCAAAGCTGGTTGGCGTTGCATAGCTTGGTCCGACGCCGTTCGCATCTGCAGCATTATTGCTGCCAGATGGGTTGTAATAGATGTTGGTCGTGGCGGCGGTGACATGACCGGAGCCGGTGAAACTGACCGTACCACAGGTCTCAGCCCCGGCTACACATGCCCCGGTCGAATCTGCGCGCAGGTTTACGCTCCCCGATCCCGAACTGGTGATTGCTTGATTGACGTTCACATTGCGAATGGCGTTAAGCGTAAGGCTGTACTGACTATTCCAGGAGACCGCGCCATTCACAAATATATCGCCATTGCCGCCTGTAGTTGCGGCGTTCGTCTGGATTGTAAAGTCATTGTTGACCAGCGCATTCTGTATAATACCCGGCGTAACGATCGTGGCACCGGAAATGGTCGGGGTGGTACTGGTTATCTCAACATCGTCCGGGTCGAGGAGCCAGCTGCCTCCGCGTGTATTGACCCTGACGCTGTTGATGTCGACAGTCTTTGCCGAGGTCTCTATAAAACCGCCGCTCCCCTTGGTGCCGTCCCCCTGAGCGGAAATGGTGCCGCGTGCGGTCAGAGTGCCGCTGAGTTTGCCATCCTCCTCGGTCTTGACGACTACCTGGCCGCCCTTGACGCCGTCGGCGCTGATGACGCTGCTGTCCGCAAGTTCAATCGACTTTGTCGCCTTGAGGAATATCCGTCCCCCTTCCATAACCGCGCTGTCGGCGCTGATCCGCCCTTTCTGGCGCACGATCCCGCCGTACATCCCTACCCGTCCCGCATCGGCAACCAGCGTACCCAGGTTGATGGTCTGATGTTCCGGGGCGCTGACCACCATCGCGATATCGGGGTTACTCTTGTCGACCAGCAATACTTCCTTGCCGGCAGCCAGTAAAATATCGCCGTTAGGTGCGGTAATGATGCCGCTGTTGGCGACATCCGGGGCGATCAGATAGACCTGGCCGCCACCTGGGGTCGTGATGGCCCCCTGGTTATCAACTTTCCCGGCGATCGGTCCGGCGCTGAAGTTCATCTTGCCGGCCAGAAAATCCTGATTGCTGATGCCAAGGGAAGAGGCGATCAGACCGCCCACGTCAAGCCGGGAGTTCGGTCCGAACAGGATGCCGTTGGGGTTGATCAGCAGCACCTTGCCGTTCGATTGCAGCGCGCCAAGAATTGCCGAGGGGTCACCGCCGGTAATGCGGTTAAGTACCGCGCTTGCCGCCGAGGGCTGGATGAACCGGGTTGTCTCGTTGTTGCCGATGGAGAAACCTTGCCAGTTGATGATGGCATTGGCCGAGTTGGTGATGGTCATAACATTGCCGCTGGTGCTGATGGCGGCGATGCCGTTGACAACCAGTGGAGCGGTGGGAAGAGCCATGACGGCTGTCGGCAGGAAGGAGATCAACATGAATGCCGCAGCGATTCGTCTCTGGTTCCGGGTTGGCCTGAATGAAATTTTTGTGCTCTTTTTCATGGCGATCACCAGAAAATAGTTACGTTAAGCTGCTAATACGATAACTGCCCTTTGAAATGAAAGGCGTTACCACCCCGTTTGGTTTGGGTGGAGTCATCCAGCGCGTAGCCCCAATCCAGACTGAAGCTGAAGGTATCGCCGATTCCAAAACGAAATCCTGCTCCGATGCTCGTTAACGAATTTCCGCCCAGTTCGCCCGATTGTGGCCGCAGGTTGTAGCCGGTACCGCCGTCGAAAAAGCCAAGAAGGCGTAATTGATAATTGGTAAGTTTCATAAGAACGGCAATATCCGGAGAGTAGACCTCAAAGCTGCCGCTGAAGCCGGCGTCCCATGATTCTTCACGCTCCTGATACCCCCTCAGGACAGCCGAGCCGCCATAGCCGAACTGTTCACCGGGGATCAGCCGATCCGGAGTGTACTGACCGGTAGTAGCTACGCGAACCATCCAATCTGCGCCGGGACGCAGCATCAAATTCAGGCCGTAACGCACGATGATATAGTCGGCCTCGGTCCCGCTGCGGGCCGTGGCAAAATCGGCCTGCATCCCTTGTCCACCCCAGGGGATGTTGTACAGGAGGCCCAGAGAGCCATCCACCACCAGCGGTTCAGTCGTCCAGACCCCGCCATAGGTTAGGCTCAACGGATGAGCCACCACACTATGAGCAAGGTTGGTCGCGTTGCCGGCCATAATGGCACTGTTATCGTACAGACGGTAATCCATGCCGCCGGTCAGTTTCTGTTCGTACTCGCCGGATCTGGGCAGGTTCATGTTATAGCGAAAACCGGAGACTATTCCCTTGCCGCTTACCTTGATATCGGTGCCGGAGACCTGGGAGGTGCCGCTGTCCACATCGGAGTAAGCGCCGAAAACATCCAGGGTATCCCCCAGCTTGTAAAACGGCAGTCGGTAGGAGCCGCTGAAGATATTGACTTTGTCGAAATGGTCTGGTGAGGTGGTGTACTGAAGGGCCGCAACGTGATCGCGATTGAACAGGTTGAAATATTGAATCCCCAGGCCGGCTCTATAAAGACCGGTAGCGTTGCTGCCGGTGTTGTCACCGCTGAGAGTCGCCTTCCATGGTTTCTGATCCGCGACCTGCAGCGCGGCATGCAGCTCTTCCGGATTATCCTGCGCCTTGAACTGCAGTGACATTTTCCTGGCCGGGTTTTCATTGGCGGCCCGAAGGTTCTCGGATATGGCGTTTACCAGGGGAGTAGCGCCTGTCTTCAAGGTAGGCAGACTCTGCAGAATATTCTCCCGACTGAAGTGGTTGTTGCCATCGATATTTATCGCCGTTATCCTCGGCTCGATCGCCTGAATCCGCACTTCCCCCCTGGCCAGCTCCTGTTCCGGCAGAATAACCGTCACCATCGTGTACCCCAGGTCGCGGTACCCCTTCTCCAGCACTTCCATGGCCTGCTGGATATCGCCGAAATCGCGCTGCGGTCCGATATAGGGTGCGAGCATTTTCTGCACCTGCAGAGGATCGAGAAGGGTATTACCTTCCAGAGTGAAATGTTTGATGGCAAATTGCGGCACGGCATCATCCTTTTCAGCCAAGGCAAACGCTTCGGGAATGGAAAACGCCGTACTCAAAACTGCAAGTAGTGCCGCAATGCAAATGTTCTTAAATAATCTCATTATTATCGTCTCTTTGAACTGGAGTATTAAATACTATTACTTGGTGGTAAATGTACTGACGCCATCCCAATCGGATGATGGTGGTTCAATTTGGTACTGTCCGATAAGCTTAAGATAAAATTGGTACAGCTTCCTGTCCGGCTTGTTGGCAATCAGTTTATGCAGCATCTCTTCGGCTGCGGGCCACTCTCTGCCGCGGTAGGCGGCAACCATTTCATTAAACAGTGTAATATCATTCAAGTACTCATTATCCAGAGATGACTCTGCTCCGCATGGTTCGTGGATCGCCACCGGCTCATTCTTCCCCTTGACCCGCACCAGGTCGAGATCCCGCCAGATGTACCCAGCTACCTTTGCCCTGGTTACCTCGCCGGCGATGATCCAGGTGTCGTATTGGCGTGTCAATCCTTCCAGCCGCGAAGCAAGGTTGACCGCATCTCCCATGACGGTGTAGGCCACACGGTAGCTGGAACCCATGTTACCGACCCGCATCTGGCCGCTGTTGATGCCGATGCCGATCTTGATCTCCGGAAAACCCTGGATCGTCATTTCCTGCTGCAGGGTAACCATCCTCTTGCGCATGGCAAGGGCGGCCTGAACCGCATGCAGGGCATGGTCCTGATCGTCCAGAGGGGCACCCCAGAAAGCCATTATCGCGTCACCGATATACTTGTCAACAGTGCCGCCATGCTCATAGATAATGGAGGTCATGGCGGTCAGGTACTCGTTCATGAAAGTGGCCAACTCTTTGGGGGTTAATTTCTCCGAAATAGAGGTGAAGCCGACCACATCGGTAAAGAGTACCGTCATTTCACGGCTTTCAGCCTGCATCGTGAAACGCTGCGGATCCTTGCTCATGGAACTGACAATCTGTGACGGCACATACTGCCCGAACAGCCCGGTGAGTTGGTGCTTTGCCCGCGCCTCTGCCAGAAACCCGTAAGACATGTTGAAGGCATAAATCAAGGCTATTAAAATGAAGGTGGTAGCCAGCGGCAGAACCAGATTATTGTGCCAGGCGGCGAAATTGAGCGCAAAGGCTGACAACAGCAGAACAGCGGCAAGAAGATTTGATCTGAACGGACTGAGCAGCGGCAGCAGCAAGGAGAGCAGCCCCCCCGCCAGCAGTAGGATCATCACCTTCGCCCCCATGAGGTACGGTGGTGAGTACTTTATACTCTGATCGAGAATCCCCGCGATCATGTTGGCGTGAATCTCCACCCCGGCATAGACCGATGAAACCGGTGTGGAGCGCAGATCCATGAGGCCCGGCGCCGTGGTGCCTACCAACACGATGGCCCCTTCGAGCAACTCCGGCTTGACGCGGCCATGCAGCACATCCGAAGCGGATATGTAGGGGAAACTCCCCTGCCTGCCACGGTACGGAATCAGTGCCGTAACCCGGTCATCAACCGGAATTTTCATATCGGTGAGCGATAACCACTCAAGCTTGTCGTAGTCGCTGCCTTTATGCTGTCCGTCCGGGAGGCCCGGCTTCAGATCGGGCATGCCGAGCAGAACGCGCACAACTGCCAGGGAAAGCGGCTCGTAATACGCGCCATCGTATTCAATCAGCATCGCCACCCGGCGGTTCACGCCGTCAATATCAGTATCCGGATTAAAATGGCCGGCGCTGGCGGCGCTTTGCTGCAGTTCCCGGATATTGGCACCGTATCCATCTTTCATGATGACTTTGGTTTTCAATTTACGGAACGTGTCTTTCGTAAAAACCGGCTGGGGAAGCATCCCGACAGCCTGCCCCTTCTGTTTCTCCTCATCACCCCGAAAATAGTACCCTAGGACAACATTCCGACCTTTAAGCTTTTCAGCCAGAAGATGGTCGTAGTTGAGCTTGGGGCGGACCTTGCCAAGCGCGGCAAGATATTCGGCACTATCGCGAAGTTCGGTTTTGCCGAATTGTTCCAGCACGGAGAGGCCGGAGCTATGGTCCGGCTCGGCGAACACGACGTCAAACCCCACCACGGCGGCATGATATCGATCTACAAGGCTTTCGACAATAGTTGCGACCTTGTTGCGGCTCCAGGGCCACCTGCCGTCTTCAGAAAGGCTCTTCTCGTCGATATCCACAATGACGATGCGTGAGTCCTGCCCCTCGGGCATGGTTTGATTGAGCCATTGGTCATAAACCCATAAATCCAGGCGTTTGATAAAATCAAGGTTGAGTTGACCGGCCGCATTAAATGCGAAGAAGAGGGTTAAAGACAGGCCGACAATAATGCGGACAAAGTGTTTCTTCATCTCGAATTCCTTAAATGAAAGGATGCTCGCATTTTCGCGGTCAGGGTAATCGGCTGCTGCCTGCTACGGACTGAAGCGAAGTCTGCCTTTTTTTTCGTTATGCAGAATCGGGCGGAGGGAGGAAGGGAGGTGGATACCACCCGGTTCAGCAACTGTTTAAGTAAGTGAAAGAGCATGTATGCCAAACCACTTGACTTGCATGTTTTTCATATGCCACCAGTTGTAAACTGTGGGGGTTTATACTACAGTTAATGTCTACAATGATCAACCTTATTGTGGTAATTTAGCGGGCGGATTGCCTTATTTAAGGTCCGGACATTCTATATATCGCGCAGCGTATTCTATGCTTAATATTTTCATTACATACACCGTCATTTATTTCTACAAGCTCCTCGGGATATACATCAACTATCGCTTGCCTGTTACCTGTAACGACTTTCAGGTCGTAACAATCCCTGTCACAAAAATACTCAATCGAGACTTGTGATAATTTAATCCCCTTACTTGCATCAAATTCATATAAATAAGTTTTCATAACTGATCTCTAAATTTGCAAACTACCTGACCGCACACATTCAATCAAATCAATTAAATAACAATTTTATACGTCTAATGAGCGCAACACCGCCTTGATTAATTCGCAATCAAGCCATCCTTTAACTGCTGAATGATTTCGATCTGTCGCTGGTAAATGAACTGGCCGAGAACAGTGTCGCTCCTCCTGTCCGGTTTCATCTGAAACAAACAGACATTCCCGCCGTTTTCATTCGCGGCGGATCTGACGAACATTCCTGGAACCTCCAGAGGAGTGCCCGAGAGCGTTAAAGATATATTCCCAGGCTGATTGCATTCCGTAGCCGGAACAACTTTGGAAACAAATGAGATACCGTTTCCCGAGATGTCCAGCATTATCCCTTCAATAGTAACGTTTCCGTAAGAAAATGTTGCCGACACTCTGCCATTCACCCTGACCCGAACAGCTTCCCTACGTTCCGCACGGATCTGAGCATACGCGAAGTTATGCAGAACAACGGATTTTTTGGGTACGTTGACATATGCGGCATAACAGTGCACTCCAAGTTCATTGTGAAAGTGCCTGCTTTTGATGAGCGTACTCTTGTCATGCTTCATAATCAGCGCCTGATGTTCGTGAACCACAAATTCAACGCTGTCATCATCCACGGCAGTTACGGACGAACCGTAGCTTACCGGCACTTCTTCACAGTAATTGAGGAGCTTGAGATCGGATTTAAGCCGTCCATTTGATATTTCTGATAAAACCTTTACAATTGCTGCGGTATCTGACTTGCCATCATTTACAGTGACCAGCTTATATACATCACTTCTCATTAACACCTCTCTATATATAGTATGCAATAATCCGTCAGACTATCCCCTTGCGCCACGCAAAAGCCCGTTTCTGGGATTGAAGCACGTCATGAAAAGAGATGCCTGTCTCATCCAGAAGCAGATCGAGGTTGGAATCATCCAGCTCTTCCACCATCTTCGCTAAATGGAGCAGATCCCCCAGTCCCCCCTTGTGCGAGACAAGCGCATCCCTGACATCTTCCGAGAGGTTCAGCTTTCGCACCACCTCATCCATCGAAATGTCATATACCTTCTCCAGGATCGACAGTATCCCGGTCATGAACGCTTTTTCGGCTGCGTCATGCTTCCCTTTCAAACTGCAGTGACAGCCGGCCATGTTTTCCATGAATCCGGCGCGAACGGCGGCCATGTCAACAAGAGGATTCCCCATGCCGCGCTGGTCATTGCCGGCAAAGAGAGCCAACTGCACCCAGCGTTTGATCTGTTGGCGTCCCAGGATCGCAATGGCATGGCTGACGGTACTGATCCTGTTGCGAACGCCGGTACCAACGGAGTTGACCAGCAGCAGAAGTTTGTAGGTCAGTCCGACATCGCCACGAAAAGTCTTTTCGATCTCGTTCTGCTCCGCATCCTCGTTGAGCAGACGCATCAGTTTGAGCATCGTGGCGCCTGAATCATCCATCCGCTTCTTTTCCATGACCGCCGGTTTGGCAAAGTAATATCCCTGAAACAGGTCAAAGCCGAGATCCATACAGTGCTGGAACTCCTCAACCGTCTCAACTTTCTCGGCAAGCAGCTGCAATGGGTAACGGCGCAACTGTTGTACCATCTCAGGCAGCTCCGCGCGGGGACTCTGAACGAGGTCCACCTTTTACGATATCCACGATCTCGTACAATTCATGGTAAATAGAGCTGTACTCATGATCGTCAAGGGCGAGCGAGAAACCGTTTTCCTTAAGAAAGCGGCAGCGCTCCACCAGTTCAGGGGTAACCTCAAGGGTTTCCAGAAGCTCTATAACAACCTGTTCCCCTGGCAAAATATTCAATGAATCGTCCATCAACAGCTCAAGCTCAAGGTTGATGAAACCCTTGTGCGTTCCCAGGATATCCTCAATACCGAAGCCGGTCAGAGTATTGATGATCACGCTGGCTGTCGCATGCGAGGCGTCCATCACTTCGGCCGTCTTCGACCCGGAAGAGCGAAAAAGGAGTTCGTAGGCTACAAGTTCTTCATTGCGGTTTAAAATCGGTTGTCTTCCGAGAAAATAATTACCACTACTCATTGGATCCCCTCCGACGCCGTTAACGATACATGTATCACAAAACAGTACATGGTTCGATCAAACAGCATTTTCAACAAGGCGCGGCTCTATTAAACTTTGGCCTGATTTCAAGACTGTACAAGTTTTGAGTTGTTTACGCAGCCAAAACAAGCGGCTACTAACTGTTGCGACTATTGTCACTTTACAATATTTGACGGATATTTGCAATGCTGCTATTAAAAATAAATTTATTTTTATTTATAAATTTGATATAAATCAAAAACATCGTAACGACGTGCCTGTAATAGTTTTCTGCCGTTGACTACTCATGTTTATTAATAATATTTCATTATTTTGCATTCTATATGCACCTTCAGCACACCACCAGACAAGATTCTCCGTTAAGACAATTGTCGCACCACTTTTCAGGTATTTTTCTATTTTGCTGATTTGAACCAGTAGAGGTAAAAGTCATCTCCAGCGCACATGCGCCTTGGAACGGAATGGAGTAGTTTGAAATAAACTGGCAACAGAGAGTGGGCGGGGTAATAAATTACCCCGCCGCAAACGACGGGGTATCAGTAATCAGAATCCAGCAGTCAGAACAAGAGCAATTCCTTTTTAGGTCCCTGGCAGCAATATACTGGAACCGGTCGTTTTACGCGCTTCAAGATCGCGGTGAGCCTGAGCGGCATCTTTCAGCTGATAACGCTGACTAATATCAATCTTGACGTTCCCGGACAGTACATTATCGAAAAGTTCCTTCGCCATGGCCTCAAGATCGGCCTGTTTCGCTATATAAGTGGCCAGTGTAGGACGGGTTATATACAATGAACCGTTCTGTGCAAGAAGCCCAAGGTCGACCGGAGGCACCGGCCCGGAGGCGTTGCCGAAACTTACCAGCAAACCGAATGGCCGCAGACATTTCAACGAAGACTCAAAAGTATCCTTGCCGACTGAATCATAAACTACAGGCACCCCTTCACCATTGGTTATTTCCCGCACCCGTTCAACAATATTTTCCGTACGGTAATTAATGCAGAAGTCAGCGCCATTTTGAAGCGCAAGCTTGCACTTTTCATCAGAACCTGCCGTGCCGATAACCTTGGCGCCAAGCAGCTTCAGCCATTGGCAGGCGATCGTTCCCACCCCTCCGGCAGCGGCATGAAAAACCACCGTGTCCCCCCGTTGCACCCTGCAGGTTCTGCGGATCAGATACTGGACGGTCAGCCCCTTGAGCATCATTGCCGCTCCCTGTTCAAACGTCACTCCATCGGGAAGGATGCAAAGCCGGTCGGCAGGTATGGTGCGCGCTTCGCAATACGAACCGATCCTTCCCGCATAGACGACCCGGTCGTCAGGCTTAACCAGGGTCACCCCCTCGCCTACCGCCTCAACCACTCCGGCCCCTTCATTTCCGGCAACTGACGGCAGCGGCACCTTGTACAAACCGTCCCGCTGATAAACGTCGACAAAATTGACCCCTATCGCCTCATGGCGAATACGAACTTCACCGGCAGCAGGAACAGCCACTTCGACCTCTTCCCAGCGAAGCACTTCAGGACCGCCAAATTCGTGGAACCGCATTCCCTTGATCATATCGAACTCCTTCCGCCAACAATGGACTGTACCCGGTATTGAAACCGCAATATTCAGCTCGGAAACCTCATATCTGCCAGGACAATATTGCACGTCCCGGCATTCAGATCAAACACAACCTTGGCCCTGCCATCTTTCAACTGCTGGAGCACCTGACCTATTTTGTCTTCCAGTGTATAATCGGCATCAATCGGCTCCGACCATTCCCGCGTCACAAATTCTTCTATCATGGCACGCAATGTATCGGGGTCGATCCGCTCCAGCGGAACATCTATCCCTTCTTCGCCCATCATGCCGCCTGACATGTTACCAGTTTTCATGATTACCTGTTATTTCCATCTGTTTACTTGATATAGAGCAACTCAACTTCAAAAATCAGTGCGGCGTATGGTGGGACGGAACCTGGGACACCGGATTCACCATAGCCAAGATTTGACGGACAATCCAGTTCCGCCTTCCCGCCGACCTTCATCAACTGCAAACCCTCTGTCCAGCATTTAATTACCCGGTCAAGTTGAAACTCGACCGGTCTGCCGCTCTTATATGAATTGTCAAATTCCCGGCCATTCAATAATGTACCACGATAATTGACAATCACCGTATCGGTAGGCCCTGGAGAATCACCAGTTCCTTCTCTGAGAGAAGTGTACTTTATGCCTGATTTTGTGGATATGGTCTCTTTTACCTCGGCTGTTACAGGCTCTGCGGCAAACGAGGTTGAAGCAAGAAGGCAGATGATTGTTGAAATAGTTAGAACTTTCATTTAATATCCTTTATTATAAGGTTATTTTCCACGGCACACATCCAATTTAACTGATGTTGAATCATCAACGCAAGTTACAATTGCTCTTTTTGTAAGATTCCTCGCTGCTGACAGGATGTACAGATTTGAACAAGTTTTACGAGAGGCTTTGCAATGACGATGAATGAAATCGCCAAGAATATTCGGGAGCGGGTCAAATGGGTACTGACGTTGGTGCTTGTAGTTGCTCCGTGCCCGGTTTTTGCCGATTGCAAAATCACTGATTCACCTTATAAATTTGAAGTAGTCTGTTCAGGCAAAGAGAGTGCCGCAAATTCAACACCTCCGGCATCAGGGAATAAAGCTGGGAAGACGAAGAGTACAACAATTGATGCGCGGACGGTAATTGTGATGAGCGAGGAAGAGCATCGGATAATGGAAAGCAGAAACAAACTGGACGGGGATCGTATCAAACGCAAATCAGGGAAAGTTGGTAAAAAAACAGGCGCCGGGCAGCAGTCCAACACCTGATTTAGTCGTACCTGAACAAATCCAATCCGATTCGCCCGGAAGAGAATCATAGTCAGGCAAGATCGAACAAGAGCAGTTCCCCATTTTCCTTGCCGGTAATAACAAGCTGATCCTCGCCGCTTACGGCAGCGCCGTCTCCATGTTCCAACAAGTGGCCGTTCGCCAGAACTGTGCCACCAGCTACCTGCAGCCAAGCGTGGCGATTCTCCGGAATATGATGATCAACTTTTTTGCCAGGCTCAAGCAGTGCCACATACATATTTACGTCCTGGTTTATGGCTACGGAACCACCACGGCCATCCGCTGAAGCAACCAGCCTAAAAACATTCCTTTTCTCCTCGTCAGGGAAGAATTTCTGTTCATAGCTTGGTTCCACACCATCCATTTCCGGTATAATCCATATTTGATAAAAATGAACCAGCTCGTCTTTTGAATGGTTGAATTCGCTATGGGTGATGCCGGTCCCGGCACTCATCCGCTGTACCTCGCCCGGTCGTATCACCGTACCATTGCCCATACTGTCCCGGTGCTCCAAAGCCCCTTCCAGGACATAGGAGATAATCTCCATATTCTGGTGGGGATGGGTGGGAAAACCGGTGCCTTTCTGAACTCGGTCCTCGTTTATGACGCGAAGATCTCTGAAACCCATCTGCTGCGGGTCGTAATAATTGGCAAAAGAGAATGTATGGTAGGTGTTCAGCCAGCCATGATCGGCGTGGCCTCGTTCAGACGCTTTTCTTATGCGTAACATGGCAATTTCTCCTTTTAAGTCCGAACTGGACCGGCGGAGATGATAATCCGGTTACCATCCCCGCCCATCAAGGAGCCCGGACCGTTACTTCCTGATCATCTCAATCTCAAGGGTGATCGTTATCTCATCACCTACGGCAACTCCGCCGGTTTCAAGAGCGGCATTCCAGACAAGTCCGAAATCTTTTCGATTGATCTTGGTCGTCGCCGTTGCGCCACGCCGGATATTGCCCCACGGATCCTTGATCTCCTTGGACGGCCCCTCGACATCAAGCACCACCTCTTTGGTTACGCCATGCAGGGACAGGTCTCCCGTTACTTTCAGCTTATCCGTGCCAGCCTTTACAACCTTTTTGGATACAAAAGTCATTGCCGGGAACTTGGCGACATCAAAAAAATCGGCGCTGCGCAGATGCGCGTCGCGTTTCTGGACATTGGTATTGATTGAATTGGTATCAATATTCACTTCCACCTTGGACTGGGTGATATCTTTGTCGTTGATTTCGACATTGCCGGTGAACTTATCAAACCCACCCTTAACATTGGAAACCATCAGGTGACGGACCTTGAATCCTACGTTTGAGTGGTCAGGGTCTATGGTCCAGGTGGAGGCAAATGCGAGTACCGGCAATGCCAGAGCGATAATGGTGCTGATTGATGTGATTATCCGTTTCATGTTATTTCTCCTTTTGCAATAAGTATGATGTCGATTGATTTACTGTTAAACTAAATTACGGAAAAAATGTCACTCCCCCCCTCCTTTCAACCCTAATTTTTTGCACAAACTTCCAAGCAGTTCCTGCTCGTTTTCGGTAAGAGCGGCCATTTCAGAGACAATGGCAGCCTCAACATCGGCAAACACTCCGGTAATCAATTTCGATCCAGCTTGTGTGAGATGGACTGTAAAATAGCGCCTGTCGTCGTCATTTCTCTCGCGTCTGACCAGTCCATGTCTTTCCAGATTGTCGATCACCAGAGTTATATTACCAGTACTCTTGAGTATCTTGGCGGCAATATCCCTCTGGCAGAGCGACCCTTTGTGGTGCAATGCCTCAAGCACTCCGAACTGGCTGATGGTAAGCTTTGATGCCGACAGGAAGCGATGTACCCTGCTGGTGACCGCTTCCGAGGCTCGCATCAGCTTGGTGTATGTATTCAGAGAACGGTATGTTGAATTTTTCGGTTTCATTTTGCCGCCTCGGCAATAAGTCGATTTCAAATAGCTTAATATCAAACTATAATTTTTGATCGAATCTGTCAAGGTGTTTTTTGGGGGGCAAGAATGGAATTTCCCGGAAGCCATGGTCAGCCGGCATGACAATTGTGGCTATCAATATTATATTATAAAGTTTTTAATAGTCCACAGATACAAAACGATTGACATGGCCCACTATCTGCCTAGAATACTGGCATAATCACAGCAAATGATCGGAATACACAATGAGCAGCAGAACGCCTCAAAAGCAAAGAATAGCCACGGTAAAGATAGTGGCAATATATGCACTGTTTGGCTTGGCTTGGATATATGGGTCTGACAATGTACTCGGTTGGCTCGTTCATGACTCAGCGGTAATGGTAAAAATTGCCGTTGTCAAAGGATCGCTTTTCATTCTTTGCACGGCAACACTCCTCTACTTCTTGATCAGCCGTTTCGCCAGTCAGTTAACTACTGCCGAGGATAGCAGCATAGAGTATATGAAAAACTATGAAGGAATATTTAATGCTACAAATGAGGCCATATTTGTTCATGACGCTCAAAGCGGACGAATTACCGACATAAACGAACGCATGCTTGAAATATTCGGTTACGAACGTGATGAAGCTCTGGCAGCGGATATTGGTGACATGTCCGAAGGTTCTTACCCATATTCGCATGCAGAGGCCGTTGAAAATGTTCGCAAGGCCATGCTTGAAGGACCGCAGCTTTTTGAATGGCTTTCACGTAAAAAATCAGGAGAACTCTTCTGGTCTGAAGTCTCGTTAAAAAGAGTTCATTCCGTTGATCATGACAGAATCATTGCGGTTGTCAGAGATATCAGCGAGCGCAAACAAGCCGAAGAGGCTCTTCGTAAAAGTGAATCCCACTATCGCTCTCTTTTTGATATCTCGCTCATTGGCGTATCCGTAGTTAACAAGGACTCCGTTATAATCGAAGCAAATAGAGCTTTCTGCAATATGGTGGGGTATTCAAAAAATGAACTTATCGGTAAAATGACTTTTGCAGCCATAACCCATCCGGATGATGTAACTTCAAGCATCAAAATGGTCAAAAGGCTCATGAATCATAACATGGAGCATTATTCCCTTGAGAAACGTTATATTGCAAAATCCGGCGAGACAATCAACGGTTTGATATATGTCAGAGGGCATTACAACCAAAGTGGAGAATACGAAGGATGCACCGCCTCTATCCTCAATATCACCGAACGCAAGAAGGCAGAGGAACTGCTTCAAAAGAGTGAAGAGAAATATCGGAACCTCTTCAACAACGCTGAAGTCGCTATTTTCAGATCAAGACTTGATGGCTCCGAGCTGCTGGATGCCAACCAGAAGTTTCTTGATATGTTGGGTATGACTCAAGAGGAAGCAATTAACAAACCCTCCATGATTCTCTGGGCTGACGCAAAAGAGCGGGAAGAAATGGTCCGAAGGCTTTTAGCGGATGGCCGCGTGTCGGATTATGAATATAAAATGCTGGACAGGCAAGGTAACATAAAAAACTGTATTACATCACTAGTGCTCTACCGGGAACAGGGAATTCTGGAAGGATCGATTCTCGATATAACCAAATTGAAACAGGCGGAAGAAGATCGCATTCTCCTGGAGAAACAGTTTCTCCACGCTCAGAAGCTGGAAAGCCTGGGAGTATTGGCAGGAGGCATCGCACACGACTTCAACAATATTCTTATGGCAATCATAGGCAACGCCGATCTGGCCCTGATGCGGATCAATAAAGAATCTCCGGTAGTTGACAATCTGCACAAAATCGAACAATCGGCTGCCCGGGCCGCAGACCTGGCAAAACAGATGCTGGCATACTCCGGCAAGGGAAAGTTTTTAGTCGAGAACCTGGACCTTAACAATCTTCTGAAAGATATGCTCCACATATTGGAAGTCTCAATCTCAAAAAAAGCGGTACTGCGCCTGAATCTGCATCAACAGCTTCATACCGTGGAAGCCGATGCCACTCAACTGCGCCAAATCATAATGAACCTGGTGATAAATGCCTCCGAGGCAATTGGGGACAAGAGCGGAGTCATCGCCATCTCAACCGGCTGCATGGATTGTGACAATACATATTTGAAAAACGGTTGGCTGGATAATGATACAACCGAAGGACCGAAAGTCTATCTGGAGATAGCCGACACCGGTTGCGGCATGAGTAAGGAAACAGTGTCAAAACTGTTTGACCCCTTCTTCACAACCAAGTTTACCGGCAGAGGACTTGGCATGTCCGCAGTACTTGGCATAATCCGGGGACATAAAGGCGCCATAATGGGTTTACAGCGAACCCGATAAAGGCACCACCTTCAAGATTCTCCTTCCAGCTTCAAATAAACCGCCTGAATTTTTCAGCGGAGAATCATCCAAAGATGACTGGCATGGCTGCGGTACAGTCCTTCTGGTGGACGACGAGGAAACCGTCAGGGAAATCGGGACTGAAATGTTGAAAGAGCTGGGGTTTACGCCCATTACCGCCAACGATGGCAATGAAGCTATTGAAATCATTAAAAGCACCCCTGACATTGCCTTCGTGATCATGGATTTGACCATGCCGCACATGGATGGCGAGCAATGCTTCCGCGAGCTGCACATTATCAATCCGAGCATGAAGGTTATAATGTCGAGCGGTTTCAATGAGCAGGAGGTGACTCAGAAATTTGTTGGCAAGGGGCTCGCAGGTTTTATCGAGAAACCATACAAGTATTCCGTGCTCAAAGAAGCAATCAGGAAAATAACGAGTTGACAACTTCGTCTTTCGCGATATGTTTTTTTACATCTCAGGCAAGTAGGAGGACATTATGAAAAAAATAGTTCTTGCATTGCTGTTGACGGTTGTTTTTGCTCTGCCGGCTTTTTCACAGATGACGGAAATGTCCATCAAGGAGCATCAGGAGGAAGGCCATGGACCAGGCCATGGACCAATGATGGGGATGGGCAAGATGACCGGCATGTGCATCGAACATGCCGATAAGTTCGGGCTTACGGATGACCAGATCACAAAATTAAAACCTTTACACCGTGAAATGCAAAAAAGACAACTCCGATTTAAAGCTGACCTGAATATTGCAGAGATTGACCTGATGGAAATCATGGAAGTAAAAGATTTTGACCTGGATAAGGCCAATTCTGCGGTTAAAAAAATTGCCGAGATGAAAACAGCTCATCAATTGGAAATGTTGAAATCGATGAAAGAGATTCGATCCATTTTGACGGACGAACAGTTCAAGAAAATGAAGAGAATGATGTTTACGAAAAAAAGCCTGGTAAGAAAATGATGAAAAAACAATAATTCCGCTTTTAAAAATCTCGAATTGGTGCAATTGCAAAAGGGGCCAAGCTACGTTATCAGATACGTAGTTGGCCCCTTTTCTATTCCGCAGTAACAATTATTTATTCAAACTGGATCACTTTCCATCCGGAGTTTCCAAATGAAAAATAAATAGTTTTTGTTGACATACACACATAATTTCCGTATAGGTAGTCATATGACTACCTATGGCCTGCAAACAAGAATGGAACTCACTCAACGCCAGAAACAGGTGCTGCAGTTCATCACCTCGTTCTCAGGCGATAACGGCTACGCACCAAGCCAGCGGGAAATTGCCGGCCATCTGAATGTTTCCGGAACACTGCCGGTCATGAAACATCTTGGTGCTCTGGAGCGTAAAGGGTACATCAAGCGGGATCATGTGAATCGGGGAATTACTCTGAAGACATCGGTCAATCCTTCGGTTTCCCTGCCGATTGTCGGCACCGTCCGCGCCGGTCATCTCGCCCCGGCTATTGAGGATATTCAGGGGTACTTTTCCGTTGACCCGATGGCCGTCAAGGGAAGTGACTGCTTTTTCCTGCGGGTTAGTGGCGAATCGATGATCAATGCAGGTATCTTCGATGGCGATCTGGCCTTGGTGCGGCCACAACCGACTGCCGACAACAAGGATACAGTGGTTGCGATGGTTGACGGCGAGGTGACCCTCAAATGGTTTTACCGGGAGCAGGATCACATCCGCCTGCAGCCGGCAAATCCGAACATGGGGCCCATCATCATTCGTCCGGAAGATGGCGAGATAAGCATAGTCGGCAAGGTGATAGGCGTTTACCGCCGGATGTAAAGGACCATGAACGGTTAGAAATTTATACGTAAAGACAATCAGCGGATTGAAGCATTAATTAACGATAAAAAGACAGGAGAGTGAAAAATGGAACCTATTACCTTATGCGGAGCAGTAATCGTTGCGGTTGGCTTGTGGGTGGAGTTTGAATCAATTATCATGAAGGTTGCAAAAGCAATTTCCAAAAGCAGCATTATGACGGCAATTACGTCACCAACGGTTGTACAAAAGCCTCTCTATGTGAGATACATGACCGGTATCGGCAGTTGAATGGAAACCCAGCCGACCTACTAAAATGCCGCCTCCTGCAGTGAGGTTGGCTGGAGTATCGGAATGAGAAAGCAAATCATCTTAGGAAGCATAATTTTAGTTATCGGCCTCATCGTAACAGCTGTACTTCTCCCGCCGGTCTATCTTCCGGCCCACTACACCACGTCAATTGTTCTTGGCCTTCTCATTCTATTAGTAATCTACGATACAATCCAGACCAAACAGACGATAAGGCGCAACTTCCCACTCATCGGCCGGTTCCGTTACGTGCTTGAATCCGTACGGCCTGAGATCCAACAGTATTTTATCGAGAAGAACACCGAGGGGATGCCTTTCAGCCGGGAGGAGCGGTCCGTCATCTATCAACGCTCCAAGGCAGAGATTGACACACTACCCTTCGGTACCCAGCTTAATGTCTACAGTCCTGGGTACGAATGGGTAAAACATTCGATACTCGCCAAACATGTAGACCCTGCAACGCTCAGGGTTTCCATTGGCGGGAGCGATTGCACAAAACCGTACTCAGCGAGCATACTTAATATCTCAGCCATGAGCTATGGCGCCCTCAGCAAAAACGCTGTAATGGCACTGAACGGCGGGGCGAAGGATGGCGGATTCGCGCAGAATACAGGCGAGGGCTCGATCACACCGCATCACCTCAAAGCGGGCGGAGATCTGATTTGGCAGATCGGCACGGGATATTTCGGATGCCGCGACAATGAAGGGCGGTTTGACGCTACAAAATTCGCCGAGAGGGCACAGCTGGATAACGTGAAGATGATCGAGATCAAGATTTCCCAAGGCGCAAAACCGGGTCACGGCGGCATACTTCCAAAAGAGAAAATCACCGCCGAAATCGCGGCCATTCGCGATGTTCCGCTCGGCCGCGATGTCATCTCGCCACCGAGCCACTCGGCTTTTTCAACCCCTGTCGGTCTACTACAATTCGTAAAACAGCTTCGCGACCTCTCCGGCGGCAAACCGGTCGGATTTAAACTCTGCGTGGGCATCCATCGCGAATTTTTAGCTATCTGCAAGGCAATGATCGAGACAGGCATTAAACCTGATTTCATCACCGTAGACGGCGGTGAAGGTGGAACAGGTGCTGCCCCGATGGAATTCAGCAACCACATCGGCGAGCCGAGCATCGACGGCCTCATCTTCGTTCACAACTGCCTGAACGGTTTCGACCTGCGCCATGAGATCCGCTTGATATCGAGCGGCAAGATAACAACAGGCTTTGGGCTGGTGAAACGGATCGCCATCGGCGCCGACCTCTGCAACTCAGCCCGCGCGATGATGCTGGCGCTTGGCTGTATCCAGGCACTTAGGTGCAACACAAACCAATGCCCTACCGGTGTAGCGACTCAAAATCCTAACCTCACCGCTGGGCTTGTCGTATCGGACAAACGGAAAAGGATACAGACCTACCATAACCAGACCCTAAAAAGCGCTGCTGATATCATCGGCTCTATGGGACTTCTCTCGACTGCGGAGTTACAGCCGTATCACGTTGTGACCCGCATAGGAACCATCGAAAACAAGTCCTACTATGACCTCTTTGATTACGTCAACAGGGGAGCTTTTTTGCGGGGCGAGATACCGGATGAGTTAAAAGGGGCCTACGTGAATGCAACACCGGATTCATTCGATTCACTAAAGAGGATTGCACAGAGTGAAAGGCCCCCTTCCACCCTGTGAGTGAAGGCGGTAAGCATCCCCCACCAGAGGTGAGGGCTTTCAAAATAGTGAACCGCTCGAAGCGGTGTATTCAAAAGATCATCTGACCACCTGGTTGGATATTTTATCTGTTTATGTTTGCCGTCCATGCCGGTAGATAAGGTGGTACACCAACCCGACCAAAACACTGCCACCAACAATATTACCCAGTATTACCGGCACCAAGTTACCAAAAAAGCCAGCCCAAGTAATGGGATTGGAATTAGCCCCAAAGCTGTCGAAGTTCTGTAATAGCATGGCGAGCGGGATAAAGAACATATTGGCGATGCTATGTTCGAAGCCTGCTGCAACGAAAGCAGATATGGGAAAGACAATCGCCACAACCTTATCGATAACACTTCGTCCGGCAAACGCCATCCACACCGCCATGCAGACCAGGATATTACAGAGGATGCCTTTAAAGAAGGCCGTCCAGAACGGCATGGCGACCTTGGCTGAGGCAATCCTGATATACTCTTGCGCAATTCCGCCGTTGTTCATTTCCGGATGATGTGAGAGAAAGACCAAGAGTGCAATTCCGGCGGCACCAATAAAATTACCGACGCAAACAATCGCCCAGTTCCGCAGCAGCTCACGTGTGGAAATTTTCCCATCGGCCCAGGCCATTGCCAACAGATTATTTCCAGTGAATAGCTCCGCACCCGCGACGATCACAAGAATCAGCCCCAAAGAAAAGGTCACGCCGCCGAGCACCTGTTTGGCAGCAAAGCCCAAGGAAGCGTCGGATTTAACAATTACAAAGTAAAGCGCCCCCAGAGCGATAAAGGCACCGGCCAGCACACTTAGCATCAGCATGGGAATTAGTGGCAGACGGGCCTTGATCACTCCGATTGTTTCGACCTTCGTAGCAATCTCTTTAGGTGAAAATGCGTCAAAACCGAAGATTTCAGACATGGAGTGCCCTCTCGTATTTTAGTTCAGGGACATAATTGGAACCCGATTCACATTATACAACTGTTGGGAATCAACCTGCTCCGGTGTCGATACGACAGCAGTTTCGGCCTTCCGCCTTTGCCCGGTAGAGCGCCTTGTCACTTCGCCCTAGAAGGGCATCACCGGTTTCATTATCAGCCAGTTCCGCCAGCCCGGCACTGATGGTGAGTACACCCTCAATCGGGGTGATACACATCTGAGAGATATCATTGCGCATTCTCTCGGCAACCAGGAGCGCCTCATCAATTCTGGTCTCAGGCAGCAGAAGAACAAACTCCTCACCGCCAAAGCGACCGAGCAGATCACATTCCCGCAAGGCGTTTTTCAAGCTCTCGGCAACTCGGACAAGCGCCTCATCGCCGGCAGTATGCCCATAGGTATCATTGATGCGTTTAAAATGATCAATATCTAAAAATACCACCGTCAGTGGCCGTCGATAGCGGCGGGCGCGGACAACTTCCTCTTCCAGGCGTTTTGTCAGCAAACGCCGATTACCGATTCCGGTCAAGGGGTCCGTCAACATCAGCTGCTCAAGCTGTTCTGTCCGGCGGGCGACCTCTTTTTCCAGATCCTTTACCGAATGGGTTAAAAGTTCTTCAGCCTGCTTGATGCTTGAAATATCGACAGAGGAGGCAATAAGACCCAGCAGCGCGTTGCTGGAATCAATTCGAGGCAGGATTCGCTCCAGAAACCAGTGGTAATTCCCGTTGCGATTCCGCAGGCGATATTCGGCTTCAGCAGGCTTGGGTTCAGCCAGAATCGAGCTGATTATTGCCAGGTATGCCTCCCGGTCATCAGGATGAATAAAATCTGCCCAATCGACCGCAGGCGGCGCTTCCTCTTCGAAACCGACAAAATCGCACCAGGAGCGATTGAAGAACCCGCGGTCCCCTGTGGCGTCGGAAACCCAGATGAGAGCGGGCGTATGATCCGAGATAAGCCGGAAACGTCGCTCCGTTTCGTTAAGGGCCCCCAGCAGCATGCGCTCGACAGGCGATATTTCAAACAACTGGTGATCATACGGTTCAGGCCCGGTTCCTTCCAGGGCCAAAGCTTGAGCGATTTTCATGTCGGAACCGAGGATGTGGGTGATCAGCCAGGTGGTCAGAAATTCGAGTACCTTCTCCGAAATTTCCGTCTGCAGCAGATCAGGACGCTGCATAATCTCCTGTACCTTTTCTACAAATCCATGATGTTCCTTGCGGTGACGGATTATTTCGTCTTCAGGCAATGAACAAACGGCCATGAACCGCTCTTCGTCACCGAAATGATTTGCTGCATATTCCATCAACTGGCCAAAGAGCGCCTGCACATCAGGAAGCCTGCCACTTTCAACGATAGCGGTGGCCAATAGATTGATAAGATCGACCAGCTTTCGGTGTTGGCTGTCAATTTTCGGAATGCCGACTTCAAAACTTTTGTTCCAGTAAAAAAATTGCATGATCAGGCTAAAACCTCCGAATCCGAATGCCTTTCACGCAGTTTGCGGGCAGCAACAATCATAGTTGTGAGAGCCGCCTTGGTCTCTGGCCAACCTCTGGTTTTCAGTCCGCAGTCCGGGTTCACCCAAAGCCTTTCCTTTGGTACATACCGGAGCGCACGCTCCAGAAGATCAAGCATCTCTTCGCAAGAAGGAATACGCGGTGAGTGAATGTCGTATACGCCCGGACCGATGCTATTTGGATAGCTGAAATCCTTGAATGCCTCCAGAAGTTCCATTTGTGAGCGCGATGTCTCGATAGTGATTACGTCAGCATCGAGGGCCGCGATATGAGCTATTATATCGTTGAATTCCGAGTAACACATATGCGTATGAATCTGCGTACCGCTGCGAACGACCGAGGTAGCCAGGCGGAAACAATCTACGGCCCACCCGAGATAAGCCGACCGGTCGCTTGCCCGTAACGGCAATCCTTCACGAAATGCCGGTTCATCGATCTGTATAATGCGGAGGCCTGCCTGTTCAAGATCGAACGTTTCATCTCTAATCGCCAGAGCAATTTGCATGGCTGTCTGACTGCGAGGCTGATCGTCCCTGACGAATGACCATTGCAGAATTGTCACCGGGCCGGTAAGCATCCCCTTGACCGGTTTTGTGGTGAGAGATTGAGCAAAAGAACTTATGGCGACCGTCATTGGACCTTTACGCTCTACGTCGCCATAGATTATCGGCGGTCTGACACAGCGGGAGCCAAAGCTTTGGACCCAACCGGATTGAGTGAAACAGCACCCCATAAATTGTTCGCCGAAGTACTGCACCATGTCGTTACGCTCGAATTCACCATGCACCAGCACGTCCATCCCTATTTCTTCCTGAAATCGAATTGCACGTTCAATTTCCTGCTCGATAGCAATGCGGTAATCCTCCTCACTGATTTTTCCCAAACTCAGCTGACTGCGCAATCTCCTGATTTCAGCGGTCTGCGGAAAGGAGCCGATGGTTGTGGTTGGAAATAATGGAAGATTTAGAGCTTGTTGTTTGAATTGCCTCTCGGTAAATGAACTATCGCGATGCAGGTCAGACTGCGTGACGGCAGCAACCCTCGCTTTGATCCGTGGGTTATTAGTGAGCTTGGAGCGGCGACGGCTTTCCATGGCAGCACGGTTTTCCGATAATAACTCTTCACCGTTTACCTGCGAGTCTGATGTTACCAGACGGGAGATTGCCGTGACTTCGTCAAGTTTTTGCCGGGCAAATGCCAACCAGCTTTTAATTTCCGCCGGGAGCACCGCCGTATCAGTTTCCATTGTACAATCATAGGGAACATGGAGCAGCGAACAAGAGGGAGCAATAAATATGCGGTCTGCGCCCACTGTTTCAACTGCCTTGGCGACTAATGGCACGGTACCGGAAAGGTCGTTTTTCCAAATATTACGGCCATCCACCACCCCCAATGAAAGGGCAAGTTCTTTGGGAATGACTGCCAACACAGATTCCAGCTGTGACGGTGCCCGAATTAAGTCGAGGTGTAGCGCAGAAACGGGGAGGTTCACGGCTAATTCAACGTTGTCACGCAGACCCTCAAAATAGGTGGCAAGAATAATTTTCAGTTCGGGAACAGCCTTCTTTATCAGGGCGAACGAGCTTTTGTATGCAGCACTGGCTCTTTCGTCGAGGTCCAGTGACAGGAAAGGTTCATCAATCTGGATATATTCCGCTCCTGCTTCCCTCAGTTTTTGCAATAGTTCTATGTAGACCGGGAGAAGGCTATCAAGCAGATCAATACGGTGAAAACCGGCTTCTTTTTCCTTACCAAGCAGTAAATAGGTGACCGGTCCAATTAATACAGGCTTTGGATTGATACCGAAAGCTTTGGCTTCTTTAAATTCTTCAACGACCTTGAGTGAATGCAGAGAGAATGCCTGCTCCCGGTGGAACTCCGGAACAATGTAATGGTAGTTGGTATCAAACCATTTGGTCATTTCCATCGCAATGATGTCCACGCCGTTCTTCTGATATCCTCTTGCCATGGCGAAATACATTTCCAGCGCCGACTCTTTGGCAAGCTCCTCATATCGAGGAGGAATGGCACCCATGGCGAAAGTCATATCAAGTACATGGTCGTAAAAAGAAAAATCGTTACATGGGATGAGATCTATTGCACATTCACGCTGAGCCTGCCAATGGTCAAGTCTGAGTTTTTTACCTGTGGCCAATAGTTCTGCGGCGCTCGATTTCCCCATCCAGTAGCGTTCGCAGGCGTATTTTAATTCTCGTTGGCTGCCGATTCGTGGATAACCCAGATTATGAGTGTACATAACTATTCCTCCTGGAGGTTAAAAGTTGTCCTATTGGTGAAAGTCAGGTGAAAGCTTACGCAGCCATCCTTGTTTGAATGGCACTGTTTCTTTCATTCTTCTTACTATCCGGCCAGATTATCCTTCCTGTCAAAATATGCAGCAACTTATCTGGTGCGATGTTTGCTGCATTAAGCAATGCAAGTGCGGCCCGCTATAAGGCGGCAATCAGGTCTTTGAACGCTTCTGCTCGTACATGAGCCGATCACTCCGCTCAAGCAGCTCTTCGAGAAGTACCGGATTTTCGGGATCATAGACGGCAATGCCGAAACTGATGGACAACTTGTAGGGGCGTTCGACATCGAGATTATGCGCGTGGAGATTTTCCCTCAACCTCTCCCTGATCAGTTCTTCCACATCCGAAGATGATTCAACCGAAAGGGCCACGAATTCGTCTCCTCCCAGCCGCGCGACGATGTCTGAAGCACGGAACGAGTTTTTCAGGATCATTGCCGTATCCTTTATGGCCCGGTCCCCCTCGGCATGGCCCAAGGTGTCGTTTATACTCTTTAGCCGGTCAAGGTCGGCAAAAACGAGTGCCAAGTGATTTTTGACCCTGTCCGCAACCTTCATCTGCTGTCGTGCCAAGAGCATGAACCCCCGACGGTTGGTCAAGCCGGTCAATTCATCGATCAGGGAAAGATCGCGCAACTCTTCCTCTTGCCGCTTACGAATCGTGATGTCACGCGTGATCGCCAGCAGAGACACTATGTCACCCCGCTCGTTGCGGAACGGCACCGACCTGCTTTCGAGCCATAGGTGCCGTCCTTTGAGCCCCACGACTTCAAACTCAAAGCTGTTGTTCCTGCCTTGAAAGACCTCAGCCATTTTACTTATAAAAGCCTCACGATGTTCAGGGACAATGAGTGGGAAAATACATTGCCCCTTAACTTGGTCTAACGTGTCGGCCTGTATCATGGCAAGGCCTGCCGGGTTCATCATCAGCAAAGCACCATCCCGGTCAAGAATCTTCACACATTCGGGTTCCGCTTCAATGATAGTGCTGAGGAAACGTTCGCTTTTGTGCAGCGCATTCTCTGAGGATCGTCTCTCCTCGACTTCCGTTTCAAGTTTAGTGGTCTGATCTTTAAGAGCCTCCTCGCTCTGCTGCAATGCTGATACACTGCGGGAGAGCTTGCGAGAGACCACACCAAGCATACCTAACCCCATTAGCCACACCGACCCATGAGCATATGCCACGCCAACCACCTGCGGACGATTTGCCTCCACAATATCGGTAATAGGTACGGCAACTCCAATGCCGCCGCGAATGTCCCCTTCGCGGTAGCCTTGTGATTTGTGACATTTCAGGCACGGTTTATCCGTGATGGACACGCGCATCAGACGCATGTATGTACGCCCATTAATTACCTGAATTTCGCTTACTTCCTTGGTACCTTGCTCGAATTTATGTAGTGCCTTCTCCTCCCATGGATCGGGCCTGTTCTCAGGACGAATCGGATTAAGACTGGTAAGGTGGCCGCGTCCAAACACCTCTTCCTGAAAATCAGCGGATTCAAATACCTGTCGTGATAAATATGCGGCATTGATCAAGGTCAGCGCCTTTCCGGAAGGCGTGACAATGTCGCGTTCAGGTACATGTTTCAGCAGGGGGTTTGGTACTATCTCGCTGGTGACGGGCACATATACCCCACCCTGCATTGAAACCCAGCGGCGGTACAACCGGTCCCGGTCAAAAGCCATTATTGCCTTGGATGTCGAGCGCCATGGTAATTTTCCAGTTTGTGAGGTGTTAGCGCCAAGTTAATTTGCCACCCCCGGCGCCAAGCTTATTTTCCAGTTTGGTTCTAATCGCCGCCAAGGTGATTTTCCAGTTATGCGATCAACGGTTTCCT